>JBDTOZ010000124.1:0-21493 GCA_039932995.1 Acidobacteriota bacterium | reverse complement strand
CCGCCAACCGCCAACCGCCAACCGCCAACCGCATACAATCCCCCACGCAATGAAGACCTATCGCTTCCTTCACCAAGGCCGTATTGCGGAGTCGGCAGCCGTGCCGCAAGGGGCGGTCCTGCTTCCACCGGTCGTTCCCTCGAAAATCGTCTGCGTGGGTCGCAACTATGCTGACCACGCGAAGGAGCTGGGCAACGAGGCTCCCTCCGATCCGATTCTCTTCCTCAAGCCGCCGAGCGCATTGCTCGCGCCGGAAGGGACGATCGTCCGCCCCGCGGCGTCGCAACGCGTCGACTTCGAGGGCGAGCTGGCCATCATCGTGGGACGTGAGGCCACGCGCGTGCCGGCTGCGCGGTGGAGGGATTACGTGAGGGGATTCTCGTGCGCGAACGACGTCACCGCGCGCGACCTGCAGAAGAAGGACGTGCAGTTCACGCGGGGGAAAGGCTTCGACACCTTCTGTCCCATCGGCCCCTGCGTCGAGGACGAGTTGGATGTCTCCGATCTCAGGCTGGTCACGCGCGTGAACGGTGAGATGCGCCAGGATGGCCGCACTTCGCAGATGATCTTCTCTCCCGACTTTCTCTTCGAGTACATCACCGCCATCATGACCCTCGTTCCGGGCGACGTGATTCTCACCGGCACTCCTGCCGGCGTCGGCCCGCTTGCCGCGGGGGAGTCGGTGGAGGTGGAGATCGAAGGGATCGGCGTGCTGCGGAATGCAGTGCGGTAAACGAACGTGAGCGCGGACGACAAGCCCGAAGGCGCGTGGCTGACCGCGGAGCTGACGCGGCGCTTCCCCGCGCTGGCGCGCCTGGGCCCGCGCCATTACGCGGTCGGCGGCGCGATTCGGGACCTGCTGCTGGGACGCGATCCCGCGGACGCGGACGTGGCCTGCGACGATCCCTTCGGTGCGGCCCAGTCGATCAGTCCGCGCGTGATCCGGTTGGGCGATCAGGAGCACCTCAGCGCCTATCGCGTCGTGCTGCAGGCGCACGTCTATGACTTCGCGGAGATCCTCGATCACGACATCGACGCGGATCTGGCGCGCCGCGACTTCACCATGAATGCGATGGCCGTCGATCTGGACCAGCAGGTCTTTCTCGACCCGCACGGGGGACGGAGCGATGCCGCGGCGGGGCTGGTGCGCATGGTGGCGGCCTCGAACTTCGACGACGATCCGCTGCGCGTGCTCAAGGGCGTGCGGATGGCGGTGAAGTACGGATTCGCCATCGACGCAAGCACGCTGGAGGCCATGCGGGCTCGAGCGCAAAAGATCGTCCTTGTTGCCGCCGAACGGGTCACGTACGAGCTGTCGGTGATCTTCTCATCGGATGCATTGAGTCGCGCGATCGGCCTTCTCCACGAGACAGGATTGACGGAGGCGCTGGGACTGAGCGCCCCCCAGGTTCAGGCGGACGACGTGAGCCTTGCCGGGGCCTACGCGCTTCTCGTCGATGAGCCGCGGGCGTACGCGTCGCGATGGCGATGGAGTGACACGTTGCTGCGAGACGTGCTCTCCCTGCAACAGCTGATCGAGGGGCATGGGCGGATTGCGCTCTTCGACGCCGGCGAGTCCGTCGCGCGCCAGTTGCCGGCGGTGCTCCGGGCTCTCGGCCGCGAGGCCAGCCTCGACTTCCCCGACTTTGCCATGCGCGCCCTTCTGGGAGGCGACGCCATCGCCGCGATGACCGGACGCGCTCCCGGACCGGAGCTCGGTCGCCTCAAGCGCTCCCTCCTGGAGGCGCAACTGCGAGGTGAAGTCACCACGGAAGAGGAGGCGGAGCGTTTCGTGCGCGCTGGCTGAGCGGGCGGAGTGAAGAGAGCTCGCGTGGACGGGGGATCGAGTATTCACCGCCAACCGCCAACCGCCAACTGCCTACTGCCACCCGCCAACCGACTACTGCGTCAAGGCCACGTCGACCTCGCCGGCCGTGACATGCACATTCACGTGCGTCTTTCCGGTGGCGTTGAAGAAGTGGATGCGGCCGGGGAAGAGGCCTTCGCGACTGACGATCTCTGTGCCCAGGTTGGCGCGCACCTCACCGACCCGGCAGGAGGCGTTCAACTCGCGAACGCTGGCGCGAGGAGTGCGGAGCTTGAATTCTCCGGCGCGCAGGTCGAGGCTCACGTCGCCGAAGTCTCCGTCCATGGTCACTTCACCCGCCGACGTGGTGAACTCCACATCGACTCCGGGAGGAAGCTCGAGGCGGAGGTCCAGGCCGGTGAATTTGCGGGCACGCCAGCTGGAGGCATTGCGGCCGAACCGGCGACGGATGACGGCCTCCGCGCCGTTGATGGTCACTTCCACGCTGGTGTCGTCGACGACTCCTTGCGCCCAAATGCGCTCGCGCTGGCCGTCGTAGTCGCGGGACGTGACGCCGGAGAGAGCGATGCGGCTGCTGACGCCGTTGCGCACGGTAAAGCTGCCGAAGGGGATGTCGATCCGGATGCGCTGCACCTGGCCGCGGGCCACCGAGGACTGGAAGCGATGCTCCACGTCCTCGGCCAGGAGTGACGAGGAGACGAGCAGGCAGGTGGCCAGGATGAGGAGCTTGCGCATGTCTCAAGGTACGCGCCAGCGCTGGGAAAGTTGCGCGGGGAAAACGTAGGGCCGGCTTACGCCGGCCCTACCAGTACGACTCCCCAAAGATTCGGTGATGATCGCTTATTTCTTCTTGGACGACTTCTTGGCGCTGCTCTTCTTCGCGGGCGCGGCCTTCTTCTTCGCTGCCATTAGGACTCACCACCTTTCATGCCTTTACGGGACCTCCCGGTCGCGCTTCTTGGCATAACACGCTGGATCGCTCCAGCTAACTTTTCGTCGCTTGGGGTACCGGGGGTAGGGGTGCGTGAAGAAAAGATACGGGAATCGATGACCTGCGGCGTGACTGAATCATTCATCCAGATGGCGATCATCATTTGCTAAATGAAAAATAGGATCGTTAATCGATATTGTCAAGGCTTTTGTTTATGAAAATCGTAATTCGGACGCGACGTTCCACGATGTTCCACGCTTTTCAGCGGCCGGAAGCGGCTTCGCAGAGCTCGCGCATGGACGCAGCGGCGCGATCCCAGCGCCACGCGGTGGCCCGTTCTGCACCGCGTGCGCGCAGTTCCGCGCGAAGCGAAGCGTCGGCCAGCGCGCGGGTCATCGATGCGCGCAGAGCCTCACGGTCGCCTGCCGCGATCAGCAAGGCCGCGCCTTCGGCGTAGTCCGGAATGGCGCCGGTGCGTGTGGCGATGACCGCGGCACCGCAGGCCATCGCCTCCAGTGGCGGGATGCCGAAGCCTTCGTGCCGCGACGGATAGACGAAGAGCAGGGCGCGCCGATAGAGCTCGCGCAGTCGCTCGCGGGAAACGTAGCCGGTGAGCTCGAGTCCTTCTTCGGGCGCGATGGGCCGGCCCCACCCGGTTCCGCCGCAGAGCACCAGCCGTGGCCGCGGTGTGCGCAGCGTGCGCCAGACGTCGATCAGATCGTCCACGCCCTTGCGCGGCTCCAGCGTTCCGGCGAAGAGGATGTAGTCCTGCTCCGGCTCGACCCCCGGCGTGAAGAACTCATCGACGCCGTTCGGCACGATCTCGATCTTTGCGGCCGGCACTCCGAATCCCCTCATCGCCTCCGCGGCGACGACCTTCGAGACGCAGGCCACGCGCGTGGCCTGCTCCAGACTGGCTCCGATGAAGAGGTTGAACGAAAGGATGGTCTTCAGCCGGTGGCGCAGAGGCATGGTGATGGAGGTGAAGTCGTGCAGGGTCACCACCGACGGCTTCTTCCACGTCAGAGGCAAGGTCCCGTGGGGTCCCCACAACACATCCGCCTGGATACGCGGCAACACGAGCTGCTGCCACAGCACGCCCAGCGGCATCTCGTCCACCCGGTAACGGAGCCCTTCGATGCCCTCGCGATCGGCGATCTCCGCGTGCGAGGCGAGCAGTGGTGCCGGATCGAAGGCCAGCCGCCGGGCGATCTCCGCGGTGTGCACTCCGATGCCGGTGCGGTTGCCCACCAGCGGCCGACCGTCGATGAGGAGGTTCACGGCGTGAGTCTACTGCGTGCTCGGGGCTTCGGCTGGCTGCACACCGCGACCCGCGAACGTGAGTCAAGAAGCCGCGCGTCGCAACACGGCCAGCGTCTCGTCCGCGGCGCGTTCCCAGCGGAACTCCGCGGCGCGCGCTCTGCCGCGGATGGCCAGTTCCTCGCGCAACGGGCGATCGGTGAGGACGCGCTCCAGCCGGGCGGTCAGTGCATTCGCGTCGCCGGGCTCGAAGTAGACCGCTGCCTCTCCGCCGATCTCCGGCAGCGAAGACGAGCGCGCGGCCACGGAAGGAACCCCGCGCGCCATCGCTTCCAGCAAGGGGAAGCCGAATCCCTCGTAGAGCGATGGGAAGACGAAGACTTCGGCGCGCTCGTACACCGTTGCCAATTGGGCCGCGGGCAGGTAATCGAGATGGACGATGCCACGCCCACGCAGACGCGTCACCAGAGAGGCCGACTTCCAGCCGACTCTCCCCACCACGACCAGCGACCCGTCATACACGCCTCGGTCCCGGAGACGCTCGTACGCATCGATGAGTGTGCCCAGGTCCTTGCGCGGCTCGATCGTGCTGACGAAGAGGATGTAGCGCGAAGGGAGACCGTCGAAGGCCTCCGCCGCCTGCGGCGTGCCCAGCCCGGAGTGGATGGCCACCACGCGTGAGGGGTCGACGTCGTAGTAACGCAGCAGGTCGCGGCGCGTCGATTCCGAGACGCAGACGACGGCATCCGCCGCCGCCACTTCGCGCATCATCTGCCGGTGCAGATTCTCCAGCGTCTCCTTCTGCAGCAGCTCCGGGAAGCGTTTGTAGGTGAGGTCGTGGACTGTGATCACTCGTCGCCGTGCCACGGCGGCATGCAGACGCGGCAGGAAGTAGTTCGCACCGAAGAACACATCGCAGCCGGTCAGCTCGAGCCAGAGCACGTAGGCGGCGGCGGTGAGCGGTCGCGAAATGCGGGAGAGCGGCAGGCCACGCAGGTCGAAGGAGCAGAGCCGGGCTCCCGGTGGAAGGTCAGCGTGCAGGTGCGGCCCGTCGTCGGTGACGCGCGCATCGCCAAAGAGGAACAGCTCCACGTCCTCTCGTCTGGCCAGCTCGTGCAGGAGATAGTAGAGGTACCACCCGACACCGGTCAGCGGCTCGTAGAAGGGGCGGATGTCGACGCCGATCCTCAGTTTCTTTTCGCGGCGTGAGGCCGAGCTCCACGCACGGCTCACCCGATCGGCGAGTGCATGGCGTAGAGTGTGAAAAACGACCGACACGGTCGGCAGGAGAGACATCGGCGCGCGATGGTAGCACTCGATTTCAGCTCGCAGGTCCCGGGTGTCAAGGGGTGGTCGGCGATCGGCGCGAGAGCTGAGCTCGACCGAATGCCCGACTTCGCTCGCGCGACCTTGCCTGCATTCCATTCGGGCGAAGCCGCTCCTCCACCCATCGCCAGCCGCCGGACGCCAACCGACTGATGCGTACCTTTCTCACCATTCTCTGCATCCTCGTGGTCGCCATCGGTGCGCTGGCCGTCTACCTCGTGGTCACGACTCCGAAAGAGGCCGCGCCGCTGCGCTTCCCACTGACGGACTCCCAAGCCGCGCTGCTGGCTCACGTGCCTTCCGATGCGGAGGCCTATGCCCTGATTCCCACTCCGGCCGTGTTGCTGACGAAGCTGGCCGCCAATCCCATCACTCGCGAGACCGTGACGCGCTGGACCGGCGAGCAGGCCTTGCCGCCGGCCTCCACGCTGGGGCGTGCGGAGGCGGTCGTGTGGAAACGGGGGAAGATCACCAGCTACGCCGTTCGCCTCGATCCGGTGCGCTTCCTCATCGTTCGCGGGTGGACCTGGTTCTCCGACGTCGACTCACAGTGGATGGGGCGTACGCTCATCATCAATGGTGGAGAGCATGTGCCCTCGGCGCCGCCGGTCGAGATCGGCCTGGCGGCGCTCCTTCCGCCGGGGGATGCCGTCGTCGTACAGCGTCAGGAATCGAAGGGTGCCTTTCCTCCCATTGGCCGGCCGGCTCTCAGCTCGGTGAGCGTGAGCGAGCGTCAGATCGAGATCACCTCGCGGGCGGCCGTCGGAAAAACTCCGGAGGCCACGCGACCTGATGTTCGGGCCACCCTTCCCCGATCGGCACTCTTGGCGGTTGCGTTCAGCGAGCCTCCCCGTGTGCTCGGAGATCTCGATCGTCTCGTCGCGGCGGACATCGAGGCGCTCGTCGGAGGAGGGGGTACTCTGGCCCTCTACCGCGTCGACACCGGGACGTTGCTTCCCCGTCCCTTCATGGCCATCGGGGTCCCGGCGAATGAGCAGACCCGGGCCACCGTGGCCCGATACGACAACCTCCTCGATCTGATGGGTCAGAAGGCCGAGCAGGGGGGCGAGCTGGTGATCTCCTTCGACCGCTCCACGGCGTCGGAGTATTTGAAGGATGCGCGCGCGCCGCTGCCCTGGCCGGCGAACCGCTGGGCCCTGCGCCTCGATCCTCCGCGGCTCATCCCCATCCTCCGGAAGGTCGGCGACAACCCGGCCCTCCGTTTCGCAACGCCCCGAATTCACCGGGGGGCGCGCGACCTGCGCCGTTGGATGGGGGCGCTGGAACAAGCCTCCTCCGTGGAGGCGGCGTCGTCCATCCATGGCGATCAGGAGGAGCTGCGCCTCCGGATCTCGGCGAAATAGATTCGCGGCGACAACGGGTTACGGGTCATCTGTTGGCACGCTCCGGGTGTGCGAACCCCACCATGCGTGATCTCATCGACTTCAAGGCCATCGACGACGGTGGACCTCAGACCTATCGGTCCACCTTCGTCGTGGGCGTCTCCGACCTCGAGCGGGATGAGCTCGCCAAAGCGGGGAGCGCCACGATTGAAACCACGGTGCGCCAAGGCGACCTGGACGACGAATACGTCGCGGACGGAACGGTCCAGTTCGGAGCCGATCTGACCTGTTCGCGGTGTGCGGATCCGTATCCAATTGCCAATACGTCACCCTTTCACGTAAGATTTCGCCCTCGTCCCGAGGCCTCCAAGGAGAACGAAGAGGTCGAGATCACCGACTCGGAAGAGCTCGACGTCGAGTTTTACTCGGAACGGACCATCCCCCTTCGGGATCTCGCGCTGGAGCAGATCCAGCTTTCCATCCCGATGAAGCCGTTGTGCGACGAGAACTGTCCCGGTCTTTGCCCGAAGTGCGGCGCGAACCGCACGCGCGAGCGCTGCTCGTGTGAGACCTCGATCGTGGATGACCGGTGGGGCTCGCTCAAAGAGATTCGCGAAGAGCTGTTGAAGAAAAGAGACGTCTGAAACGAGGCTGCCGGTTGCCTGCTGTTCGTTCCCTCCGCGGGAACGGCCAGCCGGGAGCCGGCATCCATGAACTGATAAGGAGCTTCACCCATGCCGAATCCGAAACGCCGCCATTCGAAGGCCAGAACGCGTACGCGTCGGGCCCATGACTTCCTCAAGCTGAAGTCGCTCTCCACCTGCCCGCAGTGCCAGGAAGCCAAGGAACCGCACCGCGTCTGTCCCAAGTGCGGCTTCTACAAGGGTCGCGAGATCCTCGCCAAGGACGGCCTGTAAGAGGTTCCGGGCCGGCTCCACTGGCCGGCCGCGCCCTGTCTTGGCGATGAACGTGACGGAGGCAACCAGCACGGGCGGCCGCGCCACCTGCCGGATCGCGCTCGACGCCATGGGTGGCGACAACGCCCCGGACGAAATCGTCCAGGGCGCACTGCTCGCCGTCGAGGAGTACCCGTCGGTCGAGATCCTGCTCGTCGGACGCGAGGAGGTGTTGCGCGAGAAGCTCGGCGCGACGCTGCCGTCCCGGATGCAGATCATCGACGCGCGCGAAGTGGTCGACATGACCGACAACGCGCTCGCGCCTCTGCGCCGCAAACGCAACTCCTCGATCCGTGTCTGCGCGAACCTGGTCGGTGAGGGCAAGGCGGACGCCATGGTCTCGGCCGGCCATACCGGCGCGGCCATGACCTCCGCATACAAAGTCCTGGGCACCATCGAAGGCGTCACCCGGCCGGCTCTCGCAGCCATTCTGCCGAGCTCCCACGGGCACACCTGCCTGCTCGACGTCGGGGCGAACGTCGATTCCAAGGTGGCCAACCTGCGCGAGTTCGCCGTCATGGGCCACTTCTACGCGCAGATGGTCTTCGGACTCGAGGCTCCCCGCGTCGGACTCCTTTCCATCGGAGAGGAAGAGGGGAAGGGCAACGAGCTGACCAAGGAGACGTTCCGCGTTCTGAAGGAGACCGGGCTCAACTTCATGGGCAACGCCGAGGGACGGGACGTCTTCAACGGCAACGCGGACGTGGTGGTGTGCGACGGTTTCATCGGCAACGTCGTCCTCAAGGCTTCCGAGGCGTTGGGCGAGATGATCGGAGGCATGCTCCGAACCGCGGTCACGAGCACGATTCCGCGCAAAGCGGGAGCGCTCATCCTGAGAGGCGCCTTCGACGACATCAAGAAGCGGATGGACTACTCCGAGTATGGCGGCGCGCCGCTTCTGGGCGTCAACGGCGGCTGCATCATTTCTCACGGCCGCTCCAACGCCAAGGCCATCAAGAACGCCGTTCGTGTGGCCCGGGACTTCGCGCAGAACAACGTAGACAGCAAGATTCGAGACAGGATTCGCGATCTCCACAAGCGTGAGCACGACGCGGGTCTGCTCGCGGAGGCCGCTGTCGCCGCGGCCGACGGAATCGCCGAGTTGCCGAGCGTCTGACGCGCGAACAACGCCTCCACTCGGCCACTCCCGTTGGTATCATCCCGCCCCGATGGACCATGAAACCGCTTTCGTCTTCCCCGGGCAGGGGAGTCAGTACACCGGCATGGGCAAGGACGTCGCCGAAGCGTATCCGACGGCGCGTCGTGTCTTCGAGGAGATCGACGAGGCCCTCGGCTTCTCGATCTCCAGGCTCTGTTTCGAGGGGCCGGACACTGACCTCAAGCTGACCGAGAACACGCAGCCGGCCATTCTCGCGGTATCGGCCGCGTTGCACGCCGTGCTGGTGGAGCGTGGAGCCACGCGGCGGGATCTCGTGGCCGGGCACTCGCTCGGCGAGTACAGCGCCATCGTCAGCGTGGGTGGTTTGACCGCGCCTGAAGCGGCGAAGATCGTCCGGGCCCGTGGTCGCTTCATGCAGGATGCCGTGCCCGTGGGCACGGGAGGAATGGCCGCGTTGATCGGTCCGACCGTCGAAGAAGTGCGGTCCATCTGCGAGGAAGCATCGCAGGGCGAGGTCGTCTCGGTGGCGAACATCAACGCACCCGGACAGACCGTCATCGCCGGCACGAAGGCGGGCATCGACCGCGCCATCGCCATCGCCAAAGGGCGGGGGATCCGTAAGGCATTGCCGCTGGCCGTGTCCGCCCCCTTCCACTGCGACTTGATGAAGCCCGCGGCCGAGCGGCTGGAGCCGATTCTCGACGACGCGAATTTCAAGGACCTGTGGGTGGCGCTGGTCTCGAACGTCGATGCCTCGCCCATCGGAACCGCGACCGCGGTGCGCAACGCCCTGTTGCGCCAGGTGGCCTCCCCCGTGCGTTGGGTCGAGTCCATCCAGAAAATGGTGGCCATTGGCGTGCGGCGCTTCGTGGAAATCGGGCCGGGCAGCGTGCTCACCGGGCTGATCAAGCGCATCGATCCTGCAGCAGAACTGGTGAGCATCTCCGACGTGCGCTCACTCGAATCGTTCCTCAACTCCTCGGCGGGAGCCAACGCATGAAAATCGATCTGACCGGCAAGACCGCACTCGTCACCGGCGCCTCGCGCGGAATCGGAGAGGCCATCGCCCGCAGACTCGCCGAGACCGGCGCGCACGTGCTCTGCGCGGCCCGTTCCGCGGAGAGGGTGAACCAACTGGCCGCGGAGCTCGGCAACGCTACCGGCGTGGAGCTCGACATCGCCGCAGCGGACGTGCGCGAGCGAGTGGCGGCGCTCGTCAAGGAAAGGCCCATCGACATCCTGGTGAACAATGCCGGCATCACCGAAGACGACCTGTTCATTCGCATGAAGCCCGAAGCGTGGTCCCGCGTCATGCGTACGAATCTCGACTCCGCGTTTCCGATCACGCAGGAGGTAGTGAAGAAGATGATCCGCGCGCGCTGGGGCCGGGTGATCAACATCTCCTCCATCGTCGGACTGATGGGCAACGCCGGCCAGGTCAACTACGCCGCCTCGAAGGCGGCCATCATCGGCTTCACCAAGTCCCTGGCGCTCGAGATCGGCTCCCGCAACGTCACCGTGAATGCGGTCGCTCCCGGCTATATCCAGACCGCCATGACCGATGCCCTCGGCGACGAGGCGCGGGAAAAGCTGACCGAGCACATCGCCCTCAAACGCCTGGGCACACCGGACGACATCGCCTACACCGTGGCCTTCCTGGCCAGCGAGCAGGCCGGCTACATCACCGGCACGGTGATCAACGTCAGTGGTGGGCTCTACACGTAGAGAGTGCCGCTGCGCGCCCGTTCAGAAGTCACGATCGCGAAGGTGAAACGGAGAGTGGCCTCGCTCGAAGGCCGGCGCCCACACCACGCATGCTCCCCTCGCGCCGGTGAATTGATGCCTTCCCGCCTGGAGCTGGCGAATGCCATTCGGCGCTCCGTCCAGCGTCCCCTGCGCAAGGCCGCGCTCGTCGAGCACGACGTAGGGGCCGGGGACGGCGATCGTGAAGCTGCCGTCGGGCTGCAGCCATTGGCCTGCGGCGCGGAGCCGCCCGAGGTTGACGAAATTCGCGAGGAGGAACGCTCTCCCGGCCGGTGGCCACATCGGTCCGTCGGCCTGGGCGGCGTAGGTCCGCGTGCGAATGACGTCGCGCTCGATCGTGTCGGGGATGATGCCGGCGGCCATCTGTGACCGCGTGACGATCTCGAGCGCGTAGTAGAAGGGCCGGCGCCGGTAGATCGTCTCTCCTTTGTAGTCGAGTAGACGCTCGCCTGGATGGGTGAGGCGAAGGGCCTGCTCCATCATCGTCACGTGCCAGTCGGCATTGTTCTCGAAACGGTCGGCGTAGTAGTAGAGGGCACCGCAGAAGAGAACGAGAGTGGCGCCGATGGCCAACAGAGGCCGCCGTGCGTCCGTGAGCGCGGCCGCGGCGAAGATCGCCGCAATGGACATCATCGGCAGGAAGTCGCGCGGGGAGATGAGGGGCCAGAATCCCGCCAGCGTGACCGTGAAGACGCCCACCATGACCGCCAGAGCCCAACGCCAGGGATGTTCGTTCCGGCGCGCGCGCCACGCCGCCCACACCACCGCTGCGAAGGTGAAGGGAAAGATCGCGCGCCCGATCCACAGGTACTTGCGTGTCAGAGCCAACCCGGAGTTGAAAGTCACGTTGCAATAGATCAGCGAGTCCCACGCCCCGGCGCTCACGAAATAGATCACCAGAATCGCGGGAACGATCGCGAAGCCGGAGAGCAGCAAGACGATCGCGGTTGGTCGTCGGGCGTGAATCGGTCCGGGCCGGCTGAATGCTTCGTGCGAACGGCCGATTCCGAAGAGCCACCAGAGCATTCCCGTGACACCCAGCGTGATCAGCAGCAGCATCGTCTTCACCGACACAGCCAGCGCGCATCCGAGGATGAATCCGACCCAGAACACTCTCCGTCCGCGAAGGAGGAGCACCAGCGCCGCAATCCAGAGCGCGTTCCAGAGATTGTCCGGACGGTATTCGAGCGACTTCAGAAAGAACGGCGGGAAGAGCGCCAGCAGCACGACCGCCCACGCGGCCACGCGCGCGTCGTAGAGCTGCCGCGCGATCGTGAACGTCCCCCAGAGCACGAATGCGAAGAGCGGCACCATCGGCAGACGCATCCACAGGAGGATGTCCGCGCGCTCACCCAGGAGCGCAAGGAGCGGCGCGGTGAGCATGTGGAACAGGGGAGTGTGGTTGTCGAACAGGTCCCGGTACTGCACCTGCCCGGCCGTCCAGCCCCAGGCCACGTGCAGGTGTTGCTGCTCATCCGAGTCGAAACGGTAATGCAGCCAGGCCAGCACCCGCAGAGCGAGTGCGGCCACGGCGGCCGACCACAGGAGGAGGCGTTCGGATCTGGACACGGGCGGGAAGAGGAACGGACTGGCGCGCCCTGAGGGACTCGAACCCCCAACCAGCGGTTCCGAAGACCGCTGCTCTATCCATTGAGCTAAGGGCGCGCGCGGAGAGAAGTCTAAACGGAAACTACTCGACAGGGGGCTGCGAGGTGAATAGAATCCGCGCCCGCGCTGTTACCCGGCCCGAAACAAGCCGATGTAGCTCAGTTGGCAGAGCAGCTGATTCGTAATCAGCAGGTCAGCGGTTCAAATCCGCTCATCGGCTCCATCGCAATCCAACCGAAGCCCTCGAGCGATCGAGGGCTTCGTCGTTTCGGCGCGTGAGTTCTGGTGTTTGCCGGCGGCGGTGCGTCGGATGTGTTCCCGGGAGATCCCTGTTTCCCGCGCTCACGTAGGTGTCTTTTGCCAGCCGGTGGCGCGCCAAGGCATGCTTTAAAGTCGAATGAGTCTATGATTTCGACGTAAGGATCGATGATGAACTATCACGACCACATCGTTCGGGACCCTGAGATCTGCGGCGGCGAACCGGTGATTCGAGGGACGCGTGTTACCCTCCGTACGCTGCTGGCCAGTCTCGCCGAGGGCTCCGAGGAGGTCGAGATCCTGGAAGACTTTCCGGCACTGACGAGGGAGGACCTCAAGGCCGTGATCGCCTTCGCCGCCACTTCCGCGGAAGAGGATCTGCCGGTTCCTGAAGTTCCCGCGATCTGAATGCGGATTCTGCTAGACGAGAACCTTCCGGCACGCCTGGCCGTGGCGCTTCGCGCATTGGGCCACGACGTCGAGCACGTGGCCTCGAGGAATCTCTCCGGTCATCCCGACTCGGAGGTGCGTGCTCTCGCTGAAACCGAAGACCGCATTCTCATCACCCAGGACATCCGCTTCGCAGACGCCCGCTGGTTCACCGCCGGAACCCACTCCGGCCTGGTTCTCGTCCGCCTCAAGAGTCCCGGTCGCCGCGCCCTGTTCGCCAAGGTCAAGGCAATCTTCGAGAGCGAGAACGTGGAGTCGTGGCGCGGCTGCTTCGTCGTGCTCAGCGATTCGAAGTTGAGAGTGCGACGGGCGGAGTGACCACGGGTTAAACGCCGGGCTCCTCGGAGGGTAGCGGTTTCGTCCAGTCAACCCGCTCTCCAAGATTGCCGAGAGCCGCGAGCCAGAAATGGCCGAAGGCCAGAGGGACGCGCAGTACGACCCGATGGAGCCGTTCCCGGAGCGCCTTGTCTTCGCGTGCCAGACGGAACAACGAGCGCCAGTCGGCCAGCTCCCCGCGGTCCAGAATCTGAGCGATCGTCTCTTCGCTACGAAGATCGAGGTAGGCGCGGTTCCACAGAGTCGGGGAGTTTTCCAGAGGCGAGGTCATGATGCGCGCCATCCCTCGGGAATGAGGTACTGCAGGTGCCGCTCCGCCGCGAGCAGTTTCTCCCATTCGGGATGTTCGATCATGCGGTTTTCAGTGTAGCGGAACCCTACCGCTGTGAAAGCGGGGCCAGCGTTCCGCTCGCGGAGAAGATCGCCGATAATCCCCGCATGCCGGGATGGAGTGCGATCGTGCTGGCGGCTGTCCTGATGAGCCGTGTGGGACTCGTTTCCTTTCAGCGCCTGGCCATTCCCGACGATGTGCCGGCGCATCTCTGCAGCGCCATTGGCCAGGATTCCTCGGGATTCATGTGGTTCGGCACCCAGGGCGGTCTGGTGCGCTACGACGGAAACGAGTTCCGCGTGTTCCGTTCCAATCCCTCCGACCCAACGACGCTGGCCGGGAACTACGTCCGCGCGTTGCTCGTGGCCTCGGATGGTCGTCTTTGGGTGGGCACGTTCAGCGGCGGCCTTTCGGTCTTCGATCCCCGCACCGAGACCTTCACCCGCTTCGATCGCGCTTCCGCACTGGCTTATGACCGGGTGGAGGGTCTGGCCGAGGATGGCCGTGGACGGATCTGGATCGCCACGACGGCGGGGTTGGATCGTCTCGACCCGCACAGCCGGCGCGTCGAGCATTTCCGTCATGACGCGCACGACCCCCGCAGCATTGCCGATGACCGCGTGCGCGGGCTGCTCGTCGATCGTCAAGGAACCCTTTGGGTCGGATCGCGCGATGGGCTGCAGCGGTGGACGGAAGGCGGTGGATTCGAGCGCGTGGCGCCGGAGTTGAGCGGTCAATACGTCATTCGGCTCTTCGAAGACCGGCGCGGACGGATCTGGGTGGGAACCGAGGAGCACGGCGCGGCGGTGATCGATCCAGAGAGTGGGTCGGTGCACCGCATGGCACCGCGTCCGCTCGATCCGAATGGCCTCAGTCATTACTGGGTCTACGGAATCGCCGAAGGCGTGCCGGGAGAGATCTGGATCGCCACGTTCGGCGGTGGCGTGGACGTGATCGACGGGGACTCCTTGCAGGTGGTCGATCGGCTGCGCAACGATGCCACGCTGCCGGGCACGATCGGCGCGGATCGCGTCGGAGCGGTGTTTCGCGATCGTGCGGGCACGATGTGGGTGGGCACCTGGGGCGAGGGCTTGGCGCGGCACGACCCGCGCTGGCGCGCCTTCCGGACCTTGCGCGCCAGTCCCAATCGAGTGGACGGCCTGACGCACGCATCGGTCGTGCGAGCCATGGAGATGGCCGACGGTACGATCTGGGCGGGGACGAATGGGAACGGCATCGACATCCTCGATCGCGACCTGAGACGCATCGGCGGCGTCCGTCCGCCGGAGCTTTCTGATGGAGCGATCACCTGTCTGGCGCAAGCGGAGGACGGCACGGTTTGGGTGGCCACGCTGAATTCGATGTTGCACCGGCGACGGCCGGGCGCGACCCGGTTTGAGAGCGTGCCGGCCGATCGATTGCCGGGTGGGCCGATCCGCACGATCGCGTTCGGCGCGGACGGAACGGTGTGGGTGGGTGCCGCGGAGGGGATGGCGCGCATCGATCCGGCCACGCTGGAGACGCGTCTCTATCGCCGCTGGCCCGGCGCGGCCTGGTCCTCGCCGGCCATCGAGGCCATCGTCGTGGCGCGCGATGGCTCGTTGTGGGTGGGCAGCGACAACGGGCTCTACTCGTTCAACCCTCGGACCGAGTCGGCGATCCGCATCGCCAGGGACCCGCGCAAGGACGGGCTGCCTGACAACTGGGTCCCCGATCTCATGCTGGCGCGCGATGGGCGGTTGTGGGTCGGTACGGCCGGTGGAGCGTGCATTCTCACGCACTGGGACGGCCGCACGGCGCGCTTCGACCGGATCTCGGAACGCCTGGGACGCATCCCATCCCCGGCGGAGGCGCTGATCGAGGATCGGGAAGGACGCGTGTGGATCGGACCGCGTTTGCGCGTCGATCCGCGAACCTGGACGGCGCGCGAGCTCGGTCCCGCGGACGGGTTCGCGTTCCGGAACTTCTTCATCGCCAGTCGTTCGATGACGAGAAGAGGATTGTTGCTGTTCGGCTCTCCCGAGGGCCTGCTCGTCGCCGATCCATCCGCGCTGCAAGCCTTGCCAGACGACGCACCGATCGTTGCCACCTCCCTGCAGGTTGACGGGAGACCGCGGCGCGGGGCGGCGGTTGCGCGAACGCTGCTGCTGTCTGCCAGCGAACGGACGTTCACGCTCGACTTCGCCGCGCTCGACTTCTCTGCTTCCGGCCGGCAACGCTATCGCTATCGCCTAGAGGGACTCGATCCGCAGTGGACGACCGCGGTGGCGGCGCAGCGCGGAGTGACCTTCAGTCGTCTGCCGCCCGGTCGCTATCTGCTGCGCGTCGGAGCGACGAAGCGCGATGGTGGTTGGAGCGCAAACGAGCTGCGCCTGCCGGTCACCGTCCTTCCCGCGTGGCATCAGACGCTGGGCTTTCGCCTGCTCGCGGCCCTGGCCGTGGCGGCGCTCGCGTACGGTGCCTATCGATTGCGCGTGCGCCAGTTGCGTGCGCGGGAGCGAGCGCTGGAAGCCCTGGTCGCCGAGCGCACGCGGGAGCTGGCTCTGGCTTACGAGCAGATCGAAGAGGCCAGCCTCACCGACCCGCTGACCGGGTTGCGCAATCGCCGCTTCCTCGAGCAGACCATCGCCGCGGATCTGGAGCTCGCCTCGCGCGGGCATGGCGATCTGGTGGTGTTGCTCGCGGATCTCGATCACTTCAAGAACGTCAATGACACCTACGGCCACGCCGCCGGGGATGCCGTGCTCGAGGAGCTCGCGGCCCTGATGCTGCAGAACTTCCGCACGTCGGACACCGTCGTGCGTTGGGGAGGGGAAGAGTTCCTCATCGTGGTCCGCTTCGTTGATCGCAATACGGCTCCTGAGCTGGCCGAGAAACTGCGCGCCGCCGTGGCCGCGCATTCCTTCCTCCTGCCCGATGGGACCGTCCTTCGCCGAACTTGCTCGATCGGCTTCGCCTCCTGGCCGGGCAGCTCATCGTGGGAAGGGACGATCGACCTGGCCGACGCCGCGCTCTACGCGGCCAAGCGCGGCGGCAGGAACGCGTGCGTGGGCGCGGAGACGCTCGTGGCGTGAAGGTAAGGGAGGCGCGGGTATCTCACGGGAACAACTGCGTTGCTCTCCATCGTCTTACTTGAAGCTTTCCGTCATCACGGCTTGATCTTGGTCTCGAGATCCGCAATGGCGGCGATGACCTGTTCCGACGGCGCGGCGTCGGCCTGTTGCAGCGTCTCGAGCAGCCTGGCCGCCGCCATCTTCAACGGTGATTCGGCTTCGCTGTCTCCGAGTTTCTGCAGCCAGCCGTACACCTTCATCGACAGCTCGAGTTGCTTGGCGAGGTCTGCACTCGACGCTTTCACGCGTGGGTCCATCTTCACGGTCAGCGGTTGCGAGGACACCTTGCCGTCCACGGTCAACTTTACCGTATAGGTGCCGGGCATCACCCAGGGCGAGCTCGAGGAGGGAGCGGTGTCGAAGCGGACCGCGGCGATCGGAAACGACGGCCGGGCCTGAGGCAAGGGCGCGTAATGGAGGTCCCACACGAAGCGGTGCATGCCGCGCGTGAGCGCCAGAGCGGGTTGTGGCCGGATCCAGAGCTTGGGCACGTTGCCCGTGTCCTTCGGAACCGTCACAGGATCATTGCTGGAGTAGCGTCGCACGACCGTTCCGGCCGCGTCCACGATCTCCAGCATGACCGTCGCGGCAGGCGCGGCCAGGACGTAGTCGAGGATCGCGCCATCGGGCGGGTTCTGTCCGGCCGGCTCGTCGGCCGGCAGGGGAGTGTCGGTGTTCTTGTTCCAACGGAAGCGCCACGCAGGCTGGGGAGCGAGGAGGGTGGAGGAGGCGCGGACCTGACGCAGCGGCTCGATGTCGTCGAGAATCCAGAAGCCGCGGCCGTGCGTGCCGACGGCGATGTCGTCCTCGTGCAGAACCAGATCGCGGATGGACGTGGCGGGCATGTTCAAGCGCAGCGACTGCCAGTGATCGCCGTCGTCGAACGAAACGTAGACCGCGTTCTCCGAACCGGCGAACAGGAGTCCTTTCGTCCTGGGGTCCTCGCGCACCACGTTCACGATCGCGCCCGCGGGGAGGCCGGCCGTGATGTGGGTCCAGCTCTTTCCCCCGTCGCGGGTGCGATAGATGTGCGGTTGGAGATCGGAGAGCCGGAAGGTGTTGATCGCGGCGTATGCCGTTTCGGCGTCGAAGTGCGAGGCTTCGAGGATCGAGACCTTCGCCCACGGCACGAGCGCCGCGGGCGTCACGTCGCTCCAACTCTTGCCGCCGGTCGTGGTGAGGTGGATCAGCCCGTCGTCCGTGCCCGCCCAGATGCGATCGACGTCGAGAGGCGACGGGGCCAGCGCGTAGATCACTCCCCGCTGCTTTGGCTCCGCGGCGGGGGAGCCGGTGAACTTGCCGACGTTGGCCGGCACGGTCCACACCTTGCGCGAGAGATCGGGGCTGATCTCCGTCCAGGAGCGTCCGCCCGTGGTCGTCTTCCAAAGAGTGTTGTATGCGAAATACAGGATGCGCGGATCGACCGGGGAGAAGGCGATCGGCTGGGTCCTCACCACGCGATACCCAGCGCCGCGCAACGGCCTGGGAGTGATGTCCTCGGACTGCCGCGTGCGACGGTCATAGCGGCTGATCTTGCCGCCGTACACGATGTCCGGATCGAGTGGATCCGGCACCGCGTATCCATATTCTTCCGCGCCCACCGGCGTCCAATCGCGATAGGTGATCTGTCCTTCGTCGCCGCGGCTGGGCACGCACGCCGAACCGCTCTCTTGCTGGCCGCCGCAGACACGATAGGGGAAGGCATTGTCGGTGGACACGTGATAGAGCTGCGCGGTGGGCTGGTTGTACCAGGAGCTCCAGGTCTGGCCGCCATTGACCGTGATCACGGCGCCCTGATCCGAGGCGTTGAGGATGATGTTCGGGTCGTTCGGATTGATCCAGAGGCGGTGATAGTCATCGCCGCCCGGCGCGCCACGGAGGGCGTTGAAGGTCGTTCCGCCGTCGGTCGACTTCCAGGTGACGATGTTGGCCACGTAGACGATGTCGGCATTCTTGGGGTCGGTGCGCACCTCGTTGAAGTCGCCGGGCCGGCCCCAGATCCGTTCGTCATCGCTGGTGCGCTTCCAGGTTTCGCCGGCGTCGTCGGAGCGATAGAGGCCGCCCGATTCGTTCGTCGTGCCGGCGATGGCATAGAGCCGGCGCGGATTCGCGGCCGCGATCTCCAATCCGGCCCGGCCGAGAACGTCTCCCGCGGGAAGACCGGTGGTGAGCGGGCGCCAGGTCGAGCCGCCGTCGATGGACTTGAACACGCCGCTGCCGGGTCCGGAAAAGGCGCCGTTTTCCCACGGTCCCTGACGCGCTTCCCAGAGCGCGGCGTAGACGATCCGCGGGTTGGACGGGTCGAGCAGGACGTCCATGCCTCCTGTGTTCTCGTCCCGATAGAGAACCTTCTCGAAGGTCCGTCCACCATCGAGGGAGCGGAAGATGCCGCGCTCGCTGTTCGGCCCGTACGGATGTCCGAGCACGGCCACGAACAGGCGGTTGGGGTCGGAGGGATCGACGGCGATGGCCGGGATTTGCTGGCCGTCGCGAAGCCCGAGATGAGTCCAAGTTCTGCCGGCGTCGAGGGACTTGTACATCCCGTCGCCCGTCGAGAGATCGGGACGCTGCAGGCCTTCACCGCTGCCCGCATACAGAATGTCAGGATTCGAAGGAGCGACGGCGATGGCGCCGATCGAGCCGGTGGGCTGCTCGTCGAAGATGGGAGTCCACACCCGGCCGTAGTCCGTCGTCTTCCAGATGCCGCCGTTATTGACGCCGATATAGAAGACATTCGGCTGGCTGGGGATGCCCACCGCCGCGACCGTGCGTCCTCCGCGGAACGGCCCGATCATCCGCCAGCGCATTTCGGCGAAACGCGCGGGATCGACCTGAGCGGAGAGCGTGGCGGTGAGGATCAGTGCGGCCAGGAGAGCGCAGCGGCGGACGATCATGCGCGAAACGCTAACACGATGAGTGGAGCCGCGGGCATCCGGACTCGGCCTCTATCGTCATGAGGGGGGCTTATCCCTTCACCGTCATCTCCCCACGCAGGTCGCGCTGCATTTCCCGGCGTACGACCGCCGGGTCGGCGTCGCGGCTGAAGAGGTAGGTCAGTTTGGCGACCGTGGCTTCGATGGTGAGGTCGTGTCCGCTGATCACGCCGGCTTTGGCGAGGGCGGAGCCGGCGGTGTATTCGTCGAGGTCGACGTGGCCGGTCAGGCATTGGCTGCAGTCGACGATGACCACGCCGCGTTCCGTGGCCTCGGTGAGAACGGCCAGGAATTCCGGATCGCGATCGGGGCCGTTGCCGACGCCGTAGGCCTGGAGCACCACGGCCTGCACCGGCGGGGCCAGCGCGTTGCGGAGGAAGGAGGCGGAGATCCCGGGGATGAGACGGACCACGCTCAGCACAGGCGAGTGAACGTCATGGACTCGGAGAGTGCTGTCCTCCTCGCGTGCCCGCACCAGGTCCCAGCGGATCTCGATGTCCACGCCGAAGTTGCCGAGCGCGGGATAGTTCGGCGAGGCGAAGGGGGTCAGTCCGTGCGTGCTGACCTTCACGGCCCGGTTGCCTCGCAGCAGTTGCCGTCCGAAGTAGAGGCAGACCTCGGGGATGTCGAGGGTGGCTGCCACCAACAGCGAGGTGACGAGGTTGTCGCGGCCGTCGCTGCGGAGCTCCACCAGGGGGATCTGCGATCCGGTGACCACGACCGGCTTGCCCAGCCCTTCGAGAATGAAGGGGAGTGCCGAGGCGGTGTAGGCCATGGTGTCGGTGCCGTGGAGGATCACGAAGCCGTCGTAGGCGTCGTAGTTGCGGGCGATGTCGCGGGCGATCTTCATCCACTCCGCGGGAGTCATGTTCGAGGAGTCGAGCAGCGGCTCGTACTCGTGGATGATCACCTCCGGCATGGCCGGATCGCCCAGCTCGGGCATGCCCTTCATCTGCTCCTGCAGCGACCCGGGCGCCGGCGCATAGCCGTCCGGCGTCCGCTGCATCCCGATCGTGCCGCCGGTGTAGATGACGTAGACGCGTTTCTTCACGGGGGGATTCTAATGGGCGCGGAGTGGATACCGACGACTCGAAGACTCGACGACTCGATCAGAACCTCGCGGCCCACTCCCTCGTGAGAGTGACGGTGGGCTAAAGTCCACCGCTCCACTGGGTTTGCGGCCGAGGCCGATGCTGAAGTTCCCGAAATAAAACCGCCTTCCGCTCGCTTTGCCTACACTTGCCGGCCCGGACTGAGTCCGTGGTTCGGACATTCATTCACAATCTGCCAGCTCCTTGAGCCCCGCCAAGGCGAGGTTCCGCTAGGCCAGAAGGAGGATTCATGAGGACTTATGAAGTCCTGTTCATCCTTTCTCCGCAAGTGACGGAGGAAGAGGCGACGACGTTGATCGGCGACTTCAAGTCGATCGCCGAGAAGAACGGCGCCACCCTCAAAAACGAGGAAGCGTGGGGCCGTCGACGGCTCGCCTATCCCATCCACAAGTCGAACGAAGGCATCTACCACCTCTTCGTCCTGGAGAGCGACTCGTCGCTTTCCGAGCTCGACCGGCGTATGAAGAACGTCGATCGCGTCCTGCGGCATGTCATCGTGCGCACGGACCTCGAGCACAAGCGCGCGGACAAGCTCGCCAAGCGCAACCCGAAGAAGGAGCGCGTCCGTCCCGCCGTCCCGGCCATGTCATCGCCGGCGAATGAGCCTGGGATCGAGGCCGCCATGACCGCCGGCGCCGACGAAGCGCCGCAGGCGTAAGGAGGAGATGACGATGGCTACGATGGCACCGAGAGGTAGAGGTCCGGGCGGCAATTCGGGCGGTGGCGGCGACGATCGTCGCGGCGGTCCGGGTGGTGGTGCGCAGGGCGGAAAGAAGAAGTTCTTCTACCGCCGCAAGCGCGTCTGCAAGTTCTGCGTCGAGAAG
>JBDTOZ010000123.1:0-2330 GCA_039932995.1 Acidobacteriota bacterium | reverse complement strand
TGAGAGGCCTCACGATAATTGATGGTGCGGTTTTCACGATAGTTGATGGGCCGCGGCGGCGAAGTGTGGTGCCACAGGGGCCAGCTTGCGGCAGAGGTAGTGGATGTAGTGGGGGTCTGCGGGTTGAGCGAGTAGCTCGTCGATGATTGGTGTGATGTAGTGGAGTGTGGCGACGGGCGAGAGCGGTTGGCCGGATCGGAAGATTCTGCGAGCGGCGGCCAACAGAAGGGCGGCCGAGACAATGCGGATCGGGATTCCTCGATCATGGAGGCTGCCGGCGAGAAGGCGATCGGAGCGGCGAGTGTGGCCGGTAGTCCCGGGCATGAGCCGGTACAACTCGAGAATGCGCTGGACATCGATGTCTCGAGAAGAGGGTGAGGCCATGATCAACCCCTGGCCCGCGGCTCTTGCGATCTGGCTTTGGCGCGGGGCTGTTGGGCATGTTGGGTATAGGCCTCGAGATAGAGCTTCTGATCGAGTTGCTCGAGCTCCCGACGCGCGGCCAGGGCGAGCAGCTCGTTGGCCATGATGGACAGCATGCGCAGGTTGCCGGCGGCGTGCTCGGTGAGTGTGGTCATCAGTTCGGGGGTCATCAGGTTCGGATTGCCGGCCTGCTCGAGGACATGGCGGAGCCAGTCGAGTAGTTCTTTGGGAGTGAGGTAGTGGAGATTCAAGCGGACACGGATGCGAGAGGCAATGGGAAGCATCGTGTCGCGACGGAATGCTTCGACGAGGCGGCCATCTCCGGCGAATACGACGGTGAGGATGGCTCGGGAGTCGAAGTCGGTCGAGGCCAGGATGCGCAACTCGGCCAGGACGGGAGGGGACATCTCCTGAGCCTCATCGACGAGAAGGACGGGGCGATAGCGGGTAGTCTGAATGTGAGCGAGCCATTTCTCGCGTAATGCCTTGAAGCCCGCCCAACGGTTATGTGGCGCCAAAGCGACGCCAAAGAGTGCGCCGATCTCTCTGTAAAAATCGCCGAGGCCACTCTGCGGACGAACAAGGACACCGGCTTGGACGTCGGGCAGTGTGGCGAGCTGGTTGGCAAGCAACCGTAAAGAGACCGATTTCCCCGTACCAGGGTCGCCAGTGATGAGAGCAAAGCCGCCCTCGCGGACCTGGTGCTCCATGCGCCAGAGAAAATGGTCGAGTCGGGGCGGTATCCATAGCACTTCGGCGGGAACGTCGGCGGTGAATGGATTCCATTTGAGGCCATAGAGCGCGAGCAGCTTGTGAGTCATGACTCCTCCTTCGGTATGTAGGCGGGCGGAAGTCCGGTGGCGGCGTAATCGGTCATGAGCTTTCGCAGCAAAGGAGCGATCCCGGCCGGCTCGGGCGAAGGTGTTGGCGCGGCTGGTGTGATTACACCTCGCAGACCATCGGCATTGCGGTTCCTGTCGAGCGGAAAGATGCGAGAGAGCACCGCACCGGTGCGCTCATCGGTGAGCCAGACGTGGGTCCGGTCCCATGCCGCGTAGCGAAGCGCGAGCTTGCGAAGGTGGCGGAACCGCGACGGGATCTCGAAACGAACACCGTCGAGAGTGACGGTTCCATCGCTACGCCGCTGACTGCGAGTGATGTGTGTCGTGAACGCGAGACGGAGCTCGTCCGAAGAGGGACAGTCCCGCGCCACCGAGGGGCCCTCGAGCCAGCGCCTGCGTGGCGCCTGGCCGGTCTCGGAGTGGACTTGCCGGTGATAATCCAACTCCACCCACGCTTGTGTGGCCTGATTGAGCAGGGCCAGCGTCAGATCGGACTCGCCCTCGAGCATGGGCAGCAGGCGGCCTTCCACCGGGTTCCAGAACGACTCCTGTTTGCCGTTCTGATAGGGACTGTACGGAAGCGTGGTCTTATGAACGACGGAGAGGCGCGCCAGCCCTTGGGTCGTTTCTCTGGCCATCATGGCCGACCCGTTGTCGGACAGAAGAGCACGAGGCAAGCCGCACTTCATGAACGCCTGGGTGAGGCCATGCACCAGACTGGCAGCCGTTTCGTCGAGATACCACTGCGCGTGGCAGATGAGCCGGGAGCGGTCGTCCAGAATGGCCAGCAGGATCGGTCTGATCCACTGGCCGTCCGGGACCAGCACCTTGAGCGATCCGTGATGGAAGTCCAGGTGCCACAGACCGCTCACGTACTCGCTCTCGTAGCTGCGCACCTCGCGCGAGGCCACGTGTTCCCGGGCCCGGATCTCGCCGGCGCGCTCCGGGCGCGGCTGACGCCGCTGTCGGAGCAAACCGTTGGCGACCATGAAGCGATGCAGCGTCGCGTACGAAGGAGACGCGCCCAGGTCGGGATCGTGCTGGATCTGCGCGGCCAGGTTGTCC
>JBDTOZ010000122.1:0-6341 GCA_039932995.1 Acidobacteriota bacterium | reverse complement strand
TCGAGTCTTCGAGTCGTCGAGTCTCACCGCAGTCTCACAGCAGTCTCATGAGACTCTCGAGGACTCCACGACCGGCGACTCGACGACCTGACGTCTCGACGACTCGACGACTCGACGGAGGCGACTCGACGACTCGACGGAGGCGACTCGACGGCGGCGTTACTCGTTCTTGATCGTGACCGGGCCGTTGACCGTCGAGAGGTGGACGTTGGCGGTGCCTCGTCCCAGTTCGATGCGGCGCGGCTCACCGTCATCGTCCGAGCGCCAGCCGTGGTCGCAATCCTCGGCCTTGCAGGAGATCGGGCCACGGCCTCTCGACTCCACGACCACGCCCGAGGCGTAGCCGCGCGGCACTTTCACGCTCAGCGGACCATTCTGCGTGGACGCGTCGAGCGACCCGCGGAACGAGCCGCCGTCGAGCGTGACCGAGAGCGGACCATTCGTGGCCTCCACCTTCACCGTGCCGGAACCGCCGGAGACGCTGATCGGTCCGTTCGTGGTCGAGGCGTCGACGTTCCCGTCGACGTTCGAGAGGGAGAGCGGCCCATTCTTCGCGCGGGCCACCACGTTGCCTTCCAGGTCGCGGATGGACAGCGGCCCGTTCTGCGCGGACAGGTCCAGCTCCGCGCCCCGTGGGGCGCTGATGTGGTACAGCACCGTCCAGTTCTTGTTCGCGGGACCGCTGGACTGCAGCGTGTTCCCGTCGAGCGTGACGCGGATGGCGTCAAGATCCGCCAGCGATGCGGCGGCCTTGCACGCGGTGATCTGGTAGCCGCTGCTGCTGCCACCCACCACGCTGATGGGCGCATTGGAGACGCTGGCCTTGAGCGAACGCAGGCGGCTGCCGTCCACGATCTCCTTCTTCACGTACGTGCGCCCGTCGCCAAAGTGCACGTTGCGCTCGGAACACTCCTCCGCGGAGCTGACGTGGTCATAAGAGCCATGTTCGTGTGCAGACGCGGTCGAAGCCGCGACGACGACGGTGAGAGCCAGAGCGAGATGTCGCATGTTCAAGAATTTCCTTTCCTGGCACTGGATACGTCCTGCCCAGGAAAAGGTTAGAAAGTGTTGCCGGAGTGTGTTGCTGGTTGCTGGTTGTTTGGGGTGCGGTCGCAAAACGTTGCTTCTTGGCGATGCCCCGCAACTAACCAGCAACCAGGAACCAGCAACAGCCTGCCCGCAACCAACCAGCAGCCGGCAACCAACTCAGCCGCCGAGGTAGGCCTTCTTGATCCGGTCCGAGGCCAGGAGGGCTTTCGTGTCGTCGGTGACCGTGATCCGTCCGGTCTCCATCACGTAGCCGCGATGCGCGGTGACGAGGGCCATGTGCGCGTTCTGTTCGACGAGCAGGATGGTCGTTCCTTCGGCGTTGATCTCGCGGATCACGCGGAAGATCGTCTGCACCATCTGCGGGGCAAGACCGAGGGAAGGCTCGTCGAGGAGCAGCAGGACCGGCTTGGCCATGAGGGCGCGGGAGATGGCCAGCATCTGCTGCTCGCCGCCCGACAACGTGCCCGCGTTCTGCTTGATGCGCTGCTCGAGCACGGGGAAGAGCGTGAAGACGCGCTGGTACTCCTCAGGGCGGATCTTGTCCTTGCGCAGATATGCGCCCAGCTCGAGGTTGTCTTGCACGGTGAGGTTGGCGAAGATGCCCCGACCCTCCGGGACATGCGAGATTCCCCGCCCTGTGATGATGTGCGTCTTCACTCCGGTGATGTCCTCACCGTTGAACTCCACCGTTCCCTCGCGCGGCTTGAGCAGCCCGGAGACCGTGCGCAGGGTGGTGGTCTTGCCGGCGCCGTTGGCGCCGATGAGGGTGACGATCTCCCCCTTGCGCACTTCCAGGTCGATTCCGTGCAGCGCCTTCACGGTGCCGTACGAGACTTCGATGCCGCGGATGTTGAGAAGGGCGGTCATAAGTCTCCCGCGTGCGCCGGCTCGCCCAGGTAGGCCTCGATCACGGCGTCGTTGCAGCGGATCTCTTCCGGCGTCCCCTCGGCGATGGTCTTGCCGAAGTTCAGCACCACGATCCGCTCGCAGATGCCCATCACCAGCTCCATGTTGTGCTCGATGAGCAGAATGGCGATCCCGAAGCGGTCGCGGATGTCGTGGATCGTGGTCATCAGGTCCTGGGTCTCGCTGTCGTTGAGACCCGCGGCCGGCTCGTCCAGCAGCAGCAGCTTCGGGCGCGCGGCCAGGGCACGGGCGATCTCCAGACGGCGTTGGTCGCCGTACGGCAGATTCTTCGCCTCGCTCTCGGCCCGGTCCGCCAGTCCGAAGATCTCCAGCAGCTTCATGGCCTCGACCTCGGCCACGTCCTCCGCGGCGCGAAAGCGGTTCGTGTGCAGAACCGCGGACGTGCCGGAGTACTTGTAGTGGATATGCCCGCCAATCTTCACGTTGTCGAGAACCGTCAGCTCCTTGAAGAGCCGGATGTTCTGGAACGTGCGGGCCACGCCCAGGCTGGTGATCTGGTAGGGCTTCATCTCCTTCGTCGACACGCCGCCGATCCGGATCTCGCCCTCGCTGGGCTTGTAGACGCCGGTGAGCATGTTGAAGATCGTGGTCTTGCCGGCGCCGTTGGGGCCGATCAGGCCCGCCAGCTCGTGCGGACGAATGGAGAGATTGAAGTTCGAGACCGCCGTGAGGCCGCCGAATCGGATGGTGACGCCTTGCGCGTGCAGAAGAGTGTCGTCGGCCATGGCTACGTGACGGGAGGACCGGCGTTGCGATCGAGCTGGTCGTTCGCATCCTGGTCCCGCCCTTCCTTGCGATTGGAATCCTTCCGCTTCGGCAGGAACTCCCAGATCTCGCGACGGCCGAACAATCCCTGGGGCCGCGTCAGCATGAGCACGATGAGCATGATCGAGTAGATGACCATGCGCGGATCACGCTTGAGGATCTCCGGCGCGCCCGCCGGGATCAGGTCCTTCACGAACCGCAGCCCTTCGGGGAGGATGGTCAGAATGACTGCCGCGAGCACCGACCCGGTGATGGATCCGAGACCTCCCAGGACGACCATGGCCACGACCTCGAAGGACTTCACGAACGTGAACATCCCCGGGTTCAGGTACATGAGGAACGAGCCGTAAAGCGCGCCCGAGACGCCCGCCAGAGCCGAGCCGATGACGAAGGCCTTGACCTTGTAGCGCGTCGTATCGACGCCCATGGCCTCGGCCGCGATCTCATCCTCACGCACGGCCAGGAAAGCCCGGCCGACCGAGGACATGATCAGGCGGTGCGAGATCAGAATCGTGACGCCGGCGAAGAAGAAGACCCAGAAGAAATTGCCGTAGGGCGGAATGCCGGTCAGACCGCGCGCGGCACCGATCTCCTCGATGTTCAGGATCAGCACGCGGATGATCTCGCCGAACCCGAGCGTGACGATGGCCAGGTAATCCCCGCGCAAACGCAGCGACGGCAGGCCCACCAGGTATCCGGCGATGGCCGAGACCAACGCCCCCGCGCCGATGGAGACGAGAAAGAGCACGCTCTGCCAGACGATCTGCTGGGCGCTCCCCTCGGGAAGCTTCTCCACGAACACGCCGAAGTATTTCGTCGTCAGAAACGCCGAGGTGTAGGCGCCGATGGCCATGAAGCCGGCATGGCCCAGGGAGAACTGGCCGGCGTGTCCGTTGATGATGTTCAGCGAAACGGCCAGGGTGATGTTGATCCCGATCAGAATGAGAATGCGGATCGGATAACGCACGCCCGGATAGTAGGCACTGGCGTATTCGAGTCCGACCCACATCACGTACAGCACGGCCACATAGAGCACCAGCAGAACCAGATCGCGAAGCCACCACTTCCGGGGGATCAGCGGCATCCGAGCGTCCCTTCCGGCCGGTGGACGTCGAACATTGAACGTTGAAAATTGAAAATTGCCGCCCGTCTGCGCGAGCACCGCCCGTTTTCAATCTTCTCCATCAGACCTTCTCCGCCTCGTACTTGCCGAACAGGCCGTTCGGCCGGAAGAGCAGGATCACGATGAGGATGATGAAGGCGATGGCGTCACGGTAGTTGGAGAACTGGGACCCACCCACGAACGACTCCACGATCCCGATGACCAGACCGCCGATGACCGCACCCGGCACGTTGCCGATGCCACCCAGCACGGCGGCCACGAAGGCCTTCAGGCCGGGCATGATCCCGATGAGCGGATCGATCTTCGGATAGGAGAGCCCGTAGAGGATGCCGGCCACGGCGGCCAGCATGGAGCCGATGATGAAGGTGGTGGAGATGACCCGGTCGGTTGGAATGCCCATCAGCGAGGCGGTCTCGAAGTTGAACGAGACCGCGCGCATGGCCCGGCCGAACCGGGTTCCGTAGACGATGTACTGCAGGATGCCCATGAACACCAGGGCCACGGCCAGGACGATGAGCTGGTAGTTCGTCGTGACCACGCCGCCGAGGTTGATCAATTTCTTCTCGATGAGCGTGGGAAAGAACTTCGGATCGGGTCCGAAGACGAACTGCCCGCCGTATTCGAGCAGAAACGAGACGCCGATGGCGGTGATGAGCGAGGCGATGCGGGGAGCGTTGCGCAGCGGCCGGTAGGCGATCCGCTCGTTGAGGAAGCCCAGCAGGCCGCAGATGATCATGGCCAGCAGCATGGTCAGCGCGGCGTTCACGAACGAGGGCGCATCGGGGTTGTGCTTGGCCAGGGCGTTGCCGCAGTAATACCCGACGAACCCCCCGATCATGAAGACGTCGCCGTGCGCGAAGTTGATCAGCTTCAGAATGCCGTACACCATGGTGTACCCGAGCGCGATCAAGGCGTAGATCGACCCGGCGGCGATCCCGTTGAGCAGATTCTGAAAAAGAGTCTCCATGTGAAAGAAAAAGTCCGGCGAAAACTACTCGCCGGACCCGTCCTTGTAAAGTCTTTTCGCGATTACTGCGCCGTGGTCGTGGCGGTGGTCGCGGTCGCGGCCGCCGGGGCGGCGGTGCCGGCCATCGGATCGACGACCCCCTTGAGGATCAACTGGCCGTCCTTGACCTGGAGCACGACCAGCTTCTTGCCGATCGGATCGCGGTCCGGCCCGAGGGTGATCACGCCCGTCACGCCGGGGAAGTCTTTGGTGGCGGCGATGGCGTCGCGGAGCTTCGGTCCCTCGGTGGTGCCGGCGCGCTTGATGGCATCGGCCAGCACGCGGGCGGAGTCGTAACCGAGCGCGGCCAGCGAGTCCGGCTTGGCGCCGAAGCGCTGCTCGTACTTCTGCACGAACTCGCGCACCGCCGGCGCCGGATCGTCGACGTGGTAGTGGTTCGAGTAGAAGGAGCCTTCCAGCGCCTTGCCACCGATCTCGATGAGCTTCGGCGACTCCCATCCGTCGCCGCCGGCCAGCGGCATGGTCATGCCCAGGTCGCGGGCCTGGATGGCGATCTGGCCGATGTCGTTGTAGTAGCCCGGCACGAAAATCACGCCCGGGTTGGTGGCCTTGATGGAGGTGAGCTGCGACCGGAAGTCGCTGTCGCCCTGCGCATAACTCTGTTCGACCGTGATGCGCCCGCCGTTGGCCACGAAGGTCTTCTTGAAGTTTGCGGCCAGTCCCGTGGAGTAGTCGCTCTTGACGTCGATGAGCAGCGCCGCGGCCTTCACGTTGAGCTGCTTGGTGACGTAGTTGGCCATGGCTTCACCCTGATAGGGATCGATGAAGCACATGCGGAAGATGTAATCGCCGACCTTGGTCACTCCTTCGTTGGTGGACGAGGGAGTGATCATCGGACGCTGATTCTTCTGGCAGATCGGCGCGGCGGCCAGAGAGCTCGACGAAGCGACTTCGCCCAGGACCGCCACGACGTTGTTCTGCGAGATCAGCTTGGTCACGGCGTTCGCCGCTTCCTCGGACTTGGACTGATCGTCCTCGGTGACCACGCGGAACTTCCGGCCGTTCACCCCGCCGGAGCTGTTCAATTCGTCCATGGCCAGCATGATGCCGTTGTGCGTCGAGGTTCCGAAGGTGGCCTGACCGCCGGTGAGCGAGCCGTACTCGCCAACGACGATCTCTCCCTCCGTGCCGCCGGTGGCCGTGGTCACGGTCTCACCGGGCTTGGGAGGACAGCCGAACAACACCAGCGAAAGGATCGCTGTAGGAATCACCAGAAATGTTTTCTTCATGGCCGGGGATTCTACCGTACGAGGTTGGCCGTTGGCGGGCGCCATTCGCAAACGGCGGTTACGGTTCGCAAACGGCGGTTTTCAGGCGGCCTGCGGCATCTCGCCGGAGAACGGCGCCAGCCGCGCAGGACGAGCCTCCCGGCACGGGACCGCAGCGGTGGACTTGGTCTGTGGAGCGGTGGACTTGAGTCCACCGGGCACTCGCGAGGAGTGAGCCGTG
>JBDTOZ010000121.1:0-6047 GCA_039932995.1 Acidobacteriota bacterium | reverse complement strand
CGGAAGATCAGGTTCAGCCATTCCTGCGTTTGGTAATCCATTGCACTCCTGTCTTCAACACGAGGGGACGTTCACCACAGAGGCACAGAGACACAGAGTGGTTTCTCAGCGAAGTCTGCGCGTCGCATTCTTTATCCTCTGTGTCTCTGTACTAAAAACACTAACCTCGAATTTCTTCGCGCGGCGCGAAGATTCCCCGCCGCCGTAGGCGGCATCAGAGCACTAGCACCCGGCTTCAGCCGGGTGACGGATGAGGCCATGAGTCAGCCCGCGTAGCGGGCGACAGACTCCCGCGACCCGTTCCTGTCGCCCGCTACGCGGGCTCATTCAAATACCGCCTTCTCCACCCGGCTGAAGCCGGGTGCTATTGGCTACCGCCGCCTACGGCGGCTTGGGTTGCGGCTACGCCGCTCTGTGCCTCTGTGGTGAACGTCCCCCGGGGGGAACGCGAGTAAGCCGTCAAACGCGAGAGAATCTCCTCATTCGTGGCCGGCAGCCGCAACGTGGCCACCTCGCCGTTCGAGACGAAGCCGAGGGCGTGCTTGACCGCGCACCAGATCGAGATGGCCGTGAGGAGCGGCGGCTCGCCGACCGCTTTGCTGCCGGCGATGTTCACCGGGTTCTCCACGTCGAGCCAGTCCAGCGAGAACTGCTCCGGCAGGTCGTTGATGTTCGGGATCTTGTACGTCGTCGGCGAATGCGACAACAGCTCGCCCTTCGCCGAATACCGCAGCTCCTCGGTGGTCACCCAGCCCATCCCCTGCACGAACGCGCCGACGCACTGGCCGCGGTCCACGCCGGGGTTGATCGGCCGGCCGATGTCCATCAACACGTCCGCGCGCAGCACCTTCAGCTCGCCCGTGAAGCGGTCGATGAGCACTTCCGCGCAGGCCGTGGCCGTCGTGAAGTAGAGGAAGGGATGGCCCTGCCCGGAGGTCCAGTCCCAGTCGATGCGCTCGGTGGCGTAGAAGCCCCGTTCGCCGAGGGGGAGACGCTCCATGTAGGCCTTGCGGACCAGCTCCTCGAAGGTGAGCGTGCCGTTGTGCTTCGCCTCCACGGAGTCGAGGCGGGCCCGGATGCGGCGGCAGGCGTCGACGGCGGCCTTGCCGTTGAGATCCGCCGCGGACGACGCCGCGGTGGCCGAGGTGTTGTTGTTCTTCTCCGTGGACGTGGGCATCACCTGCACGCGCTCGATGGGCACGCGCAGCTCATCGGCCACGAGCTGGCGGATCTTCGTGTTCACGCCCTGCCCCATCTCCGTGGCGCCGGTGGAGACCTGCACGCTGCCGTCGAGGTAGACGTTCACCAGCGCATTGGCCTGGTTGAGGAACTTCGTGTTGAACGAGATCCCGAACTTCACCGCCGTCAGCGACAGCCCCTTGAGGTGCGTCCTGGAGCTGGCGTTGAACGCGCGTACCGCCTTCATGCGCGCGTCGTAATCGCAGCGCTCCGGCAGCTCGCGGAAGAGGCGCGGCAGCGTGTTGTGCTCCAGTACCTGGTGGTACGGCGTCACGTTGCGCGTCTCCACGCCGTAGCAGTTCACGCGGCGCACGTCCAGCGCGTCCTTCTTCAGCGTGGCCGCGATCTCCTCGAGGATGTTCTCCATCGTGGCCACGCCCTGCGGTCCGCCAAAGCCGCGGAAGGCCGTGTTCGGGGGCATGTTCGTCCGGCAAACCGTGCCGTGGATCTCCACGTCGGCGATGTAATACGCGTTCTCCGCGTGCGTCATGGCCCGGGCCATGACCGCGGGCGAGAGGTCCGCGTACGCGCCGCCGTCCGAGTAGAGGTCGACCTTCATGGCCGTGATCTCGCCGGTCGACGAGTAGCCGACGCGGTAGCGGTTCTCGAACGGATGCCGCTTGCCGGTGGCGTGCATGTCCGTGTCTTTGTCGTACGCGATGCGCGCCGGCCGCCGCGTGTTGCGCGCCACCAGCGACACCATCACCGCCGGATGCGTGGCCTGCGCCTCTTTCCCGCCGAACCCGCCCCCCATGCGCTTGGTGATCACCACCACCTCGCTCATGTCGATCCCCAGCAGGTGCGCGATCACTTCCTGCACCTCGGTGGGATGCTGCGTCGACGAATGCACCGTCACCGCGCCGTTCTCGCCTGGGTAGGCCAGCGCCGCCTGCGACTCCAGGTAGAAGTGATCCTGTCCCCCGTTGATGAACGTCCCTTCCAGGATGTGCTCGGCCCTGGCCAGAGCCGCGTCCGCGTCGCCGCGGCGGATCGTGCGCGTCTCGCCGATGAAACTCTCCGCCGCGATGGCCTCGCCGATCGTCAGAATCGGCGGCAGCTCCTCCAGGTCGAGGACGATGGCCTTCTTCGCCGCCGCGATGGCCGCCGCGCTCTCGGCGGCGATGACCACGATCGGCTGGCCGCGGAACGTGCAGATCTCCTCCACCAGCAGCGGCTCGTCGTGCACGATCGGCCCCAGCGCGTTGTGGGCCAGGTCGCGGTACGTGTAGAGAGCGGCCACGCCGGGGATGTTCCTCGCGGGAGTGAGGTCGAGCGTGCGGATGCGCGCGTGCGCAAACGGGCTCCAGAGGAAATCGACCAGCAACTCCCCCGGCAGCGACGGCAGGTCGTCGACATAGATCGACTCGCCGGTCACATGACCGCGGGCCGAATCGTGCGGAACGTCCTTGCCTACATACATGTCATCAATCGCCCTTCACTCTTCATGGCGTGCCCGCCTCTTGAATGGCATTTGCAAGGCGAGCGACTCCCCTTCAACACAATGCACCCCTCAGCAACCAGCAACACAGCAACACAAAGAAAGCTCATGCCCCCACCGCGATCACGTCATAGTAGAACTTCGTGAAGATGTTCTCGGCCAGTTGCAGCCGCATCTCCTGCGAGCCGCGCACGTCCGAGATCGGGGCGATCTCGCCGCGGGCGATCTCCCCCGCGGCCGCGAAGGTCTCCAGCGTCACCGGCTTGCCGGCCAGGAACTCCTCGGTTTTTCGCAATTGCAGCACCACCGGCCCCACGCCGCCGTAGATGACGCGCATCGAATCGATCGCGCCCCTGCCCGTGGAAGTGACGTCGCGCTGCATGAGCATGGCCGCCGTGAACGAGGAGATGTCCAGGTGGCTGCGCTTGGAGATCTTGTAGAGGCGCAGCGTGTCGCCCGCGGCGGGGAGCGGGATGAGGATGCGCGTGATCAGCTCGTCCGCGCGCAGATCGAGCTTCTTGTAGCCGAGATAAAACTCGCGAATGGGCACGACGCGGGGGCCGCTCAGGCCGGTCAGCTCCAGGCGCGCGTCCATGACGAAGAGGAACGGCAGCGTGTCGGCGATGGGGGAGGCGTTGGCGATGTTGCCGGCCAGCGTCCCGGCGTTCTTGATCTGCGGAGAGCCGAAGCGGTCCATGATCGCGCGCATCTCCGGCACCAGCTCGCGCACCACCCCTTCGAACTGCGTCAGCGACACGCGTCCGCCGACCGCCAGCAGCCCGTCCGCGATCTGCATCTCCCCCAGCCCCGGCACCCCATCCAGCGACAGCACCGCCTCGGCCACGAAGTTGCGCTTCGTGCTCCACACCCCAAAGTCCGTGGCCCCCTGCGCGATGACCGCCTTCGGATGCTCCGCCTTGAAAGCGATGGCCTCCTCCAGCGACACCGGCCTGGCGAAATGCCCGATGCGCACCGGTTCCCGCTCCGCCTCGGCGATCGCAGCCAGGATGGGCGCGCTCGGATAGAGCGCCTCGATCTTCGGCTGCTCGGTGACGTCGAGGGCCGCATGGATGATCGATTCGTACCCCGTGCAGCGGCAGAGATTGCCCGTCAGCGCGCAGCGCACGTCCGCGGCCGAGGGCTGATCATTCGTCTCGAACATCCCGGCCATGGCCATCACGAAGCCGGGCGTGCAGTACCCGCACTGCGCGCCGTGACAGCGCACCATCGAGTCTTGCAGAGGAGTGAGCACGCCGCCGCGGGTCAGCCCTTCCACCGTGACCACGTGCGCGCAGTCGAGCTGAAAGAGGAACTGAATGCACGAGTTGACCGGCCGGTACCGCAGCCCCCCATCCTCGCGCCGCCCCACCAGGACCGTACACGCCCCGCAGTCCCCCTCCTCGCAGACGATCTTGGTCCCGGTGGCCCGCGCGTCGTAGCGCAAAAACCGCGCAACCGTCAGGAAAGCCTGGTCCGCACCGAACCGATGGGGCACACCGTTGATATGAACGAGGACCGAGTCGCGCATTCGTGGGGGGATTCTATCTCCCCCCCGGGGACGATCACCACAGAGGCACAGAGACACAGAGGTTTTTTGCGCGAGACCGACATCGCGGTCGTGGCTCTCGCGAGGTCACCGTCAAGACGTCAGAAAATCTCTGTGTCTCCGTGCCTCTGTGGTGAACGTCCCCCCGTCGCGCAAAAGTCAGTCGATCGCAACCAGCTCCAGCTCGAACGTGAGCGGCTTGCCGGCCAGGGGATGATTGGCGTCGAGGGTGACCGTGTCGCCGTCGAGGGAGGTGACGGTGACCGTGGCGTTGCCGCCGTCGGGGAAGCCGACCTGGAGCATGTCCCCCACCTCGATCTCCTCGCCGTCGGGCATCTGATCGCGTCCCACCTCGAACACCAGCTCGTCGCGGCGGTCGCCGTAGGCGGCGTCCGGCTCGAACCGCTCCGTCTTCCTGTCGCCCGGCGTCATCCCCTCGATCGCAGTCTCGAACCCGGGAATCACTTCCCCCGACCCGATCGTGAACGAGATCGGATCGCTCTCGCGCGAAGAGTCGAACTCCGTCCCGTCGTCCAGTGTCCCCCGGTAATGCACCTGCACCGTATCCCCACGCTTAGCCTGCATCGATCCACTCCTCCGCGTCCGCAGAGGCAAACTCCTTGCCCGCTTCGCTTGCCCCCGGAGGACGTTCACCACAGAGGCGCAGAGGCACAGAGATTTTTAAGCGACCGGCATCCCCGCGCGAGCATCGCGGTCGTGGCTCTCGCGAGGTCATGGCAAGAGCGAAAAAAACTCTGTGCCTCTGCGCCTCTGTGGTGAACGTCCCCGGGGGCAGTAGAATCGCGGAGTGCAACAGTCACGACGGCACTACTCGGTCGAGCAGTACTTCCTCATCGAAGAGATGTCGGACGTGAAGCATGAGTACTACGCTGGCGAGATCTTCGCGATGGCGGGAGGGACGCTCGAGCACGATGCCATCACGGCCAGCGTGACGGCCTTTCTTCACGAGGCCCTGCGCGCGTCCGGTTGCCGGGTCCTCACCGGCAACATGCGCATCAGCACGCCCTCCGGTCTCTACACCTACCCCGACGTCTCCGTCGTCTGCGGCAAGCCCGACATCCGGCCCATGCAGGGAACGGACACCGTCGGGAATCCGGTGGTGCTGGTCGAAGTGCTCTCCCCGTCCACCCGCGACTACGACCGCGGCCAGAAATTCGACCTGTACGGCTCGATCGGAGCCCTGCGCGACGTACTGCTGATCGAACAGTCCCGGATCGAAGTCGATCACCGCACGCGCGAGCCGGGCGGCCCATGGATCTCGACCACCCAAACCACCCTCACCGGCAACGTACACCTCGCCGGCGTGGACCTCGCACTGCCGCTGGCGCGCATCTACGAAGGCATCCTGCCTAACGTGAGCGCGTGACGTCTCCCCCCCCCCAGGGGACGTTCACCACAGAGGCACGGAGACACAGAGATTTTTGGGGATTCTTCGCGCCGGCCAACGCATCGGCTTCCTTCGCACGCCGAAAAGGGAACGATCACCACAGAGGCACAGCGCGGCGAAGCCGAAACCAAGCCGCCGTAGGCGGCGGTAGCCAATAGCACCCGGCTTCGCCGGGTGGAGAAGTCGGGTATTTGAATGAGCCCGCGATAGCGGGCGACAGGAACGGGTCGCGTGAGTCTGTCGCCCGCTACCGCGGGCTGACTCACAGGCCTCATCAGCCACCCGGCTGAAGCCGAGGCTGAAGCCGGGTGCCTTGGCGCGATCAGCCATGGGGCGCGGGCATCCTGCCCGGCGCACTTCTCGCGACCAATGGCCAAACTCCAGTGGAGCGGTGGACTTGAGTCCACCGTCGCTCT
>JBDTOZ010000120.1:0-3697 GCA_039932995.1 Acidobacteriota bacterium | reverse complement strand
GTGAAATCGTCGTAGTTCTCCGCGCGACGCACCGTCTCCCACGTTCCGTCGGTGCGCACGAGCACGACCGCGGGCGCAAGGCCGGCGTAGCGCGCGCCACGGGACAACGTGTACGCGCCGGCATCGCCGACCGCCACGACGTCGCCGGCGCGCAACTCGGGCATGCGCCGGCCCATCTCCACGACGTCGAGTGTGTTCAGCGTCGGTCCGGAGAAGTTCACGACCGACGTCCGGCCGGGACGGGGATCGAGGGGAGCGATGGGACGGGTGAACGCCAGCGGCGATTCCACGAGCACATTGCGACCACAGTCGAGAAAGCGCCAGCTTCCTTGTGCCGCGGCCACGGTGGTCAGCAGGACCGCCGCGTTGCCGGCGATGGAGCGGCCCGGCTCGAGCACGAGACGCACGGCGTTGTCTCGGTTCTCTTCATCGAAGAGTGTCCGCAGCGCCGTCGCGTATTCGCGGAGAGGTGGAGCCGCACGCAACGCATCTCGTCGCAGTAGCCGGATGGGCGTGACCCGGCGCAGCGTGCCACTGGGAATGCCGCCGCCCAGATTGACTTCGCGGATGGTGCCCAGGCTCGCGGCCAGACGGAGCAGGCGCCGCAATGGTCGCCGATACGACTGGACGTCCTCCTGCTGCGTCCCGATATAGGTGTTGAGTCCGTCGATGACCAGTCCCTCGCGGGGAACGGCGTCGATCTGATCGGGAGCGAATCCGAGCCGGCGGGAGGCCGCGGTCAGCAGGAGCAGTCCGGAGCGACCGAGGGCAACCCGCAGCGACACGTGGATCATGACGCCGTGGCGACGGGCGGCCCGCGACAGCCGGTCGAGATCGTCGGGGCGGAATGCGTGAATCCGGCGCACACCGTGCCCGATCACCGCGTCGAGCTCGCGGTCGTCGAGGACGGGACGCTGATAGGCGATCGCTTCGGGCGCGAAGCCGGCGGCCAACGCCAGCCGCACTTCGGCCTCGTGACTGGCCAGCACGGACAGTCCCTCCTCGCAGACCGTGCGCAGGACGCGCAGTTCCGGGTTCGTCTTCGCGCAGTAGCGCAGCGTGACTCCTGGCCCGAGGCCCGCCACCAGATCGCGTACGTTCGCCCGCAGGCGATCCTCGCTGACGACGAGCACCGGAGTGCCCGCGCCTGCGGCGATGTCGCGGAGTGGCACGCGCTGCCATTGGAGATCGAGAGTCATGTGGGGTTCGGACCGGGCGTTCAGTATAGTGGAGCGCGTTGGCGGCTCGTCCTCTCTTCCACCACGTCCGCGCGCTGCTGAGCGCCGCGGAGCGGGTCGCACTTCTCGCCGAGATCGCCGCGCACCGCGACCGGATGCGCCATCTCGCAGGGAAGGGCGGCCTCGGCCCGCGCTACGGCGTGATCGGCGGCGACGTGATCGCGCAGTCGATGCCCCTTGTGGCGGAGGTGGGCCGGAGGGCACGAGAGCTCGCCGAGCAGTTCGCCGGCCTGCCCCTGGAACCGTTTCACGATCCCGTCCGCCGCGCGCGCGTGCAAACCTACCTCGCACGCGAGGACGGTTTCCGCTGGCACTTCGACGGGCATCCGTTCGTCGTGCTGGTGACACTCGAGAACGAAAGTGAAGGGGTGACCGAGCTCGTCGGCCGGTGGCTCTCCACGCTCGTGCGTCCCCTCTTCTATCCCGCGTATGCGGTGCCGTGGATCTTCTCCGCCCTTCCTCGCCGTGCCGTAGCCTGCGCCGCGGGCGAGGCGCTGATCTTCAGCGGACGCCAGCACCTGCATCGCGGCCGCTCACGGCGCGACGGCCGCCGTACCATCCTGGTCTTCGCCTTCGACCTGCCCGGCACGCGGCCCTCGCGCCTGAGAAATCTCTTCGCGCGCTGGGTGAACTACTGACGCGGCGAGAACGGGCTGCGTTTTCCGTGGCCTGTCTCGTTTTCGAAGAACGCCGCCGCGCGGAACAGAGCTCGCTCGGCAAAGTGGGGAGCCATGATCTGCAGAGACAGCGGCAGGCCCGCGGTGTCGAAGCCGGAAGGGACGGCGATGGCCGGAATGCCCACGAGGTTCGCCGGCGCGGTGAAGATGTCGGAGAGGTACATCGACAGAGGGTCTTCGGTCTTCGCCCCGATCGCGAACGCCGACTCGGGCGTGGTCGGGGTGATCAGGTAGTCGAACGCTTCGAAGCTCTGGTTGATCTCGTGACTCAGTTTTGCACGCACCCTCTGCGCCCGGCCGTAGTAGGCGTCGTAGTAGCCGGACGAAAGCGCGAACGTGCCGAGCATGATCCGCCGTTTGACCTCCGCGCCGAAGCCTTCCCCGCGCGAATCGAAGTAGACCTGGTCCAGCGTCCGCGCGCGCGTGCTCCGATGTCCATACCGGATGCCGTCGAACCGCGACAAATTCGCGCTGGCCTCGGCGTTCGCGACGATGTAGTAGATGGCGATGGCTGCGCCGATCGTGGGCACGCTCGCATCCGCCACCGAGGCTCCCCCGCTGCGAAGCACCTGCACCGCCGTCTCGAAGTTCGCGCGCACTTCTCCTTCCAGGCGCTCCACCGCCTCGCGCACGATTCCGAAGCGCAGTCCTTTCACTCCCTCGCCGAGCCCGGATGCGTAGTCGTCCACCGGCTCGGGGCTGGACGTGGAGTCGAGCGGGTCGTGTCCGGCGATGATGCCCAGCACTTCGGCGCAGTCGCGCGCGGTTCGGGTCACGATCCCGATCTGATCGAGACCGGACGCGAAGGCCACCAGGCCCAGGCGGCTCACCCGTCCATAGGTGGGTTTGAGCCCGATCACACCACAGAACGCGGCCGGCTGGCGCACCGAGCCCCCCGTCTCTGATCCGAGGGCCACCGGGACCATGCGGGCGGCCACGGCGGCAGCCGATCCGCCGGACGAGCCGCCGGCCACGCGCGTCGGATCCCAGGGATTCCTGGTGACCCCGAAGGCCGAGTGTTCCGTCGAGGACCCCATCGCAAATTCATCCAGGTTGGCCTTCCCGACGAACGCTGCCCCCTTCGCGCGCAGTCGCGCCACGGCCGTAGCGTCGAAGGGGGACAGGAACGTGCCCAGGATGCGCGAAGCGCAGGTGGTGGGCATGTCCGTGGTGACGATGTTGTCCTTCACCGCGACGGGCAGCAGGCTTTCGCCGGCGTGCTCGTTCACGTGCAGAAAGGCGTGCAACTCCGGGTCGCGCGCGCCGATGGCACGGAGAGAGGCCTGCACGTATTCACGGGGCGAGACCTGCTCCCGCGCCTCTGCCCAGGAAAGCTCCAGCAGATCACTCACCGCCGATCACCTTGGGCACGACGAAGAACCCATCGCGCCACGCCGGCGCATTGCGCGCGGCCAGCTCGCGATCGATGGAAGGACGCGGCTCATCCTCCCGCATCGGCGTAGCCGAAGAGTCATGCTCCTCGAAGCCGCTCACGTCGATCTCCCGAAGCTGATCGATGTAAGACAGGATCCGGGTCATCTCCCCCGCCATCCGATCCAACCCCGCGTCGTCGAATTCGAGATGCGCCAGCGCCGCGATTCGCCGCGCTTCGTCACGATCGATGTTCATGGAGGGGTTATATCGCAGTCGTCTCGTCGTCGAGTCGTCGAGTCGTCGAGTGTCTCGTCGTCGGTAGCCTCACAGTCTCACAGGCTCATAGGCTCGTGGCATTGGAGCGCCGGCGTCCTCGCCGGCTGGCCCGTGGGCGTCTCGCCCGCGAGC
>JBDTOZ010000119.1:0-2676 GCA_039932995.1 Acidobacteriota bacterium | reverse complement strand
TCGAGTCGTCAAGTCGTCGAGTCGTCGTGTTGTCGCGTCGTCGTGTCGTCGTGTTGTCGTGTCGCCGCGTCGTCGAGTCTTCGAGTCTTCGACAGTCTCATAGGTCCATAGCCTCACAGTCTCATAGATGCTCACGCCGCGGATCCCTATGAGACTGTGAGACTGTGAGCCTGTGAGACTCGACGACTCGGCGACCGGACGACTCGACGACCCGGCGACCGGACGACTCGACGACCCGGCGACCGGAAGACCCGACGACCGGAAGACCCGGCGACCGGAAAACTCGACGACTCGAAGACCCGACGACTCGACGACCCGATCAGGGCTTCTTGCCTACGAGCAGACTGATATCGATCTTGACCTCGTCTCCGAGGAGCAGTCCACCTTCGTCGAGGACGCGGTTCCAGGTGATGCCGTAATCCTTGCGGTCGAGGAGAGTCTCGATCTCGAAGCCGGCCCGTTCCTCGCCGCGGGGATTCCGGCCGAACCCGTTGAAGGTGACCGGAACCGTGATCCGTTTGGTCACTCCGTGCATCGTCAGATCGCCGGTGACCTCGAACGTAGTGGCGGACTTCGTTTTCACCTCGGTGCTCTTGAAGGTGATGGCCGGGTACTTTGCGACCTCGAAAAAGTCGGGGCTGCGCAGATGCTCGTCCCGCGCCGGCTCGCCGGTGTCCATGCTCGCCGCCTGGATCGTGAACTCGACCGACGACGATGCCGGATTGGCGCGGTCCAGCCGCGCCGCGACCTCGAAGTCGCGGAACTGCCCCGTGACCGTCGACATGAGGTGGCGGATCTTGAACATGGCCATCGAGTGCGGCTTGTCCACCACCCACACCACCGGAACGGGTGCTGGTGCATGTGCAGGAACGGGTGCCGTCTGCGCGGCTAGCGCCGGTGCGACCAGGAGCACGAAGAGAACTGCGGTGCCAAGAACCTTCACGGAACCTCCTCGGTTTTGAAGCGGCGAGCGCGATCACGACGACGATACGCGCGCGCGCGTGAAGCGGTCAACGAAAGGTGAAAGCCGTCACGGGGCTGTCACACGGGCTGGGACTCGTCGGCAGGTCGCAGTCGGCAGCGGCCATCACCCGCATTCGAACGGTTTGCCAGGCGAAAAGAGGCGCGAGGTCGCTCTCGCGGGCCGGGTCGGCTCCTGCCGGCGGCGAACTGCGATCTGCCAACTCCCCGGGACAGCGTCTCCGCGAATCCGATACACTGCGCCCGTGGCCATTCCTCCGGAAGTCAAGGCAGAAGCCGAATCCGTGCTCACTGAGTGGTGCTCGCAGCATTCGTCCGCAGACGTGGCGGACCGCATGCGGTACAGCTACGAGTTGGAGGCCAACTCGGCCTTCCTCATCGAGCAGCGCCCGTCGTTCATGAACCCTTCCGACTGGACCTCGCGGCCCGTGGCAAAGTTCCGCTACTCCCCCGCCAAGAAGATGTGGTCGCTCTACTGGTCCGACCGCGGAGGAGACCGCTGGAACCGTCTGGCCGGAAAATCCACCGCCCCCGAGATCCGCAAGCTCCTCGAGATCGTCGTCTCCGACCCCTCCGGCGTGTTCTGGGGTTGATCGCGCCGGCTCCGGCGTGAACCTTCCAGCACCCAGCCTCAGCCTCAGCACACCGCGTTCAGACTCGAGCTCGCGAAGGTTGCCGGCGCGCGATGGCGTGCTCACGCGTGAGGCCTCAGCACCCAAAAATCCCCTCGATCCAGATTTCCTCACCAACCCCGGAATGCAAATGCCCTCACCCCGGTTAGATTCGGCAACAAGTGATTTGCCAGCTCGAGACGAGAACAAAGTTTCCGACTCTCCTGAGGCAGCACGGAAAGGAGATTCATCCATGAGAACATCCGGTAATGTGAAGTGGTTCAACGACGCCAAAGGCTTCGGTTTCATCACCAGCGAGAACGGAGACGACGTGTTCGTCCACTTCTCGGCCATCCAGGGCGGCGGTTTCCGCTCCCTCGCTGAAGGCGCCGCCGTCGAGTTCGACGTCGTCAACGGCCCCAAGGGCCTGCAGGCTTCGAACGTCGTCGCGGTCTAAAGACCTCGATCACAACGGTAGTCGAAACGGGCAGGAGCAATCCTGCCCGTTTCTTTTTTCTGTGACATGATGGGCTTCGATTTTCGGAGGTGAATGTTTGGGTAGACCACAAGCTTCGTTCGTCAAGCGACAGAGAGAACAGCAGAGGCGCGAAAAGGCTCAAGCCAAGGCTGAAAAGCGCGCCCAGAAGAAGAGCGAGACCGGCGAGCTGGACGACGATATCCTCGGCGAAGTCGTCCGCGAAGAGTCGATCACTTCCTAGCCCAGCGCCCGCACCGCGTGCAGGCCCGCCAGACGCCCGCTGGCCCACGCCCATTGGAAGTTGAACCCGCCAATGCGTCCGTCCACATCCAGGATCTCCCCGCACAGGTAAAGTCCGTCCATTTTCCGCGAGGCCATCGTGGAGAGATCGACTTCGCTCAGCGGCACGCCTCCGGCCGTCACTTCCGCATAATCAAAACCGCGATCCCGTACCACCGGTACCGGCGTCTCCACGAGCGCGCGCACCGTACGGCGGCGTTCTTCCTTCGTCCAGGCACCCATGGGCACGCTCCGCGTCCCCAGCGCCTCCAGAAGGCGCTGCGGCAACCGGCCTCTCAGCATCCCTGCCGCCGTGGCACGCGGGCT
>JBDTOZ010000118.1:0-9821 GCA_039932995.1 Acidobacteriota bacterium | reverse complement strand
GGCATCTTGTCACATGCGGACGAGCACCTTGAGCGTGCCCGGCTGCGCGGCCTGGGCGAACGCGGCCACGGCGTCGTCCAGTGGGAACGTTCCGCGGATGAGAGGAAGCACGTCCACGGCGCGCGACTCGAGGAGCTCCAGGGCGGGGGCAAACGGACCGCAGCGCGAGCCGATGAGGGTGATCTCGTCGACTACGAGCGAGCTGGCGTTGACCGTGAGGTCGCCCGCGTAGGTGCTCTTCATCACCAGGGTCCCGCGCGGGCGCAGCGCCGCACGTGCGGTCGCGAATCCTTCCGCGTTCCCGGTGCAGTCGATGGCCACGTCGAACCGGCGTCCTTCGGGAACGCTGGTCGCGGTCTCGATTCCGCGCCGGGCCAGCAGTTCCAGCTTCACGCGATGGCGTCCCGCCACCAGCAGCCGGCAGCCGGTCAGCGCGACCGTCTGTGCGATGAGCTGCGCCAGCTTTCCATCGCCGACCAGGAGCACGCGATCCTCCGGCGAGAAGCGGATCTGCTGCTGGATCTCGAGGGCTGCTGCCAGGGGCTCGGTGAACACGGCCTCTTCGTCCGTGAGGGAATCGGGGACGAGGTGCAGGTTCGTGGCGGGAAGGCTCAGGTAGTCGGCGAACGCGCCGTTACGGGCGATGATGCCCAGGACCGTGCGACGCTCGCAATGCGTGCGGCGGCCGGCCAGACAGGCTTCGCAGGCGCCGCACGACGCGTTGATCTCGCCGGTCACGCGGCGTCCTAGAAGTTCTTCCGGCCCTTCCTCCACCACGCCCACGAACTCATGCCCGGGAATGCCCGCGTAGGGGTAATAGCCGCGGGTGAGCTCTAGATCCGTATTGCAGATTCCCGCGAGCAGAACGCGCACCAGGACTTCGTCTTCGGCGGACGGCCGCGGCACGTCGTCCCGGACAAAGAGCTGGCGAGCTTCCAGCCATAACGCGCGCATGGCCCTGGAGGATAGCAGGGCACAGCATCACCGCGGCGTATGACCGCCGTCATACGCCGCGCTCCGCGGGGAGCCTATGTTGATCGCGGCGGGCTTCGAGGTCCGCGCGACACGAGGGGGTGGACGATGGAGATTCTCGAGCCGAGACTGATTCTGGTGCCCGTGGACTTCAGTCCACAAGCAGCGCATGCGCTGCACTACGCGGCCGCTCTGGGCCGGCGATTTCAATCCCACCTCCTCGTGATCCATGCCGACACGTTCGTGCCCGCGGCCGACTTCACCATCGTCGCGGCCGCGCCTTTCGAAGTTCCCCGGGCCCAGCTCATCGAAGCCGCGCGGGAGCGCCTGGCGCGATTCGCAAGCGCAAATGTGGGAGAGGGAGTCGCGTATGACACGCGCGTGGTCATCGGCACGCCGTCATTCTCGGTCACGGAGCTGGTTCGCCAGACCGGGGCCAATCTGATCGTCATGGGCACGCATGGCCGCACCGGCCTGCGCCGGCTCCTGATCGGATCGGTGACCGAGAGCGTCATGCGCACGGCCAGCGTCCCGGTGATCGCCGTCCACGAGTCGACCGCGGGAGCCGAGCAGATGCGCGTGATCGCCGGCCGCAACGGTGCGACCGCGGAGGATCAACTCGCCGCCGGGCTGGCGGGACTGCTGGCCAACGTCGACGATGCCCGCTACGTGCAGATTCCCGAGGACGCCGGCATCCTCGACACGGCCCGAAAGGAAGGCGCCGATCTGATCGCCCTCGGAATCCGCGGAAGCCGTGGACTGTCCGACCTCCTCTTCGGCACGGATGTCGAGCAGGTCGTGCAGCACAGCGTCTGTCCCGTCCTGACCGTCAATCCACACGCTGCCGCCCTTCTCGAGCAGAACGCGAAAGCGTCACGGCAGACGACGATGGAGCCGGCCCTCACCACCCGCGCCTGAGCGGGAGCGCGCAAGCGCGCTGGACTGCGGTCCAGATGGTGGTGGGAGGCGAGAGGGGCACGGACAGGATGCCCGTGCCCCCTGGGCGTCACTTCTTGATACTGCGGATGAAGGTCACCAGCGCGTCGATGTCCGCGGCGGCGAGCTTGCCTTTGTAGGCCGGCATCTTGCCTTTGCCGTTGGTGATGACCGTGCTGAGCTCCTTGTCGGTCAGCTTCTGGACATCCGCGGCGCGCAGATCGCGGAGCTTGAGGTTCTTGCCCATGGTGGTCTGGCCGGCTCCATCGGGGCCGTGACACATGGCGCACTTCGACTTGTAGATGGCGGAGCCGTCAGGCCCGCCTCCGCCGGCAAGCGCCGCCGGAACGAGGACGAGAACCGAGAGGGTGAGCGCTGCGAGAATTCGTTTGGTCATGGTTCTTTCTCCTTTACTTCTTGAACGTGCGCATGAAAGCGACCAAAGCCTGGATGTCGCTTTCGCTGAGCTTTCCTTTATACGCGGGCATCTTTCCCTTGCCGTCCGCGGTCCATGCGTGGAGCTCCTTGTCGGTCTGCTTCTGCACGGCGGGCGAGCCGAGGTCGCGCAGTTTGAGGCTCTTGCCCATGGAGGTCTGGCCGGCGCCGTCGGGGCCGTGACACATGACGCATTTGGACTTGTAGAGTGTGGCGCCGTCGGCGGCGAAAAGCACCGGGGCGAGGGTGGTTGCTGCGATCAACAACATGGCTCGAGCTCTCATAAACTCCGTCCTTCCTACATTCCGCCGCCGGTGTGGCAGTCGGAACAGTTGACTCCTCGGAGATCGCCGAGGTCGATGGGATGCTCGAAGACCGCGGCCGTGCCGGTCTCCGCGAGCACCTGGTGACACACGTCGCACTGCTTGCTGATCTTCTTCCCGTCCTTGCTCACGTGCAGGTCGTCATGACAGCGGAAACAGCCTTGCGTGCGCATGTGTCCGATGTTGTCCGGATGCGTGCGCCAGTCGACCTTCATCTCCGGGAAGCGGGTGTATTGAAAGATGGTCTGCGTCTCGGCAATGGCCGCGGCGATCTGCTTTCCCCTGGCCGCATGGATGGCCGGATGATTGTCGCGATAGAACGTCTCCAGGTCCGTCTTGATCGTGCTCAGTGCCGAGGCGGTACTGGTGTAGTCCTTGGCCAACGTGGTCACGGCCTGCTGTTTGATGAACGGCAGGGAGCGGTCGATCCGGCCGGCGTGCAGGGAGCGGTCCACGGCCCGGTCGGGAGACATGTAGATGTGCGTGGGTCGATTGTGGCAGTCGACGCAATCCATCGTTCGCTTCGGAACGGCCGCGAGCTGCGCGTCCGTCAACGTCGATTCCGTGGAACGGTACTCGGTGATCTGCCCGGTCTTGCGATTGCGGATGCGCACCCAGGGAATGACCTGGCGTTGCTTGTCCGTGGCCGCGTACGTCACTTCATTGGCGATGTTCATGTGCCAGTGAATGCCCGCCGTCTGGCCCGCGGCCGGGCTGCCTCCGCCGGTCTTGATCAGCAGACGCACTTCGTGGGGCGTGTTCTCTTCGTCGTACGCGTAGTGATCGAAGGCCTTCATCTGCGCGCCGAAGAATTTCTCCGGCCAGTGGCATTGCTCGCACGTCTGCTGGGCGGGCCGGAGGTTCTCGACGGGGGAGGGGATGGGGCGGGGAAATTTGCGGAACAGAACCGAATAGACCTGATAGGCGCCGGAGAGCTTGGACTTGACGAACCAGCCCGCGCCCGCACCGACGTGGCAGCCGGCGCAGCCCACGCGGGCGTGCGGCGACTGCTGGTAAGCCGTGTACTCGGGAGTCATGACCTCGTGGCACATCGTGCCGCAGAAGGCGTCGGACTCGGTGTAGTGGTAGACCTGATAGCTGCCCACCACGGACATCATCACGAAGACCATGACCCCCAGCGAGGTCCAGATCAGGATCAGCCGGGTGCGCCGTTCATTGAGATCGACGGTCGGGTACTGAGCGATGTCACCGGGCGCGCGCAGTCGCCGCTGCCGGCGCTCCCTCCACATGCCGAAGAGGAACAGCGCCAGGCCGAAGATGAGGATCCCCGGCGCAACGAGCCAGGTGAGGATTCCCAGGTAAGGGTTGGAGTGCGTCCCGCTGCTGTCGAGATAGATGAGAAAGACCAGATTGACCAGGCCAATGACGGCGATTCCGACCCCGACTTCACTGAGCAGGTTTCGCGAGAGTGGCAAAGGCCTCGTCGACAGATTCATGATTTCTTTTCTCCGATTTCGTCCGCATCGTGCTCTTCTTTGTCCGCCAGCGGGTGTTCTTCTTCGAACTGATGCTTCGAAACCTTCCCGTCGAACCAGGCCCAGTTCATCGGATAGGCGTCGGGATCGAAGATGACGTGATAGAGGTGCCAGACCAGGATGGCCAGTGTGGCCAGGATGGCCTCGTAGAAGTGGATGGTGGTGGCGATGTCGATCGACCACCGCGGCAGGATGGCCGCGACGTCGACGGAACCCCAGATCATCAGACCGGTGATGGCCATGACCACCGTGCCCCACATGCCGGCCCAATACTCCGCCTTTTCCGCGTAGGTGAAGCGGCCCGCCTGGGGTTTGCGGTTGCGGAGCACGGCCCCGAGGTCGCGCAGATCGGAGAAGCGGAACCAGAAGTCGCGCAGACCCTTGCGGCCTTCACGGGTCAGGGTCATGTAGCCGAAGTGGTAGATACCCAGCACGATCATCACCACCGCGGCCATGCGGTGGACCAGACGGCGGAACTCTTCCCCGGGACCGAACATCGAGGCCAACAGCGACTCGGGCCAGGCCAGCGCAAAGCCGCTGAGGACCAGCAGCGTGAAGCTGACGACCATCACTCCGTGCTGGACGCGTTGATTGCGGTTCATGCGCACCACGGTCCGGCCGGTGTCACGCCGCGCCGCCTGCGCTTTGCGCCACCAGATCAGGAGATTGTGCAAGGCCATGAAGCCGATGGTCAGCACGATCAGAACGATGTAGATGCGGCGGATCCAGGTGTTCAGACTGGAGGGCCCGTCGGTCGTATCGCCCTCCACGAGATGCACCCTTCCTCGCGTGAAGTTCACCGCCGCTCCCTCGTGGCATTTGCCGCAGGTCTTCTGCAGATTGGCGGGATGGACTCGGGAGCGGGGATTGGACGAGGGCAGGATGTCGTGGGCGCCGTGACAGCTCGCGCAGTCGGCAGCCGTGGCCGAGCCTTTGCGGCGAGCCAGGCCGTGATAGCTGGACTGGTATGAGGCCACGCGGGTGCCCGAGACGCCGTACTCCTGCGTCAGACGGACGCCCTGATGGCAGCGAATGCAGCTCGAGCGCGGTCCGCGGGTCGGATCGGCTGCTTTGGAGATGGTGTGAATGCCGTGGCAATCGGTGCAGACCGGCGTCGCGCCGTTGCCGCGGGCCAGGGCCTTGCCGTGCACGCTGTCGTGGTACTGCCCGGCGATGGCGGCGTGACACTGACCGCAGGTGCGTCCCACGTTGAATTTGAAAATACCCGACTGGGGATCGTTGGCCGGCCGGACATTGTGATGGTCATGGCAATCCGTACAGACGGCCGCCCGGGTCGAACCGCGGGCGATGGCCCGTCCATGGACACTGGATTCATAGGAAATCGCCGATTGCGCGCTCAGCCCGGCCTTCTCCATCACGAATTTCTGCGCGTGGCAACTGGCACACGTCGCGGGAATGGAGGCGTGCGCCGTCTTCGAGGCGGGATCGGAGGAGGGGAGGATCGCGTGGGGTGAGCCGTGACAGTCGGCGCACTGAGCGCCGCGAGCACTTCCGGAGCGCACTGCTTTTGCGTGCAAGCTGTTGTTCCAGGCCGCCACGCTGTCGGGATGGCACGACGCGCAATCCACTTTCTTCGGCTTCGGTTCGTGTGGGTACGCCTGAATGCCGGCGTGGCAACTCGTGCAGTCCAGCGGTGCATGGACGGATACCGAGAACTTTTTGGCGTCCACCGTGTCGTGGCAAGCCATGCACTCGTCGTTGGACAACGAGACCGGCGGCGTCTGTGCCGTCGCCGCGGCGGCGACGAGTGTAAGGATTGTGACTAGAAGAGTTCGCATCGTAAAGGCCTCACCGCCACAGTAGGATGGCTGTGCACATCACACGAGGATGCCGGTCACCACTAAGGAGTGACCGCTCTCACGCGCCGCGGTGTCGAAGGCCCTAGTGTCGTGTCCAGGCTGAAATCGGGGGTGCTTTGCGGCGGCGGCGAGCCGTCTGCTTCGTCGCCGCTCCTCAACGATGAACCCGCATCGCTTCGTCGCGGCGTCTCGCATCCGGCCCACCGGCGCTCGCAAATCACCCACGCTTTCAACCTGGACACGACACTAGGCTCTTCATGACCCTTCAAAATGGAGCATGCGTTCCATTTTTGTCCTGACCGGCCCGTTCATGGACCCAATAGTGCTGTACGAGAGTTGAGTCCCCCACGACCTACCTCACCGGCGTATGTGACAACCATCACAGGTCACGGGTGCGTCAGCGCATGGCCGGCGCCCTGATCACGGTCTAACGTGAGCCCCGATGAGGACCCCTATCTCTGGGAACCGACGAAAAGGACGCATCATGAAAAATATTGGACGCCTGCTTTGCACGCTTCTGGCGCTCGCGCTCACCGGCGCGCTCACCGTCTCGACAACTGCTTCGACAGGCGGTGCGTCCGCTCCCGCTGGCCGGCGCAGAGCCGTGGCCCCGCCCTCGGGACCGGCAGCCCCGACCTTCAAGCCCGACCAGATCGAGGCTTATCTCACGGCAGACGTGGTGGCCTACATCCGTCCCGGTCTGAAGATGAAGCTGACCTCGATCACCATTGGAGCGGATCGCAAGCCCCTGGTGGACATCAGCTTTACCGATGACTTCGACCAGCCCATCGACCGGCTGGGCAAGGCCACGCCGGGCGTCATCAGCGCCAGCTTCATCCTGGCCTGGTGGGATCCCGCGGCCCGCCACTACACCTCTTATACGACCCGCGCCGTGACCACGCCCGCCAACAGCCCCCGCCCCGGCGTCAAGACCGTTCAGGCCAATACCGATTCGGGCGGCACGTTCACGGACCTGGAGCTCGGCCACGCGAAGTACAAGTTCGGCACGGCTCTCCCCGAGGGGTTCGATCAGACCAAGACCCACACCCTCGGCGTCCACGCCTTCCGCAACCTCACTGACATTCCGGAGATCGGCAGCGGGAAGAACTACTACGCGAACCTCGAGTACGACTTCCGTCCGGATGGCCAGCCGGTCACCGAGGTCTGGGCCAAGATCAACGACACCACCAGTTGCCTGGCCTGCCATGACAAGAAGACCTTCGGCTTCCACGGAAGCAGCGCCCGTCGCGACGTGAAGCTCTGCGTACTCTGCCATCAGCCGCAGACCGTCGATCCCGACACCGGCAACACGCTCGACCTCAAGGTCATGATCCACAAGATCCACGCGCCGGGCGAGCTCACTTCGCCGTACATCATCCTGGGCAATGCCCAGTCCATCCATGACTTCTCCGGCGTGACCTATCCGCAGGACGTTCGCAACTGCGCGACCTGCCACGAAGGCATCGACGCCACCAAGAAGCCTGCCCAGTTCGACCTCTGGTTCACGAAGCCGAGCCGCGAGGCCTGCGGCGCCTGCCATGACGACGTGAACTGGGTCACCGGCGCCAGGCACGCCGGCGGACCGCAGCTCGATGACACGCAGTGCGCCACCTGCCACCAGCCGGAGAGCGAAGTGGAGTTCGATGCCTCCATCAAGGGTGCGCACACCATCCCGGCGAAATCGAAGCAGCTCAAGGGCCTCACGGCCACGGTCGTCAGCACCTCCAACATGGTTGCGGGCATGAAGCCGACCGCGGTCTTCGCGCTCAAGAATCGCGACGGCTCGTTCGTCGATGGAACGAAGCTGGCCACGTTCTCGCCGATCCTGGCCGGTCCGACCGGCGACTACACCTGGTATCGGCGGGAAGAGGGCCGCACCACGGGCATCTATAACGCCACCACCGGCACGACCACCTACACCTTCACCAACGCCATCCCCGAGGGATCCACCGGTACCTGGACCATCAGCGCCGACCTGCGCCGCAACGTGAATCTGAAGCGGGGCGACGGCGGAGCGGACATCGTCTTCCAGGAATCGACCATCAACCCCATCAAATACGTCGCGGTGACCGGAGCCGTCGAGCCGCGCCGCACCGTGGTCACGCTGGCGCAGTGCAATCAGTGTCACGACTCCCTCTCTCTGCACGGCGGACAGCGGAACACGACCGAAGAGTGCGTGATCTGCCACAACTCCAAAGAGAGCGACGTCGCGCGCCGTCCGGTAGCCGCCGGCCAGCCTGAGTCCGTCTCGTTCCAGCGCATGGTTCACCGCATCCACACGGGCGAAGAGCTGACGCAGAACTACTCCATCTTCGGCTTCGGCGGCGCCGCCATCGGCTTCAACGAAGTGCTCTACCCCGGCGATCGCACCAGCTGCGACAAGTGCCACACCGCCAACTCCCATCTGCTGCCGCTCAAGACCGGCATCCAGCCCGTGACCACGCTGCGCGATTTCTTCACGCCCCAGGGTCCGGCCACCGCGGCCTGTCTCGGTTGCCACGACGGCCAGGACGCGGCCGCGCATGCTTACATGAACACGGTCCTGTTCCCCGGAGCGACCGCGCCGGCCGAAGCCTGCGCCACGTGCCACGGCATCGGCAAGGACTGGTCCGTCGCAAAGGTACACGCCAAGTAGCAAGTCCGGCGGGAGAGGCCACCTCGGCCTCTCCCGCCGCGATCATGGATTGCCGAAAGGATGGCTTGGCGATGAAACGGTATGCAATCAGCCCGGGAGCGAAGCGCGAGGGAACCGCTCCGGCGGCATTCGTCGCCGGAATTGGATCCCTCGGAGCGGCCGCTCTGGTTCTTCTGTTCCTGATCGCCCCTTTCGCGTTCGCGCAGGAGACGCCCCCGCCGTCGCCTGAGCCGGTCGCGGAAGCGGCGCCGGCGGCCGAGGAAGCTCCCGCCCCCTCATGTTCCGACTGTCACGATCAGGCCAAAGCCTTCGTGACCAACCCCCACGCCCGCGGAGCCGTGACGGGCGGCGTCGTGGCCAACGACGTCTGCGCTACCTGCCACGGCGATGGCGCGGAGCACATCGCGGAAGGCGGAGACAAGAGCAAGATCAGCGTGCCGCGCGGACGTGCCGGCGCGGACGACACGTGCATGCTGTGCCACGACGTGGCCAATCAGCGCATGACCCGCCACGGCATGCACGCCAACTCGGAGGCGGTCAACTGTTTGACCTGTCACTCCATCCACTCACCGGATCCGCGCTCACCGCATCTCGTGGCCAAGCCCCAACTCGCGCTCTGCGGCTCCTGTCACACGCAGGCGGCCTCGATGCGCAACAAGCCCTACGCCCATCGCCTCGATCGCGGGGGCATGACCTGCTCCTCCTGCCATGAGCCGCACGGCCGTCCCGCGAAAGGGGAGCGCTCGCTGGCCATGACCGGCCATCTGCGCACCACCGCGGCCGGCGAGGCGCCTTGTCTCTCCTGCCATGTCGAGAAGCGCGGACCCTTCGTCTTCGCCCACGGCGGTCTCGAGACCGCGGAATGCACGACCTGTCACGAGGTTCACGGCTCGTCGAATCCGAAGCAGTTGCGCCGGGCCACCGTCCAGCAGGTCTGTTTGGAGTGCCACTCCGCGACCGCCACGGCCACCCTCGGCTCACAACCGCCTTCGTTCCACAACCTCTCGCTGCCGCGCTATCAGAACTGCACCACCTGCCACGTGGCCGTGCATGGGTCGAACCGCGATCCGCAGTTGCTGAAGTGACGAAGGAAACGACCATGACGCGTTATCGATGGCTGTTGCCCGCACTCTGTCTGGCGATGATCCTCTCGCCTGCATCATTCCACCTCGTCGCGCAGACCACGCCGATCGACGTCGCGCAG
>JBDTOZ010000117.1:0-12395 GCA_039932995.1 Acidobacteriota bacterium | reverse complement strand
CTCCATGCCCTTCTCAAAGTTAGCGCGTATGGGCATCCTGCCCGCGGTGGACTTTAGTCCACCGGGCACTCGCGCTGCGCGTACCGAAGCCGGGGACGCGGGACGATTACAACCGGAGCCGGCACGGCGTGGCTCCACAGCGACAGGGCATCGCGCCGGCGTGTTGGGTCTCTCCGTAATCGCACGTCAGCTCCTCGCCGGGGAGGATCGTCCGCAGAGCGTAGAGCTCGACGCGGTGTCCGACGATGCGCAGGTAGGTGTTCGGCGCGCACGAGTGATTCACATAGCGCAGCTCATTGCCGTGGCGCGAGGCGTCGAGGGCAAATCCGTCGTCGAACTCCACGATGGCCACGCACGGCGATCCGTAAGCCCGCCGGCGCGCCTCTGCCCATCCAATCAACTGGCCCGCCAATTCACCGATCTTCCGCCGCGCCGTGAAGTGCCGGAGAGCGAACAATCCCTTCCCATGAATGTCGCTGGGCCGAATCTCGAAGGAGCTCACGGGGGGAGTGTAATCTTCCTCCCTCCTCTGTAAACAGCCGCAGCGGAACCTCTCCCGGCGTCTCCCGTCCAACCCCCATGCGCAGCCTTGCCTTGATGCTTCTCTTCGCCACTCCCCTCGCCGCGGATGCCATCACCGACGTCCGTGGTGCCTTGACCGGGCTCAAGGCGCTGGCGCCGATCCATGGAACCTATGAGCTGGAGCGGAACGGGACGGCGTCGGGGAAGCTCGACAACGACAAGTTTGGCGGCAAGGTGCTGGTGGATGTGGAGGGGGGGCCGGAAGGATTCCAACTGATCTTTCCGCAGGCTCTGCTCGAGGAAGTGGAGCGCGAACAGCAGGCCGAGGGGCGGAACAGCAAGATCAAGGCGCAGACGGCGCGCGCCCTCGGGTCCATCGATGCGTTGGAGACCTCGCAGGCCCTCGACTTTGCGCCGGTGCTCTTGCGACTGATCGAAGGAGCCAAGGTCGTGTCGGACGCCCCTGGGACCTTTCAAGGCAAGCCGGTGCGGGCGGTGGTGCTGCGGGTGCTGGACCGCCTCGATGAAGACGATGCCCGGCGGATGAAGATCAGCGAGAACCGTCTCACCCTCTGGCTCGGTCCCGATCACGTGCCGGTGGGGGCCGAGCACCTGACCACGTTCAAGTTCTCCTTCCTGATCTTCCGCTGGGAACAGAAGCAGAAGAAGAGCTGGTATCTCGCCCACGTGGCCGACCGCCTGCTCCGCATTCGCTTCGAGGACTACCAGTCGGGCTCCGGGATGGGCCAGAAGACGACCGAGACCACCGTGGCCACGCTGCGCGTGCGCTCCTGATGCGGAGGAGCAGCCTCGCGTCGTGCGAACAAGTCCGTCCCTCATGAGGGTCAGTTACGCCGCCTCCGCCGGGTCAATTTTCGTCGCGATGCGCAATCGTTGACCACTCCAGCGACTCGGACCTGAAGGTCGGGAAAGGGGCGATGTCGTTGTAGAAAGGGGGTTTGCCGTCCGGAAAGGGCAAATGCTTGCGGCTGGTCCGCCGATTGGAGTGAGAGCGTTCCATCTCGAAACCTGGAGGAGGAACGAATGCATCGTAGAACTCTCTCTCTCGTGACCCTGTTGCTGGTCCTCTCCGCCCTTCCGATGGCGGCCTCGCAGTTCGTGCAGCTTCCCTTCGACCGTGTGGCCAGCGAGGCGAACCTGGTCGTCCGCGGCACCATCGGTGACACCTGGAGTGCGTGGGACGACGCGCATGAAGTGATCTTCACGTATGCGACGGTTCGCGTGCAGCGCTACTTCGGAGGCTCCACCGGTCCCGAGACGCTGGTCCTTCGCGAAGTGGGCGGCACGGTCGACGGATACACGCAGGAAGCGATCGGCTTCCCGGTCATCCGCAGCGGTGAGAACGTGGTGCTCATGCTCACGGCCTGGGATGGCAGCTCCGACTACCGCATTCACGCGTTCAACCAGGGCAAGTACCTGGTCCGCAATCGCGGCGGCGTGGATGTCCTGATCGCCGATCCGTTCCAGCAGGGAGACGAGCGTCTCGGCGGCCACGGCCACGAGGTTCGTTCCAACGCTCTCGACGAAGCGCCGGGTCTGGGAATCGAGGAGTTCGCGCAGATGGTGAACGACGCGCGCGTCGCCGCCCGCGATCACGGCCGGAATCAGCAGCAGTAAGGAGGAGACGCCATGAACAGAAAGAACTTTTTCTCTCTCGCCATCGCCACCATCATCGTGATCGCCTCGGCCCGGCCGGCCCTGGCCTATGTGCTCCTCTCGCCGCGCCGCCGCTGGAGCACGACGCCGGTCACGGTGCGTGTGTACAACGTGGGCAACAGCACCATCACCGACGGTGATGGCGGTGTGACCGCGGTGGTCGGCGCGATCCGCGTGTGGGGCATCATCAGCTCCAGCACGACCTCGTCCGCCGCGGTGCGCGGGACCGCGCCCGCCACGATCATGCTCAACACCAACGGCGGCGTGTGCACGGGCAGTTGCCTGGCCGCGACGCTGACCGGGTACTACGTGACCCAGACCGGCGACGACCGCATCTACGACGCCGACATCTACACCAACACTTCGCAGCCTCTGTACTCCTCGCGCGAGGCCGGCTGCAGCGGTGAATACGACATCGACGGCATCATGGCCCACGAAGTGGGTCACGTCATCGGCATCGGCCACTCCAACGTGTCCGGCGCGACGATGTACCCGTCCGTGAGCGCCTGCAACACCGCCAACCGTACGTTGGCGACCGACGACGTCAACGCCAAGAACGACCTGTACTAGCGTTCAGCCGTTCGTCACACGAAAGGACCGCCGCGAGGCGGTCCTTTTTTCGTGTGATCGTCCTCACCGAGCCCGCGAGGCCAGCACTTCCGCGAGGTGGTCGGGCTGCCCTTCGATGCGCACCAGGTGCGGGTAGCGCAGTCCGCCGTGATAGTCGACGGCGTGCGTGCGGAAGAAGTCGTCGTTCTCGACGAGCAGGTCGATCGGGGCGGTGGTGCTCTTCGCTTCGCGGATGGCGGTCTGCAGTCCTTCGCGGGTGAAGCGGCGGCCGTTCACGGCCACGATCTTCATGCCCGGCCCGATGCCGGCGTTGGCGGCGGGCAGGCCCATGATCACGTCGCGGATGGTGCCGTTCTCCTGCAGCGTGAGTCCGAGGGAGGAGGTCAGGTCGACGGACTTGCGACGCTTCTCGTTGGCCTCGATCTGCAGGTTCTTGGTCTCGTCGTAGACGAGCGTCCAGCCGTCGCGGGTGAGGCCGCCCAGCGGAGCGCGCGGATTGACGGACTGCAGTCGCTCCTCGAAATGCTTGCGCCAGTCGTACGGCGCGACGGCGTTCAGCGCGGCCACGAGATCGTCGAAGGTGTACGGCTTCACGGCGGGAGCCCCGCTCTCGCCGCCGTGGAAGCGGCGGGTGAAGTCGTCCAGCGACGCGCGGCCGTTGGTCTTCTCCCGGATGATCGAATCCGCTTCGAGCCACAGCAGCACGGACTCGTCGTAAAAGTCCGTCCCGCGGCGCAGACTGCGCCAGGCATCCGCCGAGCCGAACAGCACCTGCGCGGCCACGGCCGTGTCGGCCAGCGGGCGCCAGGCTCGCCCGGGCTGGACGTCGAAGCCCGCCGCCAGCGCGGCCACGTTGTCGCGGTAGTACTCGGGGGTCCAGAGACCGGCCCGCGTCGCCAGCAGGCCTCCCATGTATTGCGTCAGTCCCTCGTACACCCACAGGAGATTGCCTTCCATGGGGCTCTGGTAGTCGGGACTGAGCATGCCCGCGGGACGTCGATACTTGCCGTTCCACGAGTGAACGTATTCGTGCGAGAGCAGTCCCGCCAAAGCCCGCCGCAGATCGGCCTCGGAGAGGACGTTCTCTTCCATCCGGTCGTCACTGGACTCGTGGTGCTCGAGGCCAAAGTGCGCGACATGGTCGCTGAGCGTCAGCAGCCAGTCGTACTTGCGGAAGTGATAGGCGCCGAAAGCTGCGCCGGCTTCGCTCACCAGCCGCCCGTAATCGGCCGCGAAGGTGTCCGGGGTCTCCAGCGCGGCGTGGCTGTCGGCGACGATGTCGATGCGGTGCGGCGGCGCGTTGCCGTTCGGGATGTCGACTGTCTTCAGGTATCGCCCCATGATCACCGGCGAGTCGATGTAGGTCATCAGCGAGGCGCGCTCGTAGGATCCGCCGTTCCGCTTCAGCGCACTGGCCGAGCTCCAACCCTCGGGCAGCCGAATCGATCCCTCGACCATGACCTGCGAGGCATCCTTGCCTGGAGGAAAGAGCAGCAGTGTGTTCCAGGCCAGGACCGCCAGGTTCGGGGTCGCGCTCTCGCCGGCCGTGAACTGGCCCCCGCCCGTCGGCGCGAGATAGGTCGTGTCGGCTTCGACCTCGGTCGCGCCACGAGGAACCTCCAGTTGGAACGCGAACATGTCCCGCGGGTCCCGTGTCCACGGCACACGCTCGCCCCTGGCGGTGAAGCGAACGTCCACCAGATCGACGATCGGCCCGGTCGGCCCATGCTCGCCCGGCAGCCACTGCGCATACACCAGCCGCATCGGACCGGCCGTCGCGGGAATCACCGAATGCGCGCGAAACACCTTGCGCGCGGCATCCGTCGCGTCGACAGCGACGCGGATGGTCTGACCCTGAAGAGCGACGGCGAAGAGAGCCACGAGCAATGCGCGTTTCAGCATGGCGGGAGTTTACGCCGCAAGCCGGCTGCGAACGATGCCCGGCGGGGTTTGGGAGCGCCGGCGTCTCGCCGGCTGGATGTGCGGCGTCCTCGCCGCGGGAGGGGGAATCGTGCCTCGCGAGATGCACGTGTCTCGCGACGGGCACGCGGCGCAGGCGAGGACGCCTGCGGGCCAGCAGGCGAGACGCCTGCGCTCCGCGCGGACGCCGGCGTTCCGGCGCGATCGGATCCGCACCCCGCACTCACAACACCTTTCTTCTCTCCACCACCTTTCCCCTTTCCAGCACCACCATCTCTTCGCAGATGGCCTGCACTTCTTCGAGCTGGTGCGTGACGTAGATCGTGGGGATGGGGAACTCGGTGCGGACGGCCTGGAGGTATTGGAGCACTCGGTCGCGGAGGGCGAGATCCACTCCGGAGAGGGGCTCGTCGAGCAGCAGCAGTTCGGGTTGGGTGAGCAGGGCACGGGCCAGGGCCACGCGCTTGCGCTCTCCGCCGGACAATTGCCGGACGCCGCGCTCGAGCAGCGGCGCGAGCTCCAGCACGTCGATGACCGGCTCACCGACGCGGGCGTTCCCGGCGGGCCGCGCTCCGTAGAAGATGTTCTGGCGCACGGTCATGTGCGGAAAGAGCGCGTCGTCCTGCGGGACGTAGCCGACCCGCCGCAGACGGGGAGGCACGGTGGTCACGTCGCGGCCATGGAGCTCGATGCGCCCCGATCGTGGCCGGCGCAGGCCCGCGATCAGTTCCAGCACAGTGGTTTTCCCCGCGCCCGACGGACCGTACAGCGCGGTGGTGGGGGCGGAGAAGTCGATGGAGACGTCGAGCGTGAACGGCTCCAGAGGCAGGACCACGTCGCGCAGAAGGACGCTCATGCGCGCCTCCGCAGGACGGCCTCGGTGATCCAGACCGCGGCGAACGCGATCAGCACCGACACGCCCAGGAGGCGAAAGGCCGCTTCGTCGTGTCCCAGTTGCACCAGGTTGTAGATGGCCAGCGAGAGCGTGGTCGTGCGTCCGGGGATGTTCCCGGCCACGAGGATCGTGGCCCCGAACTCACCGATGGCCCGCGCGAACGCCAGCAGCATGCCGCCGGCCACGCCGCGCGAGGCCAGGGGGAGGGTGATGCTGAGGAACACGCGCGTGTTGCTCGCTCCGAGTGTGCGCGCGATCTGTTCGAGCCGCGGGTCCACTTCCTCGAAGGCCACCCGCGCGGCCCGGACGAGAAGGGGAAAGGACATGACCATCATCGCCGCCACGACGGCCCGCCACGTGAAGACGACGTCGAAGCCGAAGGTGCGATGCAGCCATCCACCGAGAGGACCGCGTCTTCCCAGGAGCTCGAGCAACAGGAGTCCCGTGGCCACGGGCGGCATGACCAGCGGAAGGGCCACGAGCGTCTCGATGAGCGACTTCCCCGGCCACTGCCGGCGCGCCAGAAGCCAGGCGATGGCCAGTCCCGGCGGCACGATGAGCAGGGTCGCCAGCGCAGCGGTGCGCAGGGTCAGGCCGAGGATCTGCCACTCAGCGGAGGACATCGAATCCATGCCGGATGAAGATGGCGCGCGAGGCGGAGGAACGGAGATGCGCGAGAAAGCGCCGCGCCGCGACCGGTTGTTCGGCCTCCGCCAGCAGCGCGAAGGGATAGGAGATGGCCGGACCCTCGGCGCGGGAGATCTCCACGGCCACGCGCACGTCCTTCGAGACCCGCGCGTCGGTCCTGTAGACGATGGCCGCATCCACGTTGCCCGACGCAACCGCCGCCAACGCCCCGCGAACGTTGTCGGTGGGAATCACTTTCGGAGCGACCCTGGCCCAGATCCCGAGCTTCTGCAGATACTGCCGTGCATAGATTCCTGCGGGGACGCTCGAAGGCTCGGCCAGGGCCAGCGATTCGATGCGCGGCTCCGCGAGCTGGCGCACATCGGTGATGCGCTTGCCGTCGATGCGGGGCACCACGATCACCAAGGTGTTCGACAGCGCGCGGACCCGTGTCTGCGGATCGATGAGCTTCTGCCGCGCCAGCGCATCCATCTTCGCCTCGTCGGCGGAGAGAAAGAGGTCCCCCGGCGCGCCCTGCTCGATCTGCCGCGCCAGGATGCTCGACGCACCGAAGTTGAAGACGATGCGATCCTCATTGTTCTTCTCATATCCCCGGGCGATCTCGGTCAAGGCCTCGGTGAGGCTGGCCGCCGCAAACACGCGCACTTCTGCCGCGCGAAGCGGCAGCGCCAGGAGAAGCATGGCCAGGAGAGCGCGCATCAAGGGAGTATGTCGTCAAGTCGTCGAGTCGTCGAGTCGCCAGTCGTCTTCGTCTAGTCGTCGAGTCTTCGAGTCGTCGCGTCGTCAAGCCGTCAAGTCGTCGGGTCGTCTTCGTCTAGTCGTCGAGTCTTCGAGTCGTCGCGTCGTCAAGCCGAGGAGAGTCTTGACGACTCGAAAACGCGAAGACGCGAGGCGCGACGACTCGAAGACTTGACGACTAGACGACTAGACGAAGACGACTGGAAGACTCGACGACTGGAAGACTCGACGACTGGAAGAGTCGACGACTCGAAGACTAGACGACTACAATGCCCAGATCCCGAACATGAGAGTCACAGCCGCTGCTCTTGCGCTTCTGATCACCGCGTGCGCCTCGGTCGCGCCGCGGGTGGCCGTCTCCGGGGTTGCGGACCGTTTGTATTGCGGCCGGAACGTCGAAGGCCGTGCCGAAGTGTCCGATGCCGAGGTGGGTGCATTTCTCGATGAAGTCGTCGAGCCGCGATTCCCCGAGGGGTACACGGTGTGGACCGCGGTCGGGCACTGGAAGGGTGGAGAAGAGAAATCGCTCGTCCTGGAGATGGTGCATCCGTACGGATCCACCTTCGATCGCAAAGTGCGCGAGATCGCGGACGAGTACCGGCGCCGCTTCCATCAGGCCGCCGTGCTGCGCACCACCTCGCCGGCGCTCATGGAGCTGATCGACGAATGAGCGGGACGTACGAGCCCTCTTCGCGCCGGCCCATCGCCGGTCTGTTTCGCAAGACCGCGCATGCCGCGGTCGGTGTGGCGGTTCGCGCCGGCATCCATCCCGACGTCTTTTCCTACGCGTCCATCGTGGCCGCGGCCGTGTCAGGAGGACTGTTCTGGAAGTCGACGACGCATCCGCGCTACCTGGCGCTGGCCGTCGCCTTTGCAATGCTGCGCCTCTGGCTGAACATGTTCGACGGCATGGTGGCGCTGGCCGCGGGAAAGGCCAGCCGGAAGGGCGAGATCATCAACGACCTGCCCGACCGCGTCTCCGACGTGCTGATCTTCGCCGGCGTGGCCCACAGCGGCTGGTGCCATCCGTTTTCGGCGTACTGGGTGGCCATCGCGGCCTTGATCGTTGCCTACGTGGGCCTGTTCGGTCAGGCCGTGCGCGTGCAGCGCGAGTTCAGCGGCGTGATGGCCAAGCCGTGGCGCATCGTCGCGCTGAGCATCGGCGCTCTGGCCACCATGTTCCTCGTCCTCACCGGCCGTCCCTTCTGGTTCCGCGGTTTCATGCTCCTCGACTGGACCCTCTTCGCCATTCTCCTCGGCTGCGTGCAGACCGTGGCGGTGCGGTTGTCCCGGATTTTCAAGGCGCTGGGATGAGGGGGCCGGTTGGCGGTTGTCGGTTGGCGGTTGGCGGGGGAACCGCGCGATGCCGCGAACGCTTTGCCTGGAACCGATCGACGTCCGCTCTCACGCCAACCGGCCACCGTCAACCGCCAACCGGCTAGCACATGCTCTCCAACCCCATCCTCCGCACCTACCTCCTCATCGCGGGCGGCCTGCTGCTCTTCGCGGGTGCGGCCATCGTGCTGCTCAAGTTCGTGTTGAAGAAGAATGCCGAGCACGCGTGGAAGTCGTTTCGCGGATGGCTGATCATGATTCCCCTGATCGTCGGGGCCGTCCTGCTGGGACGCACGGCCACGATCATCTTCCTCGGGGTCGTGGCCATCACCGGCTTCACCGAGTTCGCGCGGGCCACCGGTCTCTATCGTGACTGGCTGATCACCGGACTGGTCTACCTCGGCCTGGCAGCCGTGACCGTGGTCACGCTGATCTCGCCTCCCGACGACCCGCGTCTGGTGGGCTGGTACGGCATGTTCATGGCGTTGCCGGTGTACGTCGTGGCCGGCATCCTGCTCATGCCCATCCTCCGCGACCGCACCAAGGGACAACTGCAACTGCTGGCGCTGGGCATGGTCGGCTTCATCTACATCGGCTGGATGTTCGGCCATCTGGCCTTCCTCATGAACGGCCGCAACGGCGTGGGCTGGCTGCTCTTCCTGCTTTTCTCCGTCCCTCTGTGCGACGTGGCCGCGTTCACGTTCGGCAAGATCTTCGGACGCCACAAACTACGTCCCAACATCTCCCCGAACAAGACCTGGGAAGGCTCGCTGGGCGCGCTGGCCGTGGGGATGGCCCTGCCGTGGATCTTCCGGTTCTCGCTGCCCGGCTTCGGGACGCGGGAACTGCTGCTGGCCGGTCTGATCGTCGGCGCGGGCTCGCAGCTCGGCGACCTCTCCATCAGCGTGATCAAGCGGGACATCGGCATCAAGGACATGGGCGCGCTCATCGAAGGGCACGGGGGTGTGCTCGATCGGATCGACAGCCTGATCTACGTGGCGCCGCTGTTCTTCCACATGACCCGCTTCTTCATCGGGATCGAGTAAGTCCGGCGATGGAAGAGTGGGACTACGAGCCGACCCCGGACTTCGACCGCACGCCGCTCGACAAGTTGCGTGTGTTTCCCCGCCATCCGGACATGCTCGTGTACGCCCTGCGCCTGGCGCTGCACGCGCTCATGCGCACCTGGTTGCGGCTCTATCACCGCTACCGCGTCTTCGGACGCGAGCACCTGCCGCGCGACCAGCCCTTCGTCCTGGTGGCCAATCACGGCAGCCATCTCGACGCCATCGCCCTGCTCTCCGCGTTGCCCCTCACCGCGATCCAGACGGCCTATCCGGCGGCAGCCAAGGACTACTTCTTCACCACCACCACGAAAGTGGCCTTCTCGGCCATCGTCGTCAACGCCATGCCCTTCGACCGGAAGGAGAACCCGCGCGAGAGCATCGAGCTCTGTCGCGATCTGTTGGAGACGCCGGGGCACGTGCTGATTCTCTTTCCCGAGGGAACACGCAGCGCCACGGGAGCGATGGCCGCCTTCAAGCCCGGCATCGGCTTTCTGATCGCCGGCACGAACATCCCCGTCGTCCCCTGTCACCTCGACGGCGCCTGGCGCGCCTGGCCGAAGGGAGCCTGGTTTCCCCGTCCGCGGCGACTGACGCTGAGGGTGGGCGTCCCGATGGTCTTTGCTGATGTGCCGGCGGACAAGGAAGGAGCGAAGAGGGTAGCCGCGGAGCTCGAGAGCGCTGTCCGTCTTCTCGTCTAGTCTTCGGGTCTAGTCTCCGGGTCGTCGAGTCTTCAAGTCGTCGAGTCGTCTCTGCGTCTCGTCTTCGAGCCTTCGAGCCTTCGCGTCGTCAAGTCGTTTAGTCTCACAGTCTCACAGTCTCATAGGCGCACATGCCTCGAGTCTCTATGAGACTGTGAGCCTATGAGCCTATGACTCTTCTCGGCTTGACGACGCGAAGACGCGAAGACTTGACGACTCGACGACTTGACGACGCGACGACTACAGTCTCATAGGTGCACATGCCTCGAGCCTCTATGAGACTGTGAGCCTATGAGACTGTGAGACTCCCCTCGGCTTGAAGACGCGAAGACGCGAAAATGCGAAGGCACGACGACTTGAAGACTCGACGACTCGACGACCGAGGCCGAGGCGCGAAGACGCGAAGAAGCGAGGGCGGGAAAAGGTGAACGAATGATCGAGCAGCAAGAGCTCCACGCCCCTGTCGACGCAGACACCCAGCTCTACTACCGCGCCTGGACTCCTCCGGCGGCCAAGCGTGCGGTGGTGCTCGTGCATCGTGGTCACGAGCACTCCGGGCGGCTCGTGGACGTGGTCGAGCAGTTGGCCCTCGACGATGTGGCCTTCTTTGCCTGGGACTCGCGCGGCCACGGTCGCTCGCCCGGGGATCGCGGCGATGCGCCCAGTTTCTCGCGTCTGGTCAAAGACCTCGACGCGTTCGTGCGCTACGTCTCCACCGAGCATGGCATCCCCATCGAAAACATCATCGTGCTGGGACACAGCGTCGGTGCGGTGACCGTGGCCTCGTGGGTGCACGACTTCGCCCCGCCCATTCGAGGCATGGTCCTGGTCACGCCGGCCTTGCGCGTGAAGCTCTACGTCCCCTTCGCGCGCACGGGTCTCAAGCTGTTGCAGGCCATGCGCGGCGGAAAGAAGTCGTACGTGCAGAGCTACGTCAAGCCGACCATGCTCACGCACGACAAAGAGCAGGCCCAGCGCTACGCCGACGATCCGCTGATCACCAAGGCCATCGCCGTGAATGTCCTCCTGGACCTGTACGAGATTGCGGAACGGGTCGTGGCCGATGCCGGCGCCATCCGGGTCCCGGTGCTGCTCCTTTCCGGAGGCGCGGACTGGGTCGTGGACGTGAAGGAGCAGCGGAAGTTCTTCGACCGCCTTGGCTCGACGCGCAAGAGGATGCGCGTCTTCGCGGGGATGTACCACGACCTCCTCCACGAAGCCGGTCGCGCGGAAGTGCTGGGCGAGATCCGGGACTTCCTGCAACGCGAGCTCGCGCGTGAGGAGGAACGCCCCTCGCTCGTCGATGCCGATCACGACGGCTACACGCGGCGTGAGTACGACGAGCTCGCGCGCCCTGCCTCGCTGCTGAAGAGGGCCGCCTTCGGCATCCAGCGTCTCTCCCTGAGTACTCTCGGCAAGCTCAGTCGTGGCGTGCGTCTGGGATGGGAGAGTGGCTTCGACTCCGGCCGTTCCCTCGATTACGTCTACGAGAACGAGCCCCACGGCAAGCTGGGCCTGGGCAAGCTCATCGACCGCGTCTACCTCGGCAGCATCGGCTGGAAAGGCATCCGCCAGCGCAAGCTCCACCTCGAGAAACTCTTGCGCACCGCGATCGAGAGCACGCGGCAGGAAGGACGCGCCGTGCACATCCTCGACGTGGCCACGGGCTGCGGCCGCTACGTGCTGGACGTGTTGAAGGACACCGAAGGGACGGCTCTGCTGCGCGATTTCACGCCGGCCAATGTGGAGCAAGGCCGCGAGATCGCGCACGCCATGAGCCTCTCCCATCGCGTGCAGTTCGAGCAGGGCGACGCCTTCGACGAAGAGGCACTTGCGGCCATCACGCCCCCGCCCACCGTGACCATCGTCTCCGGTCTCTACGAACTGTTCGGCGACAACGACATGGTCCAGCGCTCGCTGCGTGGCATCGCCCGCTCCATGTCCGCGGGAGGCTACCTCGTCTACACCGGTCAGCCATGGCACCCCCAACTGGAGATGATCGCGCGCGTTCTCGTCAACCGCGACGGCAAGCCCTGGATCATGCGCCGCCGCACCCAGGAAGAGATGGACGACCTCGTGCGCGCCGCCGGCTTCGAGAAGCTGGATATGGAGATCGATCAGTGGGGGATTTTTACGGTCTCGCTGGCGAAGATGTAGTTGGCGGTTGGCGGTTGGCGGTTGACGGCGAAACGGTGCGGAGTGCAAGTGCGGCCTTCTGTCATCCGACACCCCTGCCGGGGTTGGAGATTCGATGACCCGGGTCCGGGGGCAGCGCGCCATTCGGCGCTCGCCCCCGGCTAATTTCCCACACGCCTCCGGCGTGTT
>JBDTOZ010000116.1:0-14664 GCA_039932995.1 Acidobacteriota bacterium | reverse complement strand
GCTCATAGGCTCATAGAGACTCGTCCGGCGAACCCTGTGAGACTGTGAGACTCGACGACTCGACGACTCGACGACTCGACGACGCGACGACTCGACGACTCGACGACGCGACGACTTGACGACTCGACGACCCGACGACTTGACGACTCGAAGACCCGACGACTCGAAGACCCGGAGACTCGAAGACTCGAAGACCCGCCAACCGCCAACCGATATCGCATATCGTGGCCCCATGACACTTGCCAACGAGAAATGCGTCCCTTGCCGTGGTGGGGTTCCGGCGTTGCGAGGGGAGGAGTTGCAGCAGTTGGTGGGCGAGTTGGGTGGGGACTGGCGCACTCCGGGGAATCATCACCTCGAGAAGGACTTCCCCTTTCCCGACTTCGTCACGGCGCTCGCGTTCACCAACAAGGTCGGAGCGATCGCCGAAGAGCAGGGACACCACCCGGACATCTACCTGGCCTGGGGCAAGGTGCGCATCTCCATCTGGACTCACAAGATCGACGGACTGACCCGTAGCGACTTCGTGCTCGCGGCGAAGATCGACGCCCTCTGATCAAACGCGGGTCCCGCGCGAGATCGGGATCAAGCGTGGGTCGGGAGGGAGGCGTACCTGTGGAGCGGTAGGCTTTAGCCTGCCAGGCTCTTGCGAGACACTTCCCCTCTGCCGTCGTGGCGGCGTCACGGGACGAGGCGCTCGGCACGGCCGTCCCGAGTGCCTCACCCGGCTTCGGCACGCGCGTCGCGAGAGCGACGGTGGACTCAAGTCCACCGCTCCACAGAGGCTCCCCGCAGCCGACTCTCTCTCTGCAATGCAGCGCTACTCTTTGCGGCGAACGCTCATCTCGGAGGTGTTGCCCGCGGCATCGATGGCGATGGCGGAGAAGGCGCGGTCCGAGGGGGCGGCGGCGCTGGTCAGGACCTGCGAGGCCCAGATCTTGGTCTCCTCGATGGACTTCGAGTCCATGTTCTCGTGCTTCACGGACTTGAGCGGGAAGGTGGCCTCGAACGTACCGTCCGCGTTCGCGGTCGTGGCGCCGAGGTAGTTGAACTCTCCGATGGAGGGGATGGTCATCACCCGTTCCTGCGTGGTGATGGTCTCGTTCTCGATGTCGTCGTCGCGGACCTCGGGCATGTCGGTGTTGTTCTGGCTGATGCTTGAAGTGACGAAGGACTGATAGAGCTCCACCACCTGGCCCGGGCAGGCCCGACCGCGAATCCGCGCGCGCAGGCCTCCTTCTTCGGAGATGTTCACGTCGGTGACCCGCGGCGAAGAGATGCCGGCGTTCGGTACGGTCGTCGACACCGTGCAGGTGTCTGTGCCACGACTGAGCAGGTTCGGATCGTCGACATTCAGGTCGAGGATGATCGGACGCAGTCCGTTCTCGTCGAAGCGATTCGCACTGATGCGGTTCTCCCGGGGCGGCAGGTTCTCGAACGGAGTGACCGTCACTCCACCCAGGCGATTCCACATGATGTCGTTGCGCGTGATCACATTGCGCGACGAGCCCGGCCCCAGGATGACGCCGGCCTGGTTGCCGCTGATGGTGGTGCGGTCGATGGTGTTGCCCGTGGCCGGCGCCTTGCCGTCCGTCGATCCCAGCACGATGCCCGCGCCTGGATTCGCCGTGACCTGCGAGGAACGGATCGACGAGCCCGAGGAGAGCAGGGCGATGCCCGCCCCACGCAGCGGCTGCCCGCAACGACTGACTTCGAGGTGCTCTCCATCCAGCTTGCCCTCGGGGGCCACGCTGACGCCGAGGTTGGCCTGCGCCATGACCAGGAGATGGCGGGCCGTGAACGTGCCCCGCTCGATCTGTACACCCACTTCACCCACTCCCGGTGCGGCGTCGCCGGCCGGAGTGGCGCCGACCAGCACGTGCTCGACGCGCACGTCCGCACGCGCGACGATGCCGGCCTGCGTGCCGTGCAGTGCGAATCCACGGAGACCGCAAGACGCCGCGCAGACGATTCCCGAGGCGCCGGTCGTGATCAGCTCGAGCTCCGGTTTCTTGAGCCGCGAGAGGTCGGGCTCTCCCGACTCCAGCGTCACCGACTCGCCGAAGCGGCCCGGGTTCAGGTCCAGCACCGACGAAGGAGCGACGAAGTTGTACGGCGTTCCGTCGACGAGCGTGTCTTCATCCGTCAGCTCCGGCAGCGGCGTCTTGAAGGTGATGGTCCACCACTGCGGCGGCACACCGTAGTTGAGATCGCGTTGCGCCGTGCCCCTCTCGATGGGAACGAAGCGCATGCGGTTGATGCCCTTCACGGTGTTGGCGTTGACGAAGTACTGCCGCAGCGAGCCCTGGATGCCGTCACCGTCGAGCGTGTTCGTGACCGCATCGAAGCTGAATGCAAAGTCGGCGTTGGTGATCGACTCGCGCACGTTGATCAGCGCCAGGTGCTCGGAGGTCATGAGCGACGAGGCGTCGTCGGACCCTCCCGCCGTCCGCCCACCGAAGCACGAGCCCTCGTACGTGAGGGCGTGCGTTCCTTCTTCCGGGTGCGCGCAGAGCGAGCCCGCCGGACCGAAGGTCTGCTCCGGCCACGCGCCCGCAAAGAAGCTGCGCGAGTCGACCGTCACCCAGTACGCGCCTGGTGCGTCCACGCGGAAGACGTACATGCCGGCCTTGTCGCTCTTGGTCGTGGCCAGGAGCCGATCTCCCGCGGAAGGCGTGCGATCGCCGTCGTCGCCGTACAGCTTCAGGGTCACCCCCTCCGCCGCCAGGAAATGCGGACGCACCGACAGGACCAGCCGGTCCTGCGAGACCATGCCCGCAATCGCCAACTCTCCACTCTGCGCAGCCATCACGAGCGGACAAGCTACCGCGCACACCACCGCCGCCCACCTCAGCATTCGAACCATCTTGGGACCTCGGCCGGACATTATGACAGGGGTTGGGGGACGTGGCGCGCCCGTGTCCCCAATGGCGCGCCGGTCACGGTCACCCTGTGGAGCGCCGGCGTCCTCGCCGGCTGGCCCCGGCAGCGTCCCGCTGCTGGGGCCGGGGGGGCGGTTCGCGCGACAGGCCCGCTTCCCCCACCCCGGCAGGCGAGGACGCCTGCCGGCCAGCCGGCGGGACGCCAGCGCTCCACAACGCTACGCATGCGAGTAGCAATGATGTGAGACGAGCTGCGCCGGCCTGCTCAGTGAAAATCGTGGCTTTGCACGTCGTGCATCCCCGGCAGGGGCCAGAACTTTTCCGCGCGCACGGAGGGCTGCCCTTCCTGGTTCTGCACGATCCCTTCGACCACCAGGCCGGAGTGGGTGAGGATGGTCGTGCGCTGCTCGGCGAAGAGGGGCGGGCTGACGATGGCTTGCGACAAGCCGGTCTCGTCCTCGAGCGTGAGGAAGACGAAGCCTTTTGCCGTGCCTGGCCGCTGCCGCACGATCACCGCCCCGGCCGTCGTCACACGACTGCCGTTCGGCACCTTGCAGAGCTGCGCCGCCGAGAGCACGCCGTCCTTCGACAATTGCGTGCGGTAGTGCTCGAGCAGATGACGCCCCGTGGTCAGCTCCATGGCCTGATAGTCCGCCAGTGTCTCCTCGAGTCGGGACATCTCGAGGAGCGGGGAGCCACGGAGCGCCGGCGCGGTGTTCCGTGGCGTCTTCCCGTCAGATTGAAACAGCTCCCCCGCATCGCGCGCCGCTTCCGCCGCCTGCCAGAGCGCGGCGCGGCGCGTCATGCCGAAGGAGGCCAGCGCGCCCGCGTACGCGAGCTTCGTGAGCTGATCGTCGCGAAGGCGCGCCCGGCGCGCGAGGTCGTCGGCGGATGCGAACGGCTGCGCCGCCTCCACGCGCAACCCCGACTCGCCGCGCAGCCCCTTCACATAGCGGAGCCCCAGGCGCACCGCGCCGTTTTCCCAGCGGCATGGCCAGCCGGAATGGTTCACGTCCACCGGCAGCACGCTCACGCCGTGGCGTTGCGCGTCCTTGATCAGCGTGGCCGGGTGATAGAAACCCATCGGCCAGGCATTGAGGAGAGCCATATAGAACGCGGCCGGATGGTGCGCCTTCAGATATGCGCTGGCGTACGCGATCAAGGCAAAGCTGGCCGCGTGCGACTCCGGGAATCCATACAGCGCGAACGAGGTGATGGACTTCACGATCTGGTCCTGCGCCACGACGCCGATCCCGTTCTTGGTCATTCCCTCGCGCAGCCGCCGCTCGATCTCCACCATCCGCTCCATGGAGCGCTTGAAGCCCATGGCCCGGCGCAGCTCCTCCGCCTCGCCGCCGGTGAAGTTGGCGGCCACCATGGCGATGCGCAGGAGCTGTTCCTGGAACAGGGGCACGCCGAGGGTGCGCTTGAGGATCGGCTCCAGACAGGGATGCGGATACTCAACCGGCACCTTCCCCTGTCTCCGGTCGAAGAACGGTTTGATCATGCCGCCTACGATCGGGCCGGGACGGATGATGGCCACCTGCACGACGATGTCGTAGAAACACTTCGGTGCGTTGCGGGGGAGCGAAGCCATTTGCGCGCGGCTCTCCACCTGGAACATGCCCACCGTGTCCGCCTCGTTGAGCATCTTGTAGACGAGCGGGTCGTTCTCCGGCAGATGGGCCAGGTCCACTTCCGTCCCTTCGCAGCGCTGGATGGTGGGGATCATCTCCTCGATCGCGGCCAGCATCCCCAGCCCGAGGAGGTCGACTTTGATGATGCCCAGGTCGGCGCAGTCTTCCTTGTCCCACTGAATGACCACGCGGCCCGGCATCGAGGCCGGCTCGAGCGGCACCACTTCGTCGAGTCGTCCCTTGGCCAGGACCATCCCGCCGGAGTGCTGTCCCATGTGCCGCGGCAGATTCTGGATCTGCAGATACAGGCGCATGAAGTGCTGCACGCGCAGGTCCTCGGCGTCGAATCCGCTGAGCGCCAGTTGCGCGCCCAGGTCGGCGATCTTCTCCTTGATCTCGCCGAAGTGCCACGTGCTGACCGTCTTGGAAAGCTTATCCGCCTGCTCCAATGAAAAGCCGAGAGCCTTGCCCACTTCGCGCGCGGCGGAGCGGTCGCGGTAGGTGATCACGTTCGCGGTCATGGCCGCGCCGTGCTGGCCGTACTTCGTGTAGACGTGCTGGATGACCTTCTCGCGTTGATCGCCCGAGGGGAGGTCGAGGTCGATGTCCGGCCACTCGCCGCGCTCCTCGGAGAGGAAGCGCTCGAACAGCAGCTCCATCTTCACGGGGTCGACCGCCGTGATCCCCAGCGCATAACAGACCGCGCTGTTCGCCGCCGAGCCGCGTCCCTGCACGAGAATCTTCTCGCGACGGCAGAACTGCACGATGTCCCAGACGATGATGAAGTAGCCCGCCAGCGCGAGCTTCTCGATCATGTTCAGCTCCTTCTCGATCTGCGCCTGCGCGCGCGCCGTGAGCGGCCGGAAGCGCGCCATGGCCGCGTTCCAGGTGATCTTGCGCAGGAACGAATCGTTCGTCTCACCGGGAGGGAGCGGATAGTCGGGGAACTGATATCCGAGATCGGCCAGCGTGAACTGCAGTGTGTTCGCGAGGGTCCAGGCCCCATCGATGGCTTCGGGCAGATCGGCAAAGAGCTTGGACATTTGTGCCGCCGATTTGAGGTGCCGTTCGCGATTGACTCCCAGCAGCCGCCCGGCGGAGTCGACGTTGCGCCCTTCGCGGATGCAGGTGAGCACGTCGTGCAGCTCTTTCTCGGCAGCGCGCGCATAGCGAACGCCGTTCGTCGCTACGAGAGGTAGACCCAGCCTCCGGGCCAGATCGACCAGGCGAACGTTGTGATGCTCTTCCTCCCGCAGGTGATGCCGCTGCAGCTCCACGTGCGTGCGCCCCGGGAAGATGCCCATGATCTTCTGCACGGTGTCGTCGTCCGCGCGCGTGAGACAGCGCAGCCCGGCCGCGTACTGCTCGACGAGTTTCCACGTGTACTGAGGCTGGCCCTTGGGATGGGGGAGGGCCCCCGCGGTGAGGAGCCGGCAGAGGTTGCGATAGCCCTCGCGGGTCTCGACGAGCAACGTGATCTTGTTGGCGGTTGGCGGTTGGCGGTTGGCGGTTCGTGGGCTGGACGCGGTCCCCCGCGCCCTGAGGTCCAACACCAACTCCGCCCCCATCACCGCCCTCACCCCCGCCTTCTTCGCGGCGGAGAAGAAGCGCGGCGCGCCATAGACGCCGTTGGTATCGATGAGGGCCATGACCGGCAGATCCAGCTCCGCCGCGCGATGGATCAGATCCTCGGGGAGCGACGCGCTGTCGAGAAACGAGAACGCCGAGGAGGAGCGCAGCTCCGCATAAGGCCGCCCCTTCGTTCCCCCGCCCTTCCTCCGCGGAGTGGCCGCCGGCTCCTCCTCCCTGTACGTCCCACCCCACTTCTCATGCACGTGCGGCGTGTGGTCATACTCCCCCGACAGCGGCACCGCGGCCGCGCGCTCGCGGATCTTCTCCTTCTGCGCGCCGGGCGGGTGGTGTGTGAGAGAAAGCGCGTCCAGATCGCGCGCCGGCTTGCGTCCTGAGCTCAAGGGACAACCATTGTCCGCACGGCGTCAGGGCGAGGCAAAACTTCTACGAGCGGTGGGGGAAGATGAAAGAATCGAACGCGGCGGAGAGCTGTGGCTGTGTTGGGTGCGGTCGTCGATTTAAATCCTCTACATCAGACCTTTCGAAAGCCGATGCGATCGTGGTGGCGGTTTCGGCGTTGGCAAGGCTATGAAGAAAGGACTTGCGGCCGAAGCTCTTGTCAGCGCGATTTTTTGCGGAGGGGCCGCGGGCATCCTGCCCGCGGTGGACTTTTAGCCTGTGGAGCGTTGGACTTCAGTCCACCGTATGCCGCCAACGGCGGCGGAGAACGCTTGCGCCGCGCGAAGAAAATCGAGGGAGCACAGCGCTATGCCGGCCTCGTCTTCACAAATAGACGACATGACACCAAAAAAGGAAATTCTGGCGACGGCTGGAAGGTTATTCATCGTAACGCTTGGTCACTCCATCCACAGTCGTTGCCCTCGGGGACGATACCCTCACGCGTCGTCGCCGAGCTGCGCCGGACCATCGGCTGAGCCGGCCTTTCCGGATTCTCCTCGTCGATGACGACCCAGCCATCATCCGTCTGCTCCGGAAGGTGTTGAGCACGAAAGGGATGGAGGTCACGGCCTGCTCCACGGGCGCCGAAGGGCTGGCGGCCCTGGAGGGTGAGGACTGGGATCTCTGTCTGCTCGATCGGGGCCTGCCGGACATGGATGGGATCGAGCTCTGCCGGCACATCAAGGCGCATGCGCGCTTCGATGCGCGGCAGGTGATCATGCTCAGCGGGTACGGTTCGCTCGACGCCCGCGTCGAGGCTCTCGACCTCGGCGCGGACGACTACATCATCAAGCCTTTTCATCCCACGGAACTGCTGGCCCGCGTCAACGCATCGCGGCGCGTGGTGGAGATGCAGCAGCAGCTCGTGGACATGGCCGGCCAGCTCGAACGACTGTCGGCGCACGACGATCTGACCGGCATCTTCAACCGCCGACACTTCGGCGCGACGCTCGACCACGCCTTCGATCACTCCAGCCGGTACCGGCGGCCCCTCTCGGTGGCCATCATCGACGTGGACCGCTTCAAGAACATCAACGACTCGTACGGACATCAGGCGGGCGACGCGGTGCTGGCGGAGGTGGCCCGGCGTTTCTCCAGCTCCGTGCGCTCCTCCGACTATCTGGCGCGCTACGGAGGCGAGGAGTTCGTGGTCCTGCTTCCGGAAACGCAACTGGAGGACGCGGTCTGCTTCGGTGAGAAGCTGCGTGAGGCGGTGGCCTCCGTTCCGGTGCCGATCGCCGGCGGCGAGCCCCTGCCTGTGACGGTGAGCATCGGCACGGCCAGTCTGGCGCACACGCAATTCGTCTCTCCCACCGAAATGATCGCCGCGGCCGATCAGGCGCTCTACCGCGCCAAACGAAACGGACGGAATCGCGTCGAGGCCGAGCGACGCCGATCGCGGCGTCCGGCGGGCGCGGTCAGCCCGGAGGCCACGCATCATGGCGCCGGATGGGTTCGCCCTCCAGGCGAGATTGCCCGTGAAGAATCCCGAAGTTGACGGCGAGGCGCTCGCGCGAGGATCGAGCTTCCGGCCGAGCGCCGATGCGAACGCTTCATCCATTACACTTCATCGACAAGGGAGCAACCAATGAACCTTCGTGAAGCAGCCCCGGGGTTGACGGTGAGTGATCTCGAGAAGAGTCTGGCCTGGTACCGCGACGTCCTCGGTTTCGTGGTCACGGAGCGCTGGGAACAGGACGGCAAGCTGCTGGGCGTGGAGATCACCGCGGGCAGTGTGTTGTTCATGCTGGGCCAGGACGACTGGCAGAAGGGTCGCGATCGCGTGATGGGCGCGGGCGTCCGGATCTACTGCAGCACCGACGAGGACATCGATCAGCTCGCGGCCGGCATCCGGGCCCGCGGAGGGACGTTGACGCAGGAGCCGAAGGACCAGTCCTGGGGGATGCGCGACTTCGCACTCGAAGATCCGGACGGATACAAGATCACCATCGGACAAGAGAAGAAGAAGTAATCCGCGGAGCATCCCGGCGGCCTTCACGAGCGGCATCGCCATCGACGATTTCGCGTACGATTTGCGCCATGCGTACTTGCGTTCGGGTCTTCGCCGGGTTGCTCTTCGCCGTCACCGTCCAGGCCCAGATCCTGACCACCGAAGTGTGGGTCGGCAACCTCGACATGCGCGAAGGATTCGCGATCACGGATCTGCAGAACGTCTCCAACCATCCCGGCTATGACAATCAGCCCGCGTTTTTTCCGGATGGGAAGACGCTGGTCTATACCTCGGAAGTCACGAGCCTGGCCGAGACCGGTCTCGGCCTGCACGCTTTCCTCGTCGACCTGACCACCGGTCAACGCACCCCATTGCCGGAGGCCCGCGGGTTCAGTCCCACACCCACTCCCGACGGGCGCAATCTGATGATGCTGCGCGAGGGACGCGTGTGGCTGCACGGACTGGACGGAAAAGAACAGCGCGCGCTCACGGACACGACCACGGCCGGGTACTACACGCGCTTCGACGACCGCACCCACGTGCTGTTCATGAACGAGAAGGAACGCCGCATCGCGATCTACGACGCGCGAACGAAAGCGCTGGAGACGATGGCCATCGGCGCGAACACGGCCCCGTATCGCGTTCCCGGAGAGGACGCGGTGACGTTCGTGGCCGAGGAGCCGTTTCCTCGACCGGACGGGGAAGGGGTGACGCGCACGCAATTCCTCCGGCGCCTGGATGTGAAGTCGCGCAAGGTGACGACGTTGGCCACGATCCCGTTCGCGACCGGCGGGCAGCACGTGTGGACCTCACGCCATACCGTGCTCATGGCTTCCGGTGCGGCCATTTATGAATGGTCGCCATCGCATGCGGACGATTGGAAGATCGTCTATCACGCCACCCATCCCGATCTGCAGGGATTGTCGCGGATTGCCCTGAGCCCGAAGGGGGACCGGATTGCACTCGTGTCGGTGCCACGCGATGAGACCGTCCTCCGCGAGTCGCGGGCGGTCTCGAACGCGGCGCTGGCGGTGCGGGGCGCCGCAGCCGTGGCCTCACTCTTCGCCAGTGATGGGAGAGTGACGGCATCCAGCGGACGGACGTTCGAGGGTCCCGAGGCGATCGAGAAGTCGCTCGCGGAACAGTTCGCGCAACGTCCGGGCCTCGTCTATGTCCGCACGCCCCGCTCGATCCAGTCCAGTGTCGCCGAGGGCACGGCTTCGGAGCAGGGCACCTGGGCCGGCCACTGGACCAATGCCGCCGGAGTGGTGGACGTGACCGGTGAATACATGGCCGTCTGGCGTCGTACCGTCGGTGCCAACGGGATCTCTTCCTGGGCAATGCAGTCGGAGCTGTTCGTGGCCCTGGACTGCGCCGGTGCGGGGTGCGCATCGCGATAGGACAAAGGAGAATCGCGCAGTGATTGCGCAGGCGGCGCTCGACGGTCGCAATCGTGTTGATGCAGTCCTCGATTGAGGTCCAGGTCAGTTCTTGCGGAGCGCCTTCAGTCGCGCGATGGCGTTGTCATGCAGCGATCGATTGACGTCGCTGGTGGGGTTGGGATCGGCTTCGACGAGCCGCAGCGCTTCTTCGTACGCACGGATGGCTCTCTCCTTTTCTCCCGCCGCGGCGAGCGATTCGCCGAAACTGTCCCAGGCGTTGGCGGAGGTTGGGTGGAGCTCCGTGTTGAGCTGCATCAGCGCGACGGCCTGGCCCACGTGACCCGCGCCCAGAAACGCATACCCGCTGCGATTGACCATGGCCTCGTCGAGCGATTGCGGGTCGCTCTTGAACTGTTCGCGATAGGCGGCCAGTGCTTCCTCGGTCTTTCCCTCGGTCAGCAATTCGCTCGCAAACGGCGGAGCATCGGCGGCCACCCGCGTCGCGCTCGCCCGCGAGGCCGTTTTGGCGTCTGAGGCGTTCCCGATCACGTCCACTCCGCCGTCGGTCCATGCATAGCGGATGTCGCGGTCGGCCCGGGCCAGCGATCCATCGGCGACGGGATACAGGGCCAGCCACCCTTCGATTGGATCCAGCAACTCGTAGCCACCGGCGGTCCGGCGGATCGTCACGACGTTCTTGTTCTGGAGGACATAGCGTCCCGGCCAGCGCGTCGCCGCTGCTTCGTCGGGTGTGGCCGCCGCCAGCGGCGCGGCGTTGTAGTCCGGCCATGCGTACTCGCGCGCGACGGCGGAGAGAATCTCATTCGCGAGCTGGATCCCCGCATCCGAGTTCGTCATCACGATGGCGCCCTTGCGCTGATCCATCGAACCGATGAAGAGGGCCCGGAAGCCTTCATTCGCGCCGCCGTGCGCAAAGTAGCGCGACTGTTGATGGCGATCGATGAAGAAGCCGATCCCGATGGACGCCTCGTCTTCGGCCGGGAATCGCGGGGTGAGCATGAGACCGGCCGCGTCCGCGGAGAGGACTCTCGACGTCCGGCCGGCCCTGGCGTCCTGGACTTCGATGAGCACACGGGCCAGATCCGTGGGCGTGGTCCAGAGTCCGGCTGCGGCCATCTCCGGATAGACATGCCATTTCTCCTCGACTTCCGAGCCATTCTCCCGATAACCCGTCGCGGCTTCAGAGGCTCGCGACCGTGGCAGCGGCTGTTCGTACGTACTGGTGGTCATGCCCAGCGGTTCCAGCACGGTCTTGCGCATGAACGCGGGAAACGGCATTCCGGTCTGATCCACCACCACCGCCTGCACGATGGTGGTGCCTCCGCCCGAGTAGACATACTTCGTGTTCGGCGCGAGGTCCACGAGCACCGGGTCGTTGTTGGCGGGAGGCACACCGCTCAGGATCTGCGGCAGCGCCGGCCGGGTCGCGGAGCGCGCATAGCCGGCAAAACCGTGGACGGTGGTCCCGCCGGAGTGACTGAGCAACTGGCGAACGGTGACTGGCGTGACCGTGGTCAGAGCATTGGCCGGTAACTGCCACGAGGTCAGGAGCGTGTTGACGGGAACATCGAGGGAGAGCTTTCCGCGCGCGACGAGGTCCACCACGGCCATGGCCGTGACCGGCTTGCTGATCGACGCGGCTTGAAAGAGCGTGGAGGTCGTGGCCCGCCGTCCGCTGGCGACGTCGGCCTGACCGTATGCGGCCGCGAGGACCACTCGCCCGTCGTCGACGACGGCCAGACTGACCGCCGGGATGTGCAGCTCGCGCATGCGTTCTTCCAGCGACTTCCCCTTCACTCCTTCGATGATGATCGGCGTGCCGAGGTTGCTCTCGATGGCGCGCTTCTTTGCATTGGGATCGGCCGCGAAGGCGGAGGAGGCGACGAACAGGCCGAGAAGCAGAAGCGGCAAGGAGCGCATCGAAGGAGTGTAGCGGAAGGGACTGCCTGCCATCCGCGCGATGGCCGGCATCTTTGGACTGCTTCCCGATCCGCAAGCCCATCGAACGCAATGACGCGGACCGTCAACCGAGGTATCGTCCTCCCATGACCACGCAGGGGACCATGCAGCGTGTCCTTCTCATTCATAGTGGCGGCTTCACTTCGCGCCAGTGGCGCAAGCTGAACGAGATGTTGTCGGCGGACTATCGCGTGCTCGCGCCGGACCTGCTGGGGTATGGGGAGTCGGCGCCCTGGCCGGACCGCGCTCCGTTCCACTTCCGCCAGGACCTCGACTTTTTGGAGGGTCTCCTGGGCGACGATCCCGATCCCGTCCATCTGGTGGGCCATTCGTATGGCGGCTTCCTGGCGTTGCAACTGGCCTTGCGGCGTCCCGCGCGGGTGCGCTCGATCGCCGTCTACGAGCCGGTGGCGTTCGGGATTCTCGATGAAGCCGAGGATGCCGAGGCGCGGAAAGCGCTCGAGCTCGTGAAGAGAGAATGGGAGCCCGACGAACGGGGATCGGATGAAGTGTGGCTGCGCGGATTCGTCGACTGGTGGAACGGCGAGGGAGCGTGGAACAGACTGGCCGAAGAAACGCGCGGCGCGTTCCGGACGCTGGGCTGGAAAGTCTTCCAGGAGGTGGTCAGCCTGGCCGCGGACCGGACCGATCGCGCCACCTACGCCACCATCACCGCCCCCACCCTGATTCTCGGCGGCGGCAATTCGCCCTTTACGGAGAGGCGGGTCGTGGAAAAGCTCGGCGCCTCGCTGCCGCACGCGAAAGCCCGCCTTCTTCCCGGCGTCGGTCACATGGGGCCGATCTCTCACGCCCCGCTCGTGAATGCTGCGATCGTGGAGCATGTGCGGGGGGCGTGACGGGTTGGTTGGCGATTTGGTTGGCGATTTGGTTGGCGGTTGACGGTTGACGGTTGGCGGTGGATACGCAGGGGCGCTGTTCGCGAACTGCGCAGCTCTAGCGAGAGAGCGCGAAACGCGGGCTTCGCCCGCCAACCGCCAACCGCCAACCGCCAACCGCCAACCGCCAACCGCCAACCGCCAACCGCATATCATCCCTGCCATGACCCTGGACGCCCTCATCGAATGGCTCGATGCCGCCATGCACCGGCTGCCCAAGAAGGCGGCGGTGCGGGACCGGGTCAAGCACCTGCGCCGTCTTTACGCGCGGCTCGATGTGATGGGCGTGGACTGGGCCTATCGCAAGGACTGGCACGCACTGGCCGTGAAGGTGGCCAAGCTCATCAAAGAGCCCGCGCCGGAGGAGCCCGGGGAGCCGAGTGCGGAGGCGAAGGAGCGCAAGTCCGTTCAACCCGCGACGGCTCCGTACAAGAAAAAAGAGAAGAAGGCGAAGCGAGAGCTCGCCCGCAAACCCAAACGCGAGGTCATCGAGGTCAACGCGCAGTTGCAGACGGCGTTTGACGCGGTCGGTGCGGGCCGGCCCATCCTCTTCGTCACCGGCGGCGCGGGGACCGGGAAATCGACGTTCATCCGTGAACTGCGCGACCGCTTTCCCGACAAGCAGTCCGTGGTCCTGGCGCCGACCGGCGTGGCCGCGCTCAACGCCGGAGGGCAGACCATCCACTCCTTCTGCCAGCTCCCGCTCCGCCCCTTCATGCCCGGCGACGCGCGTGAGGCCGATGAGCCGGAGCTCATCAGGGCACTCGACCTCGTGATCATCGATGAGATCTCCATGGTGCGGGCCGACATCCTGGACGGCGTCGACGCCTTCCTGCGGTTGAACCGTAAGTCCACGCTGCCGTTCGGCGGCGTGCAGATGGTGCTGGTGGGAGACCTCTTTCAACTCCCGCCCGTGGTCACTCCGGCAGATCGCGAATTGATCACCTCCCGCTACGCCACGCCGCAGTTCTTCTCCGCGCATGCCCTGCGGGGCTTGAAGTTCTTTCCGGTCGAGTTGCAGATCGTCTATCGCCAGCGGGACGCCACGTTCGCGGAGATGCTGGCCTGCATCCGCGACGGGGAAGGGGCGGGGGATGCCTTGCGCCGGCTCAACGAGCTGTGTGTGGGGCGGAGCCTGACCGGCCGCCATCTCATCCTCGTCCCGACGCGCAAAGCCGCGGCCGCGGAAAACGAGGCCCGGCTGGCCGAGCTTCCCGGGCCGGAGCGCACCTACACGGCGCGCCGCGAGGGAACCTTCGAAAGCGCGCCCGATGACCGGCTGCCCGCGCCGCTGCAACTGGCGCTGCGCAAAGGCGCTCAGGTGATGTTCGTGCGCAATGACGCCGAGCGCCGCTGGGTCAACGGAACCGTGGGCGTCGTCAAAGACCTGCGCGACAAGGCAGTGCTCGTCCGTCTCGATGACGGCTCCTCCTTCGACGTCGAGCGCATCGAATGGCAGGATGTGCGTTACGGCCTGGGGGAGGCCAAAGAGGGCGAGACCCGGAAGACCATCGTCGAAGAGGTGGCCGGCACGTATGAGCAGTTCCCCCTCATGCCGGCCTGGGCGGTCACGATCCACAAGGCACAGGGCTTGACCCTGTCCCACGTCCAGGTCGACCTCGACCGCGGCGCCTTCGCCGAAGGCCAGGTCTACGTGGCCTTGAGCCGCTGCCAGACGTTGGAAGGACTCTCCCTGCGCCGGCCCGTCCGCTTGAGCGAAGTGCGCACCAGCGAGGCCGCGCGAAGCTTCTACGAGAAGATGCGCGGCCGGGCCAGGTCGTGAGTCGCTGTCACTGCCGGGGATGCCTTCGCGCTACTCCACGCGGGGCCAGCCCGAGCCCGACGACGACGCAGGCGGAGCATTGGAGCGCCGGCGTCCTCGCCGGCTGGCCCGTGGGCGTCTCG
>JBDTOZ010000115.1:0-1979 GCA_039932995.1 Acidobacteriota bacterium | reverse complement strand
AATAACTATACTTCAGCCCGTCATGGGCGAAACCACTCTTCGCTTCTTTTAGGGTTAGTGGGTTGTGGCTGGTGACTCGGGGTGGGAGACTGGTGGCCCATCATGACAGTGTTAAAGACCTATCAGGACTTGGAAGTCTGGAAGAAGTCAATCGATTGGCTCGAGATGGTCTATCGCGTCTCACAGCACTTTCCTCCGGAGGAACGATACGGACTGACCAGCCAACTGCGCCGCGCGGCAGCGTCCATCCCGGAGAACATCGCGGAGGGGGCGGCGCGGAGCGGGACAGGGGAGTACTTTCAATTCCTGAGCGTGGCCAGCGGAACGTTGGCCGAAGCGGAGACGTTTCTGATCCTGTCGGTCAGGCTGGGACCCCTGAAGCAGGAGCAGGCCACGCCACTCCAGGAGCAGGCGGACGCGATCGGGCGAATGCTCAGCGGACTCAAGCGCTCGCTGCGCTCCATGCGCTGACCTCCACCGATTCTCCCCTCGGCCTAACCACCGGCCACTACTCACAAATCACCATCCGAGGCGTCGACGTCTTCCACCCCAGCACGGGCAAGGTCGAGAGCAGCGGCGCCAAGGGCATCGCCTGCCAGCTCATCGACACCGACTACAACCAAGAAGGCTTCTTCGTCCGCCACGCCTACTTCCTCGGCCAGAACGACCCTTACAACGCCTTGAAGACCACGCTGAAAGCCGAGATCAACGAAGAAGCCTGGTCCACCCTCAACAGCGACACCTCCCGCCCGTTCCCCAAACCAGCGAACGGCCGCATCGCAGTCAAAATAATCAACCACCTCGGAGATGAGGTGATGAGGGTGTTTCGCACATGACTAAGGAGCTCGGGTTGACGCCTATCGCAGTGTTCTACGCGTACCCCTCCAGCCCGCAGTCCGCGGCTGATGCGGCAGCCACCGCGGTGACTCACCTCGACCGGACGAAGCTTGCATCGGTGCTGCCGTGGGACAAGCTGATGATCAATGGGCGGCCGATCCCCAGTGAAATATTTGCGGCCATCGATTCGGCGGACGTATTGATCGGCGACCTAACCGGATTGAATCCGAACGTTCTGTATGAGGTCGGCTACGCCATCGGTCGAGGAAAGCGAATATGGCTGACAGCGGATCTGACACGGACATCAAGGGAGGCCATAGCCGCTGGCGTGCCGCCGCTAGGCACGATAGGCATCTACGCCTATCAGAACGGTCATCAACTGGCGGCGTCATTTGAAGGCGAACTGATCGCGATTCTTGAAAAGACACCTCTGCTGAGCCAATTCAGCGCCGCCGCAACAAACGGTGCCCGTGGTGTTCTCGTGATGAAAGCTCTGCATGATACAGACGCCTCGGTTCGTGTCATGGAACGGTTTTCCAACACACCGGTAGCCGTCATCCTTGATGATCCAGCGGAGACCAATGCGCGGTCCTTAGCATGGTATATCGAGCGATTGATTACCTCGCCGGGTGTCTTGGTGCATTTCACCGCGGCCGATCGCACAGGTGCATCTACCGTTAACGCGCGTTATGCGTTCGTGGCCGGTATGGCGCGTGGGCTTCGAGCGAACGCACTTCTGCTGCAGGAGAAGTCCACCGCTCCCGTGCCGTTGGACTTTCGCGAAGATGTCTCTATGTATGGATCGGGACGCGAAGCGACCCGCGCTGTCGGTGACTGGATCACGCTGATTGAGACGGATCAGGCGCAGCTGATCGCTAAAGAAGAAGAGGATCGCGAAAGATCGGTAAAGCGGACCTCGTTGCAGATCCTCTATCGGGGCATCGGCGACTTCGTCGCCGAAAACGACCGAGATTTGATTTCGGAGTACTTCCTAGAGACCGCCGCGTACCTGAACGCCCTTGAAACGTCCGGCGCGATTATCTTTGTGGGCCGAAAAGGTACTGGCAAGACTGCAAATCTGCTGAAGCTAGCCCTGAAAGAAGCGAAGAGCTGAGATGAGAAAAAGGTAGAGACTCGAAAAG
>JBDTOZ010000114.1:0-5725 GCA_039932995.1 Acidobacteriota bacterium | reverse complement strand
CATCGCGCCAAGGCACTTCGGTAAGGGGCCGCGGGCATCCTGCCCGCGGTGGACTGAGTCAGCGGTAGACTTCAGTTCCCTCGCGGTCGCCAACAACCCCATCCGCAGTTTCCCGTTGACTCCCCCGGCGACCGGCGTACACTCCGGGGCGTCGCCATTGTGGTGGCGGCCTTGCCGCCTAATCCTCGGCGCCGAGGAACGGGGGAACCAAATTAGCGACGGCTTGCCACCGTCCGGGGTGAATCCAGCCAGAAGCTGGTAGGGCTTCCAGCCCGAATCCGACAGCTAACCTCGTAGGCAGCCGGAAGGCTTGGCCACAAACGCCGCGATGAACTCGCGGCGTTTGTCATTTCTATCGGTTGACGGTTGGCGGTTGGCGGGAGCCGACGCGAGGCTCCACGACGGCGAGCCGAGCTCTTCGAAAGTGCTTGACGCGGAACGGGCGATGGCGAAGCCAACCGCCAACCGGTTTTCTTTTCCCGTCTCCCGGCGTCTCACTTCCCGATTGGAGAATGTGATGCGCACGTTTCTGGCCACGCTGCTGTTTTCCGCGGTTCCCCTGTTGGCTTCCCCGAATCTGACGATCCTCGTGGACGGATCTCCGCGCGAGGAGCTCGTACATCGCGGCACGACCTACATCGAGGCCATGCAGGGGCGGGAGTATTCGTTGCGGATCACCAACCCCACGCCCTATCGGGTGGCCGTCGCGCTCTCGGTCGATGGACTGAACACCATCGACGCGCGCCACACCGATGCCTTTGGTGCCGCGAAGTGGGTGCTCGGTCCGTACGAGTCGGCGGACATCGACGGCTGGCAGGTGAGCGACTCGAGCGCGCGGCGCTTCTTCTTCACCGGCGAGCGCAATTCGTACGGAGCGGCCATCGGCAAGACCGAGAACCTTGGGGTCATCGAGGCCGTGTTCTTCCGTGAGCGTGAGCGTCGTCCGCGGGTCAGCGAGCTCAATGAACGCCAGCAGGCGCCGTCCGCCGCCGGCGCGAGCTCGCAAAAGGCTGAATCCGACGACTATGCCGCCACCGGCATGGGGGACCGCACCCGCCACGAGATCGAAATGGTGAGCATCGACCTCGACCCCAGCCCGGTCGCCTCCGCGCGAATCCGCTACGAGTTTCATCCGCAGCTCGTGAAGCTCGGCGTGCTTCCCCGCAACGGCCGCACTCTCGATCGCAGGGAACGCGCGCGCGGTTTCTGTCCCGAGCCGTGAGCCGCACCGGCGCTCGCGGAGTGCGGGCGGCTTCGGGTCAGGGAATCTTGTCGAGGTAGCGGGCGTCGGCGACGTCGGGGAGTGCGCGGATACGCTGGAGCGCACTCCCGGCCAACGGCGAGTCGACGTCCACCTGCATGAACGCGTCTTTGCCCCGTTGTTTGCGCGAGCAGTAGAGCGAGGCGATGTTGATCTCTTCTTCGGCGATGAACGTGGCCACCTCGGCGATCATCCCGCGCCGGTCGCGGTAGAAGAGCAGCAGGGTGGGCGAGTCTCCCTTGAACCGGGTCTGGAAGCCGTTGATCTTGAAGACCTCGATGACCCCGCCGCCGATGGACGAGCCGACGATCTCGATCTGGCGGCCGCCTCCCTCGATCTCGATGCGCACGGTGTTGGGATGCACTTCGCCGAGGTCCTCTTCCGAGAACTCGATGGTCACTCCCATCTGCTCGGCGATGCGGATGGCCTCGGGGATCCGCGGGTCGTCGACGTTCAGTCCGATCGATCCGCCCACCAGCGCAAAGTCCGATCCGTGACCGCGATAGGTGGCCGCCAGCGGAGGGTGCAGGTAGAAGTGCACCGACGAGGGGTCCTGGTCGAGGATCTCGCGTGCCACGCGGCCGAGTCGGGCCGTGCCGGCGGTGTGCGAGCTCGAAGGTCCGACCATCACCGGACCCATCACGTCGAGGATGCTGACTTTGCGGTCGTGGCGAACGGCCATTGGGTTGTCAGTCTATACCTTCGTGCGGACCTCACCGGGAGCGCTCTGCTAAACTCCGTTCCTCCATTCATGGCTGAAAAACCAATCATCCTGGTCGTCGACGATGACGCTCCGATTCTGCTGCTCATGCGCAGCCTGCTCCGCGAGTTCGGGTTCGATCCCGTGACCGCGGCCAGCGGAAAGCAGGCTCTTGCCGAGGCACAACGGGTCACTCCCGACCTGATTCTGCTCGACCGGAACATGCCCGGCATGAATGGGGATGAAGTCGTGGCGGCGATCCAGGCGGAGGATGGGCTGTCGCGGGTGCCGGTGCTGATGCTCACCGGGGAGCCGATGGAGCCCGACGAGATCGCCAGGCTCGGCATCAGGGGCACCGTGCTCAAGCCGTTCGACATCTCCTCGCTGGTGGCGAGAATCCGGGCCACGCTTCCCTAGGGCGGCACGGGCGGCCCAACGGGGGCGCCTGTTTTGCTAGAGTGCCGGGCATGATTCACGAGAGTCTCGAGTCTCTTCGCAGCGCCGGCTCCATCGACGACCTGATCCACACCGCCGTCTTCAGCGGCGATGCGGCCACCAAGGCGGAAGCGCGTCGGGAAATCCACCTCCGGGCCCGTCGCGCGGGTGCGGTTCCGGCGTCGATCTCCGACCTGTACGGCGCCATCGGACGGGGCCAGATCACGCGCAAGTTCACCGTTCCGGCGTTCAACATCCGGGCGTTGACCTACGACGTAGCCCGCGCGCTCTTCCGTGCGGCCATGCGCAACGACGTGGGGCCATTCGTCTTCGAGATCGCCCGTTCGGAGATCGGTTACACCGAACAGCGTCCAGGTGAATACGCGGCCTGCGTGCTCGCGGCGGCCCTCGCGGAAAACTACAAGGGACCGGTCTTCCTTCAGGGCGATCACTTCCAGGCCAGCGCCAAGAAGTGGGCCACCCCGGAAGGGAAGGCGTCGGAAGTCAAGGCGCTCGAGTCGCTGATCGACGAGGCCATCGCCGCGGAGTTCTACAACATCGACATCGACACGTCGACCCTGGTGGACCTGTCCTTCGCCACGCGGGACGAACAGCAGCGCGAGAACTATCTCTACACCGCCCACTTCACCCGCTACATCCGGGCGCACCAGCCGCAGGGGATTCAGATCTCGATCGGCGGGGAGATCGGGGAGGTGGGGAAATACAACACGCAACCGGACGAAGTGCGGGCTTACATCGACGGCGTGAAGCGGGAGCTGAACGGCGACGTGGGCATGGCCAAGATCTCCGTGCAGACGGGCACCTCGCACGGCGGCGTGCCGATGGCGGACGGCTCGATCGCCGAGGCCAAGATCGATTTCGACGTGCTCCGCGAGACCACCAGGATCTGTCGCGAGGAGTACGGCATCGCCGGGGCGGTGCAGCATGGCGCGTCGACGCTCCCCGAGGCGGTGTTCAACAAGTTCCCCGAATCGGACTCGGTGGAGATCCACCTGGCCACCGGGTTCCAGAACATGATTCTCGACGCACCGTCGCTGCCCGAGGAGATGAAGGAACAGATCCGCCAGTTCTGCTTCGAGCACTGCGCGGACGAGCGCAAGGCGGACGAGTCGGATGAGCAGTTCGTCTACAAGACCCGCAAGAAGGCCATCGGTCCCTTCAAGAAGCGCATGTGGGAGATGCCCTCCTCGGCCAAGCAGCCGATCATCGACGCGATCGAGGAGAAATTCGAGTTGCTGATCCGGAAGCTGGCCGTTCCCGGAACGCGGGATCTCGTGGAGCAGTACATCGTCCTGGCGGATCTTCCCGAATACGCGGCCGCCTCGGACGAGCTGACCGCCGCGGCCGTCGTCGATCCGAACGAAGGGGAGTAGCTCCTCACCAGTCCGCAGGACCGCGCCGCGGGGTCCTCGCGAATCCGTCGGACGATCTCTGTGTTAGGGGCAAGTGTCATGATCGAATCGTTCAAGCATCTCGAAGCACTGGCCGCCGAGCGCGACGTTGCCGACGTCTTTCTCGAGACCGACGAGCAGGAGCACGCCGTTCCGGCTGAGATGATCGTCGAGGCGTTGCGCAAGCGGCGCGCGGTGATGCGCGACTGCGTCGAGCGCGGCCGCAACAGTGAGGGAGCCTCCATGGGGCGCCTGGTGGGCGGCGAGGCCCGGCTGCTGCAGCAGGCCTTCACGGAGGGCCGGACGTTCCTCGACCCGCTGACCATCAAGGCTGAGCTCTATGCGCTGGCCGTGATGGGTGAGAACTCACGCATGGGCGTCATCGTGGCCGCGCCGACGGCGGGCGCCGGAGGCATCGTGCCGGGCATGCTGCTGGCGCTGGAGGAAGAGCGGAAGATCGATCCGGAGCGGACCGTGCGCGCACTGGTGGTGGCGGGCGGGGTCGGCTCGATCATCGCCCTCTCCGCGAACATCTCCGGCGCCGCGGGCGGCTGTCAGAACGAGGTCGGCGTGGCGGCCGCCATGGGCGCGGCCGGGGTGGCCTACATGGTGGGCGGCACGACGCGCCAGTGCATTCACGCCGCGGCCATCGCCCTCAAGAACACGCTCGGCCTGGTCTGCGATCCGGTGGGCGGGTTGGTGGAAGTTCCCTGCGTGAAACGCAATGCCTTGTTCGCGGTGCATGGACTCACGGCCGCGCAGTTGGCGATGGCCGGAGTGGAGTCCGTGATTCCGATGGATGAGATCGTGGAGGCGATGGTGCGCATCGGTCGCTCCCTGCCCCGCGGTCTACGGGAGACCGCCGAGGGCGGCCTGGCCACGACCGACACAGGGACCGCCATCGCCCTGCGCCTGAAGGATGAAGCGAACGCCCGCCGCGCCGAGCGCGCCGCGGAGCGCGAGCGCATGGCGCAGGAACGCAAGAGCGGAACGTCGTCGTAAGGGGAGAGTAGGCGCGTGCGAACGCGGCCGGGCTCGGTCGGGCGGACGGGCACACGCACAGCCCTCGAAGATCTGGTGGGGCAGCGAGCGTCATGTCGCGGCGTCTCACGCGCGAAGGCGCGTCCCACAATGTAGCCCCGGGCTCCGCCCGGGGAACGCGAGCGTTCCTCTGGTGCGGCCGCGCAGGCGGCCGCCACAAGGTTCGGGATTCGGATGCCGCGACCTGTTGTCGCGACCGCCTTCGCGGCCGCACTTCCCTTTGCGCACGTTTGCCCCGGGCCGAGCCCGGGGCTAGATTCTTCGAGGCGCCTTCGCGCCTCGCCGGTGGAAGTCCACCGCTCCACCAGACGAGAGTCCACCCCGGGCAGGATGCCCGGGGCCCCTTACCGGAGTGCCTTGGCGCGAGGAACCATGGGGCGCGGGCATCCTGCCCGGCGCACTTCTCGCGGCAAACGGCCAAACTCCAGTCACCCCGGGCAGGATGCCCGGGGTCCCTTACCGGAGTGCCTTGGCGCGAGGAGCGATGGGGCGCGGGCATTCTGCCCGGCGCACTTCTCGCGGCATATGGCCAAACTTCAGGGCCCCGGGCAGGATGCCCGGGGCCCCAAAAACCTCTCTGCTCCTATGCCGATCAGCGGGAGACGAGTGTCCAGAGGCCGATGGCGATGAAGCCGGCGCCGGCCACGATCTTGAGGGTGCGAGGGGAAATGAATCGCTCGATCTGTGCGCCGACGAGCACGCCGATGGCGGCGGCCAGGACGAGTGCGATGGCACTGCCGGCAAAGACCACCCACTTGCTGCTCTTCGCCTCCGAGGCGAACAACATCGTGGCGAGCTGAGTCTTGTCGCCGATCTCGGCGAGGAAGACGGTGATGAAGACGGAGAGGAAGGCTTTCATGGGTTTGGTTGGGTTTG
>JBDTOZ010000113.1:0-16580 GCA_039932995.1 Acidobacteriota bacterium | reverse complement strand
GGAGCCTTCCCGTCATCCCGGGGTGTTTTCGCCGGAAGACGGACGTTCAGCGCCGTACGCTGGACGAGTGGCCGCTGACGAGGATCCAGCGGGACTTCCGTTTCACGTAGATGTTCGTGTAGCGACGGTCGTTCGTGTAGCGGTTGTTGCCGAGGGTGAATTTCTGGACGGCCCGGCCGGTGACGATGGCCGTGTCCCCGTAGACGCGCACGTGGACCTCGGTCGGATCGTAAGGCTCCATCCTCAGAGACGGCGAGGCCATCTCCCGGATGAATTCGCGCTTGGTACGGACGGCGCCGCCGGGCGTGATCAGGACGTAGTCATCCGCCAGATTGGCCTCGAACCACACCACATCTCCCGTCCAGGTGGCGACCGTGCTGTCGTGATCGAGGCGTCGTACGTCGTCGGCAGTATCCGCGCGCACACCGAGGGCCAGCACGACCGAAGCGAGGGCGACCAGGAATCTCATCTGCCGTCGAAGCTAAAGGGCATCGCCCGCGGAATCAAGCAATGACGCGGGACTGTAACGAAGGCGATGCAAGTTCGTGCAGAGACGGGTCTCGCTGAGAGCCGGCCCTCGGCCCTCAGCCCCAGGCCCTGATATAACGCTGCCATGACCACCGAAGCCCCCTCCCGTTCCCTCGACTTCGTCCGTGAGATCGTCGAAGAGGACCTCCGCGCCGTCAAGTACACGACCATCGTGACGCGGTTTCCGCCGGAGCCGAACGGGTATCTGCACATCGGACACGCGAAGTCGATCTGCCTGAATTTCGGTGTGGCCCAGGAGTACGGCGGGCGCTGCAATCTCCGCTTCGACGACACCAATCCCGCCAAGGAAGAGGCGGAGTACGCCCGGGCCATCATCGAGGACATCCACTGGCTGGGCTTCGACTTCGATGAGCCGCGGCATGCGTCCGACTATTTCGGGCAGCTCTACGAGTGGGCCGAGCTGCTGGTGAGTGAGGGGAAGGCCTACGTCGACAGTCTCTCCGCCGAGGAAATGCGGCAGTACCGCGGCACCCTCACCGAGCCGGGAACGGACTCGCCACACCGCAACCGCGGCGTGGACGAGAACCTCGATCTGCTGCGCCGCATGCGGGCCGGCGAGTTCCCCGATGGAGCGCACGTGCTGCGCGCCAGGATCGACATGGCCTCGCCGAACATCAATCTGCGCGACCCGGTGCTCTACCGCATCCGTCACGAAGAGCATCACCGTACGGGCAATGAGTGGTGCATCTACCCGATGTACGACTACGCGCATCCTCCGTCGGATGCCATCGAGCACGTCACGCACTCGCTCTGCACGCTGGAGTTCGAAGACCACCGCCCGCTCTATGACTGGCTCGTGGAGACGCTGCCCGTGCCCTCGCGGCCGCGGCAGTACGAGTTCGCGCGGCTGAATCTCAACTACACGGTGATGTCGAAGCGGAAGCTGCTCCGGCTCGTCTCCGAGGGGCACGTCCATGGATGGGATGACCCGCGCATGCCCACGCTTGCCGCCTTGAGGCGGCGCGGCTACACCCCCGCATCGATCCGCAATTTCGCGGAACGCGTGGGCGTGGCCCGTCGCGAGAACGTCATCGACGTGGGGCTGCTCGAGTTCTGCGTCCGCGAGGATCTCAACCGGACCGCCGCCCGCGTCATGGGCGTGCTCCGTCCGCTGCGCGTGGTGATCGAGAACTATCCGGAAGGGACCTCCGAGGAGCTGGAGGTGGTGAATCATCCGGATGATCCGTCGATGGGCTCCCGCAAGGTGCCGTTCTCGAGGGTGCTCTACATCGAGCGGGACGATTTTCTGGAAGATCCGCCCAAGAAGTTCTTCCGTCTCTCCCCGGGACGCGAAGTGCGTCTGCGTGCGGCGTACTTCATTACTTGTACGTCGGTGGTCAAGGATGACCAGGGCAACGTCGTCGAACTGCGGGCCACCTATGACCCGGCTACGCGGGGCGGCGATGCGCCGGACGGCCGCAAGCCGAAGGCCACCCTGCACTGGGTATCGGCCGAGCACGCGCAGAACGCAGAGGTGCGGTTGTACGAACGGCTGTTCAGCGTGGAGGATCCGGAGCAGGACGGCGACTTCCTCGCGCACATGAACCCGCATTCCCTGGAAGTGCTCAACGACGCGAAGGTCGAGCCTTCCGTCCGGGACGCGGCGCCGCTGACCCGCTACCAGTTCGAGCGCACCGGCTACTTCTGCGTCGACCGCGACTCGACCCCCGGCAAACTGGTCTTCAACCGCACGGCCACGCTCAAGGACAGTTCGACAAAATAGAAAGGATCTCGGCTGCCGGCCGAAATCATCGCGGACAAGAAGAAGACCTGTCGATTTTCGCCTTCTTGCGCGTCAAGGTCATGAACCGGGAAAACCGGGCCAAAAGGAGAACGCGATGAAATACATCCTGTTGATCTATGGGGACGAGCGGAGCTGGGCTTCGTTGAGCAAGGAAGAGATGGAAGCGATGTACTCGGGGCACCGCGCATACGGCGAGGCGCTGGACAAGGCCGGGGTGATGCGCGGCGGTTCGGAGCTCAAGCCGGTCTCCACCGCGACCAGTGTCCGCTTCAACGGGGGCCGGCCGAAAACGGTCGACGGACCGTTCGCCGAGACGAAGGAGCAGTTGGCCGGCTTCTATCTGATCGAGGTGGACAACCTCGAGCAGGCGCTGGAGTGGGCCGAGAAGATGCCGGGCATGGGCACGGGCACCGTCGAGGTCCGGCCGCTGGCCTGAGCGATGTTCCTCGCGCGCATCGTCGAAGACGTCGTCCGGAATGACGGCCGGCGGGTGCTGGCCGGCCTGATCCGGTTGACCGGCGACTTCGACGATGCCGAGGATGCGTTGCAGGAGGCCTATGCGCGGGCGCTGGTGGTGTGGGATCGCGACGGCATCCCGAGCTCGCCCGGCGCCTGGCTGAACACCGTTTCGCGCCGGATCGCGATCGATCGCATCCGGCGCGCCACGCGGAAAGGCGAGGAGTTGCCCGCGGATCTGGAAGCTCCCGCGGAGAGTCTCGAAGTGGAGGAGCCGTTGTCGGTCGAGGACGACCGGCTCCGGCTCCTGTTCGTCTGTTGCCACCCGGCGCTCCCCGCCGAGGGGCGATGTGCGCTGGCGTTGCGCACGTTGGGCGGGCTCTCCACGCGAGAGATCGCGCGCGCGTTCGTCGAGCCGGAGGCGACGACGGCGCAACGGCTGGTGCGCGCGAAGAAGAAGATCCGCGAGGCCGGCATCCCGTACGAAGTGCCCGCGCGCGAGAACCTTCCCGAGCGGATCGAGACGGTGCTCTCGGTGCTCTATCTGATCTTCAATGAGGGGTACGCGTCGACGGACGCGCCTTCGCTCTTGCGACCCGATCTCGTCCGCGAGGCCATTCGTCTGGCGCGTCTGACGGTGGAGTTGCTCCCGGCGTCGACCGAGGGACGAGGACTGCTGGCCCTCATGCTGCTCACCGACTCCCGCCGCGCCGCGCGCATGAAGGACGGCGAGCTGGTGCCGCTCGAGGAACAGGATCGGAGCCTCTGGGATCGCGCCCAGATCGAGGAAGGGGTACGCATTCTCGACGAGACTCTGGCCAGCGGATCACCGGGCCCGTATCAGACCCAGGCGGCCATCGCCGCGCTGCACGTGACCGCGGCCACGCCCGCGGAGACCGACTGGCGGCAGATCGCCGCGCTTTACCAGACCCTGCACCGGTTTTCCCCCACGGCCATCGTGGAGCTCAACGCCGCCGTGGCCCTGGGACTGGCCACGCATCTCGATCGCGCGCTGGAAGGCATCCTCCGCATCGAAGAGCGCGGAGAGCTCAACGCCTACCACCTCCTCCCCGCGTCCAAGGGCGAAGTCCTGCGCCGCCTCGGGCGATTGGCTGAAGCGGCGATTGCCTACCGAGCCGCCATCGCCCTGGTCACCAATCCCGCCGAGAAGAGGTATCTGGAGAAAAGGCTCGGCGAGTGCGGGTGAGTGGTGCTCTCCGGACTGCGGTCACTCCCGTTGCCGCTTTTGTGGCGCCGTGAAGTGAGCGCCCCGACGTCGTAAGCCTGCGCCAACGACGTTCGTCGTTCTTGGGAGAGCCTGCGCCAACGACGGAGTCCGTGCTCGCCGCTCGCCGCACGCGCAGGGTGTTGGCTCCGGAGCGCTCTGCGCAAAAGATTTTTACGCGCGCGCTTTAGCCCATCCTCGTTAAGTTCCTAAAAACACACGACTTGCCTATTTTCCGACCGTGGCGGACCGCTTGAACTATGCCCCCTGCGAAGGAGGTGGTGCAGAGAAGAAAGCGAAGACGCGAAACGGAAAGAGGTCTCAGGACCGTGGAAACAGTGTGGAACCAGCCAAGGCAGTCCCGAAGCGAAGCAACTCATCAACCCTCAACCCCTGAAAGGAGCAAAGACCCCATGCGGAAGTCCCTCCACATCATCACGCTTGCTCTCATCCTGACGGCCATCGGAACGGTGGCCATGGCCGAAACCACCCAGCCGGCCGGCGCGTCGGGCGTCGTGAACATCAACGCCGCGGATGCCACGCAGCTCGCGCTGTTGCCCCGCGTCGGCGAGAAGGCCGCGCAGCGCATCATCGACTATCGCACCGAGCACGGCCCCTTCAAGAAGGCCGCGGACCTGATGCAGGTCAAGGGCTTCGGCGCGAAGACGTTCGAGCTCGTGTCGCCCTACATCGCCGTCGACGGCAAGACCACGCTCTCGAGCAAGGTCAAGAGCCCGCGCAAACCCCGCGCGAAGAAGACGGCCACCACCGCCTCGAACTGACCCTCGTGACCCGGGTCGCCGTCGCAGGACGGCGACCCACTTCAGCCCTTGCTGATTGCGATGGTGGCTCGTCCGCGGAGTCTCGCCGAAGACCTCCTCACAGACGAACGACAACCGGAAGCAGCAACGAGAACGCAGAGAACTGAGTCCGTCATGACCCATTGCGAAATGAACGAACTGGACAAACCCCTCGCGCCAGCCGCGCGCGATCAGGCCCTCCCCCACGGCGCCGCCTGCGCGCCGCCCACCTCCCAGCCCACCCGGGGCGCCGCCGCGGCGGCGGCGCCCCGACCCTCTTCGTTTTGCTGGTGGCTGGTGGCTGGTTGTCTGAGGGGCTTCGCCTGGCCGGTCAAGCGCCACCCCAAGCAACCAGCAACCAGCAACCAGCAACACGCCCGGGAGCTATCCCCCGCCGCGACGCACGACCACGCGCTCCGCTTCATAGGTCTGGATGGCGGAGAGCGACGAGCCGCGCAGCCACTCGTCGGAGAACGCATCCGTGACCACGCGGCCGTCCATGTCCCGTCCCACGGGCAGGCCGGCGGCGAAGAGCAGTGTGGGCACGATGTCCACCACATACGCCACCTTCGGATTCTCGCGATGCGCGGCCGGCGGGCCGGTCATGAGCAGGAATCCGTGATCCGCGCCCGGGTCTCCCGCGGCCAGCTCGTTGCGCGCCAGCGCGAACGCGTTGGCGGGCAACTCCGGGGGCACGACCGCGGACGGCGAGGTGATGAGCAGCAGATGATTGGGAGCTTTGCGGGCCAGCTCTTCGAGAGCGCGATCGAGTTGCTGCGCGTAGGCGCGCAACGCATCTCCCTTGACCGAGCCTCGCGGAGGAAGCTCGTTCCGATAGACGCGAAGGGAGCGCTGCGCGACCGAGAATCCCTCCAGCGCAATCGCGGTCAGGGCGGCGTCGTCGCCGGCATCGCGAAGGGCTCCCACATCGGAGCCGAGAGCGGTCAGAACTTGTGGCCGCGCCGGGCCGGTGGTGTTGAAGCGGGGAGCGACGTCGGCCAGAAAGGGCGATGGATACGGGCGCGTCACGACGGACGGCCACTTCACCACGCGCGCGGTGAGCTGCAGCCGCTCGAACAGCGACCACACCGGCAGGGCCTCACCCGAGGGAAGTTGCGCGGAGATGCGCTCCACGGGGGGGATGAGACCCCAGGCGCGAAAACCGACGCCGTAGGGAAGAAGGAGAAATGGCTCTTCGCGGTTGAGCGGCGTGCGATACGAAAAGCGTCCCGTCACGCGATGACGATAGGGGAGCTTCCCCGTGGCCAGCGACGCCCACAGCGACTTCGGGCTGGAGGTGCGAAAGGGCTCGAGGCGGGTGAAGTACGCAGTCTCGGTGGCGCGCCCCAGGTAGGGCAGGAGGCCTTCCCCCTTCATGGTCACGATCCAGTCGTAGGGGAGATTCCGGATGGCCACGAGCGTCACCGGTCGCGTGCCGGCCACCGCTCCGATCGTGGCCACCACGACATTCTTCTTCTCGCGCCGGTAACTCTCGCGACGCTGGTAGAGAGAAACCGCGGAGAGAGCGATGAGCAGCACACCCCCCATGAAGATCGCGCGCGAGGCACGCCGGCCGGCGTTGCGTTGCAGCACCCAGAGAAGAAGGAGCACGAAGGCCGTGCCGGTGATGACGTTGGTGGCCTTCGAAAGAATGCGCACCGCTCCGCGGGGGAGGTAGATCTCCACGAGGTTGAGGTGCATCCAGTAGATGAACGCCGAGAAGAATGCCGCGAAGACGATGAACCCGAAGCCGTGCGTGCGGTAGGTGTCGGGTCTCCCGAACCAGCGCACGCGCAGCAGGCGCAAGACCCACAACACGCTCCCGAACAGCAGGCCGCAGATGATGCCGTAAACGATCGTCACCGTGGCCAGGCGCGCCGGGGTGATGTCCACCTGGGGGTTGAGGAAATAGAGCAGGTGGGCCATGTACAGCCCGAAGATGGCACCGGCGAGGATGCGCTTGAGGTAGGCCCAGCGGATCGGCATTTCGATTCAGGGCGCGGGGTGCAGGGCGCAGAGCGCAGGGGAACCGGCGCCGCGTTTCCGCGCCCCGCCCTCTGCGTCCTGCCTCCTCGTGAGGAGTGGCCATGCTGACCGCGGCGCGCCTCAGAGAATACACCGGGGAATCGGGGGCACTCGATCTGCTGCGCGCGCTCGGCTACCCGATCGTGCCGGTGGACGTCGATCCGGCCGAATGGCGGAGGGGCGGAGTGAGCATCCCCTGGAACGGGGAGGCGCGGCTGCGCCTGATCTCCCGCCTGCGGCGCTTCGATCTCTTCCTGCTCTCGGGGAACGTGCGCGAAGAAACCGTCGCAGAATTCATGAACAGCTATCGCGCCTATAATATAGTCACTAAATCAGCGGTCATTTATTGCGCGAATCAATCGTTGTCCATATTTGATCTCTCCAGCCACGGCACCCTACGCCGTCTGGACGTCGACCTGTTCCATCCCACCGCGCATGCGCTGGACCGGCTGAATCTTCTGGCGCGAGGGGAGGAGGATGCGTTGCCACGCATCTTCGATCGGGCTCTCGACCGCGAACAGGTCACCCGGGAGTTCTTTCAGCGCTTCCGTGCGGCGGTTCAGGACGTGACCGCAGCCCTTGGCGCCGCCTTTCCCAGCGAAGAGCGCGTGGCCGTGGAGGGCGAGGCGCTGTTGCTTCTCTCACGGTTGCTCTTTCTCTGCTTCATTCAGGAGAAGGGATGGCTCGGTGGCGAACGACGCTTCCTCGTCGACCGCCTGGAGCAGGAGGCGAGACGGGGCCGGGAGTTTTTCGCGGGGGTGCTCCTGCCGCTGTTCTTCGGTTGTCTCAACACGCCGCTCTCCGAGCGCACCCTGGCCGCGCGGAAGCTTGGCCACGTTCCCTACCTCAACGGCGGTCTCTTCGAGCCTTCCCCCTTCGAGCAACGGCATCCCGATCTGCATCTGCCGAACGACCTGCTGCGGAGGGTGCTGGAGGAGGTGTTCGAGAAGTTCGACTTCCGCATCGATGAGTCCGACGCGGCGGGAACACACATCGATCCGGAAATGCTGGGACGGGTCTTCGAGTCCTTGATGGCCGCGGACGAGCGGGCCTCCAGCGGCAGCTTCTACACGCCGAAGGAGATCGTGGACGTGCTCACCGAGCGGGCCATCGTGCACTGGTTGGGAGAGGGCTCCGCGGAGATGAAGCTGGCCAAGCTGCAGCGCATCACGATTCTGGATCCCGCCTGCGGGTCGGGCGCGTTCCTGCTCTCGGCGCTGGGGGTGATCGAACGGCTCTGGAGAGCGCTGGGCGGGCGCGTGCCGCCGGACCTTCGCCGTCGCATCATCGCCGGCTCGCTCTTCGGGGTCGACCTCAAGCCGGAGGCGGTGCGTCTGTGCGAGCTGCGTCTATGGCTGGCCATCGTGTCGGGAAGCGATGCCTCGATCGAAACGGTGGAGCCTCTCCCGAACCTCGATCGCAACATCCTGCAAGGCAACTCTCTGCTCAGCCCCACCGACTTTCTCGGGGACGGGCGCATGGACATCTATCGCGACTGGCTCGTGGCTCTTCGTGCGCAGCGGGATCTGCTCGATCGGTATCGCAGCGCGCCGTTTCCGCAGCGCCCCGCGCTCTACCGCCTCATTCGGGGCAACGACCAGCGGCTGGCTGCCGAACTGCTGGTCAGGACCATCGACAGCGCGGACCGGGAGCTGCAGACAGCCTGCGCGCCGCAGCGCGATCTCTTCGGACGCTCCGCGGTGCTCGACGCGGACCGTTGCCGCATGCTCCAGAAGCGGGTGGTGGAATCGAAGGCCATGCTCGAGCGCGTCGAAGAGGGCACGCTCGACTTCTTCTCGTTCGACATCCACTTCGCCACGGTCATGGCCGCGGGCGGATTCGACGTCGTGGCGGGCAATCCTCCCTGGGTCCGCAATAGCCGCATCGAGCCGCGCATCAAGAAAATGCTCACCGACCGCTACGCTCTCTTTCGAGGTCTGCGGGAGGGGCCGGGCTTCCATCAGCCCGATCTTTCGGTGGTCTTCTTCGAGCGGGCCTTGCAGCTCGTCTCGCCGGACGGCGTGATCGCGCTGCTGATGCCGGCGAAGATCCTCAACGCCGCGTACGCTGCGCCGCTGCGACGCGCCGCGAACGGACGGGTGGTGGCCCTCGACGACTGGAGCGACGATCCGCGCCGCCGGCGCTGGTTCGAAGCGGACACGTTCCCGCTGGGAATCGTCGTCGGACCGCGTCGCCGAGGGGTCCACTCCGACGACTCGGCCACTCGACGACGCGACGACTCGGTCGTGGTCACTGCCTGCGGCGAATCGTTCGAGATGCGGGATCTCGATTTCGGCACCGAGTGGGCGCTTCTTCCTCCCGCGCCCGCGGCCATCCTCAGCCGCCTGCGCGAGCAGCATCCGGCGTTGGCCACGGTCCTTCATCGCAAGCCGTTCATGGGCGTCAAGACCGGCGACAACCGTGGCTTCTTTCTCGAGGCCGCGGCCATTCGCCGCGGATTTCTCATCACCACCGATGACTTGCGCATCCCCCTCACCGCCGTTTGCCGCGCGGTGCGAGGCCGTGATCTTCGACGGTGGAGCGCCACCATTTCGCAGTGGATGCTCTGGCCGCCGCGGCAGGGGTGGCGCAACCCTCCACGGTGGCTCGAGAAGCTCGCCGCGGCTCGCCAGGTCGACCCTCGGGACTTCCGGCTCGCCTTCGTCAAGCCGGAGCACGTCGGAATCAAGGTCGCATGGAAGGATCTCTCACGCGGCATGGCGGCGGCGGTGTTGCCCGATGTCGTTCATATCGGCGAGCAGGCCTTTCCCCTGGTTCCCAATCAGACCCTCTATTGCATGGACGCGGTCTCGCTCGACGAGGCCTATGTGCTGGCGGCGATTCTGAATTCGGTGGTGGCGGGCGCACTGCTGGTCAGCGTGGCCGAGCGTGCCAAGGATGCGCACTACCGCTATTTCGGCCGCACGGTCGCGGCGCTGCCGTTTGCCGATCCAGCCTCGGGATGGGACCGGCTCGTTCGGCTCTCGCGCCGTGCCCATCGAGGAGCCGCCGTGGCCGAGGAGATCGACGCGTTGGTGGCGCAACTCTACGGCGTGACGCCGGCGGAGTTGGAGATTCTTCGCGCGTTCCTCGACAGGAGAGTCGATGCTCGCCCCGCATCAAGCTGATGCCGTCGAGCGTGCGCTGGAGCTGCTCGCTTCCCGGCGCGGCGTGCTCCTGGCCGACGACGTCGGACTCGGCAAGTCCTTCGTGGCCGCGGAAGTGATGCGTCGCCACCGACAGGCGGAGCTGGTCGTTCCCGCGGCGCTGGTCGGTCAGTGGCGCGAGACGTTAGATCGCTTCGAGGTCGAGGCTCGAATATTCACGCACGACGGATTGGCGGGAGAAGCTCACTATCCGCAGCCCGGCCGGCGACTGGTCGTGGTGGATGAAGCCCACGCCTTCCGGAACCCGCGCACGCGCCGTTATGCCGCGCTGGCCCGTCGAACCGCCGGAGCGCGGGTCATGCTCATCACCGCCACGCCGGTCTGCAACGGTGCGGCGGACCTCGAGGCCCTGTTGCGGATCATCGCTCGGGACGATCTCCTGCTCGACGTGGGGGTGCCTTCGATCGACGTTGCCTTTGCCGCGGGAGATGCCGTGGCGTTGGGGGTGATCGTGGGCTCGCTGGTGATTCGGCGTGATCGCGCGGTCCTCCCTTCCAGCCTGCAGTTCGGCGACCTGTCGCGCCACGTCGTTCGCCATCCCGTCCCCGCGCTGCGAGACATCGACGCGCTCCGGTTTCCGCTGACCGGCGACAGTGCGCTCCTGCGCCGTTTTCTGTGGCGCCGTCTCGAATCGAGCGAAGCCGCGCTTTGCGAGTCGTTGCGGCGTCAACTTCGCTTCTACGAGCGCGCCCTGGCGGCCATCGCAGCCGGCCGCACTCTTCCCAAACGCGACTACCGCCTCGCATTCGCGCATGAGGAGGATCGAGATGCCATTCAACAGGTGCTCTTCTGGGATCTCTTTGCACCGGCGGGCCGGGAAGATCCGCAGGCGATTCGGGAAGAGGTGGCGCGCATCGAAGAATTGCTGCGAGCCGTCTCGGTCACGCCGCGCCTGAAGCGCGATCTCCTGCGCGATCTGGTGCGAAATCGCCAGGCGCCGATGCTGATCTTCACCGGCGCGGCCGCGACGGCACGCGATCTTCACGACGCTCTGAAAAGGGAGTCCCGGTGCGGTCTGGTCACTTCGCGGGAGCGCTCGCGGGAAGCGGTGCTCGCGGCCTTCCGGAGCGGCCGGCTCGACGTCGTCGTTTCCACCGACATGGCCGCCGAAGGCCTCAACCTCCAGCGTGCAGGCGTGGTCGTGCATTACGACCTCCCCTGGAATCCCGTGAAACTCGACCAGCGCAATGGACGCGCGCACCGCATCGGCCAGGAGCGGGATGCCGTTCAGGCGATCTATTTCATTCCGGACAGCAGAGAGACCGGAATCGTGCGGACTGTGGCCAGGAAGAACCGGGTTCGCAGGCAAACCCTGCGGGCTGGTCCCGAGGGCACTCGCTCCTCGCCGGCGACCTTGCGTCCCAGAGTCACCGGAGAGGCGGCCATCACCCGTTTGCGGGCCGTGGTGCCGGATCTTCTCCTCCGCCGGCACAAGGCTGGACTGGAACTGCTCATCGACGAAATGAGTCGCGAGTACCTCGATCAGCGCCGGCTCGACGACCTGGTGGCGCTGGTGACGGAGGAGTTGGGCGCATGACCTCCGGTCAATCGTCCCTCGGTCGCCCGGCGAGCCGTCTGCTTCGTCGCCGCTCCTCAACGATGAACCCGCATCGCTTCGTCGCGGCGCCTCGCATCCGGCCCACCGGCGCTCGCAAATCACCCACGCGTTCAACCTTGACACGACACTAGAATGCGGTTCGTGAACCTGCTCATCGTCGACGACGAGGCCTCCCTGCGCGATTTTCTGGGAATCGTGTTCGAGGGAGAGGGGTGGCACGTCGAGAGCGCGCCTTCCGTGGCCGAGGCTCGCGGTGCGATCCTGCGGCAGGAGCCGGACGTCGTCTTGTGCGACCTGATGCTCCCTGATGGCTCGGGCATCGACCTCATTCGTGAAGTGCGGGCCCAGAATCCAGCCATCGTCTTCGTCATGATCACAGCGCACACGTCCACGCGCTCCGCGGTGGAAGCGCTGAAGGCGGGCGCGGTCGATTACATCGCCAAGCCGTTCGACATCGAAGAGCTGAAGATCGTCGTCCGCAAAGCGGTGGAGCGAAAAGAGCTGCAGGATGAGAACCTCCACCTGCGGACCGCGCTCGAAGAGAAGTTCACCTTCGCGAACATCCTCGGCAAGAGCGCCAAGATGCAGGAGATCTTCTCCATCGTGCAGCGCATCGCCCGGACGTTGTCGACGGTGATGATCTCGGGCGAGTCCGGCACGGGCAAAGAGCTCATCGCCCGGGCCATCCATTACAACTCCGATCGGCGCGGCAAGTTCGTCTCCATCAATTGCGGGGCGTTGCCGGAAACGCTGCTGGAATCCGAGCTCTTTGGTCATGAGCGTGGAGCCTTCACCGGCGCCGTGCGAGACAAGCGCGGTCTCTTTCACGAAGCCGACCGCGGGACGATCTTCCTCGACGAGATCGGCGAGACCTCCACGGGCATGCAGATCAAGCTCCTGCGGGTGTTGCAGGACCGCGTCGTGCGCAAGGTCGGTTCCAACGTCGAGAGCACGGTCGACGTGCGCGTCATCGCCGCCACCAACCGCGATCTCGCCGAGTCCATCCGCGAAGGCACCTTTCGCGAAGATCTGTTCTACCGGATCAACGTCATCCCCATCACCCTCCCGCCCTTGCGCCACCGCCGCGAAGACATCCCCCTGCTGGTCGAGCACTTCATCGAGAAGTTCTGTCTGCGCATGGGAGTGCCGCGCAAGCGCATCTCCGCCGACGCGGTTCGGGCCATCGAGAAGTATCACTGGCCCGGCAACGTCCGGGAGCTGGAGAACGTCGTGGAACGAATGATCGCCCTCGAGGCCTCGGATGTCCTGACCACGAAGTCCCTTCCCGAGCACATGCTGCTCGGCGGCCGGGTCCCCGACGCCATGTACGAGCTTCCCATGGAGGGCATCTCCCTGCAGGACCACCTCGAAGGGATCGGAAAGATCTTCATGCTCAAGGCTCTCGATCGGGCCGGTGGCGTGCAGACCCAGGCCGCGGAACTGCTGCGGATGTCCTTTCGCTCCTTCCGATACTACGCAAAGAAATACGACCTCATCTCGCGTGAGCGTGACTCCGAAGACGTCGTGGAGCTCGAAGAGAAATGAACATGAGAGTCCTGCCGGCCCTGCCGCTCCTGCTGTTGACCATCGCCTGCGCTCAGCCCGGAGGTGTCGTGACCACCACCGCCCCATCCACAGTGCAACCGGCAGCGTCCGGGCCCCGCGTCATCTTTCCCGACGGATTCGTGGTCAGCGTGGAGACGGTCGCCGACGACGAGCTGCGTGCGCAGGGACTGATGTACCGCGACCATCTCCTCCCGGGCACAGGCATGCTCTTCTTCTTCCCCGTGGACGGCGTGTATCAGTTCTGGATGAAGAACACGCGCATCCCTCTGGACATGATCTTCATCGATGCCGGTCATCGCGTCGTGGGCGTGTCCCAGCAGGTTCCGCCCTGTCACGCCGACCCATGCCCGAGCTATGGTCCCAACCTGGCGTCGCGCTACGTACTGGAGGTGTCGGGTGGCGTGTCCGCGCAGCACGGCTTGAAAGCCGGCGACGTGTTGAGATTCGAGGGGACGGACGGCGTAGTCGCGCGGTAAAACGCGGGCGCTCCGGTTCAGTCCTGCGACGGACCCTTGGGCGGCCCTTCACCGCCGCCTCCGCCACGGCGCCGGCGGCGGAAACGCCGGCGCTTGCGCTCGCCGCCTTCCTGGGGAGGCGCGCCTCCCTCCGGTGTCGGGCGCGGCGGACGTTCGGCGCGATCTGGACGATCTGCACGCTCAGGACGATCTGCACGCTCAGCACGAGCTGCGCGCTCAGGCCGATCTGCGCGTTCTGTCCGCTCGGGACGCTCTGGGCGTGGAGCCCGTTCGGGACGTGGCGGACGAGGTGGACGTTCCTGAGCCGGTCCCTGCCTGTCCGTCGACTGGCCTTCGATCTGCGGGACGGGGACTCCGGCCTGACCTCCGCGCCCGCGGCGGCGCCGTCGTTTGCGGAGACCTTGCTGCTGATCATCGGGCCGCGGCAAGGGTTGCGGCTGGCCCGGCGAGGGTGGCTGCGGGCCCCGTTGCCGTTGGGGCTGCGCTGGTTGTTGCTGCTTTCCCTGCTGCGATTTCTGCCGCTGCCCGCCTTGCGGCTGCGGACCGCGCTGCTGGCCTTTCTGCTGCTGGCCGCGTTGCTGTTGCCCCCGCTGCTGAGGCTGAGGAGGACGCTCGTCGCGACCGCGTGTCTTGCCGGTCCTTTGCTCGAACTCCCGGACCTTCTTCTCCATGAAGCGGCGCGCCTGCGCATCCTGCTTGGCGCGCAGCTCATCGTGTCCACAGTAAGGACAACGCTTCCATCCTTCGGGGTAGGTTTTCCGGCAGGCGGAACAGAGAACACTTTTTGGGAGCGGCATCGTTGAAATCGGCGCGCATTGTACACTTCGGGCCGTGGACGAGAACCGACGCCGAACGCTGCTGGCGCTGATTCATCTGGCGGAGGAGAGCTCGCCGAGTGCCTGCTGGGACGATCGGCGGGCGCTCGAGCTCCTGAAGAAAGAGGCCACGGCGGATGAGCTTCGTGAGCTGGGGGCGGAAGAGCGGTTGATCGCTCACATCTACGCGGAGGAGCATGTCCGGTAAGTTCACCGTTCGTGTGGAGGCAAGATTCGAGGCCGCCCACTTCCTGCGCGAGTACCGGGGGATCTCCGAGCCTCTGCACGGTCATTCCTACAAAGTCGAAGCGGATCTGGCCGGCCGCGGAGGCGGGATCGATGAGGACGCCATCGCCGTCGACTTCGTCAGTGCCCGGATGAAACTCGAAGAGCTGGCCCGCAAGCTCGACTACGGTTGCATCAACGACATCCCGCCGTTCACGGAGGTCAATCCGAGCGCGGAGAACATCGCCGCGTGGTTTTCCCGCGAGCTCGCGGCCGCGGTGGCCGGAGAAGACGCCATCGTCGTGGCCGTGACGATTTGGGAGGGGCCCGTGAATTCGGTGACCTTCAGGCCCGAATGAGCGGCCTCCTCGTCCTCCTCCTCGTCCTCCTTCTCAACATCGGGTGAGCTCTCCGATGGAGATCGTGGCCCTCCTCTTCATGCTCATCGCCGGCGGCGGTCTGGCGGTGTTCGTTCTCTTCGTGATGGCGCTGCACCGCAAAGAAGTGGCGCGCGCCGGAGGGGCGGTGATGCCCCCACAGCGAGACACGATCGCCGTCTCGTTGCTCGTTCATATCGTGACGGCAGGCGGAATGACGGGCGAAGAGGCCGTGAGGGAAGTGCGGCGAGGGACAGGGTTGGCTGCCCCCGTCACGCGGGGAATCGACGTCTCGAACTGGGCGGAAAGCTACGGCCTGCTCTCCACACCCAAAGAGAGGGAGGCGCTGCTGGAGATGGCCGTGCAACTGGTCTCCGCTCGCAGCCCCGTGCCGGTCCGTCAGTACGCCGCTCTGCTCGACCTGAGCTTCGGACTGGGATTTCAAACCGACGCTCTGGCCCGGCTGCGGGAGCTCTACGGCTTCGAATACATGGATCACGCGAAAGAGGGGCGTCCCCGGCACGCTGGTGAGGGTGGCGCGCCGCTCTACGTCCGCGAGACGCGCCCGCGGGAGGAGTTGCTCCGAATCCTGGGCATGACCGGCGCTCCCACGCGGCAGGAGCTGACCGGCGCCTATCGCAAGCTGGTGCGGCAGCATCATCCGGACCGGTTTCACGGAGCGTCACCCGAGGAGCAGAGCGGCGCCGCCGCGCGCTTCATCGAGATCACCCGTGCGTACGAGGAGTTGCTGCGGGGCTTACCGTCCTGACGCCTTTCGGGATACACTTGCGGCGGTTGGGAAGTTCGCAGCCGGGTGGGCTGTTCCATTGTCCACCTCATCTTCATCCGACATGAACGGGTTGTGTCCCGGACTTTCCTCGTGTATCATGCACCTGGGAATAGGGGCAGTTCACTGTTTGTTCACAGCCGGTTTGCCAGCAGTTCCCTTCAGTAGACCTTAGAATTCTCCTTTGAAAAGAGCCGCTTTCGCGGACGCACGTGTCCGTCAACGATGACGGGTGCGTGCTCTTCGACGCGAAGCGAGTGGGCCCGGAGCGGCCGCGGCTCAGATCACGTAAACCGCAACACACGAAGGACTTCGGCGTTCGTGTGGCAGCGCAGGTAACTATTTTATTTGCCCGTGCGTCTATGGATGCAAGCGGGCACGAAGGTTGAAGTTTGGGACTCGTTACGGGAGAGATCATGAAGAGCGCGGAAGTTCACACTCACGAACAGGGCTGGGATTTCGAAACGGCAGCAATGCCCTATGTCGACTCCCTGTACAACACTGCCTATCGGATGACCCGGAACTCGGAAGACGCCGAGGATCTGGTGCAGGAAACCTACCTCAAGGCCTACAAGTACTACGACAAGTTCGAAGAGGGAACGAACTTCAAGGCGTGGCTCTTCAAGATCATGAAGAACACGTTCATCAACAACTACCGGAAGAAGAAGCTCACCCCTCACAAGATCGACTTCTCGGAGATCGAAGAGTCCTACGAGCGCGTCATTCAGAAGAACGCGCCGGACCTCATCCGCGATCCGGAGAGCGAGATCTTCCAGGACATGATGGATGCCGACGTCAAGCGCGCGCTCG
>JBDTOZ010000112.1:0-5901 GCA_039932995.1 Acidobacteriota bacterium | reverse complement strand
CGACGACTCGGCGACCCGACCCGACTCAGCGCGACGCGCCGGCCACGGTCAACGCAACGGGACGCGGATCGTCGGACCCGGCGGGAATCACCGAGTCGGTGATGGCCCTGCGGATGTGCTTCGAGATCCGGTTGATGTAGTTGACGGTCTCGCGGAACGGCGGCACTCCGTCGTATTTCCAGACGTTGCCCTCGCCTGCGTTGTAGGCGGCCACGGCCAGGTCGGCGTTGTTGTCGAACTTCGTCAGAAGCCAGCGGAGATAGCGCGTCCCGCCGTGGATGTTCTCTTCCGGATCAAAGGAGTCGCTCACTCCGAAGCGCTTGGCGGTGGCGGGCATGAGCTGCATCAGCCCGCGCGCTCCCTTGTTCGACAACGTGCGCGGGTTGTAGTCCGACTCGGCCTTGATCACGGCCGAGACCAGCGCCGCGTCGACGTCGAAACGGCGGGCCGCGGCCATGATGATGTCGTTGTACTTCGATTGCCACAGAGGAACGCTGGCCTCGTTGAAGCGCCAGGAGCGCCGCGGAAACACGCCGCCCTGTTCCTCCACGATCTTCTTCACCTCGGCCACGACCTCCGGAGCGACGATCTCGTCGTCGACGATCCGTTCGATGCGGGTCAGCGGCAGGGACAGCGTTCCCCCACCCTGCAGCGTCAGATGGATGAGGTCGGCTTCGACCGCATACGCCTCGATCTTCTGGTTCCGTCCGTCCGCGAACACGGCAATGCTCGCGCTCGCCGGAATGGCGGCCACGAACAGAGCAATGACGATGAGGGTACGCATGGGTATGTTGTCTAACGGGTATACGGCTGAGGATTATGCCCGGTTACGGTGGCTTTGGCTGTCCGGCTTGGTTGCTGGTTGCTGTGTTGCTGGTTGCTGGTTGCTGGTTACTGGTTACTGGTTAACTGGTTGCTGGTTGCTGGTTGCTGGTTGTGGTTGCTAAGGGGCTCCATTTCGATCGTCACCCCCCGCAACCAGCAACCAGGAACACAGCAACACAATCCGCAGCGAACCAGCAACAACCCCGCCCCAGTCACGCCCGAGGATGAAAGCTCTCGTACATCCGCTGCAGTCGGGCCCGGGAGACGTGCGTGTAGATCTGGGTGGTGGAGATGTCGGCGTGGCCGAGCATCATCTGCACGGATCGCAGGTCGGCGCCGTTCTCGAGCAGGTGCGTGGCGAAGGAGTGGCGAAGCACGTGTGGCGAGATGTGGGCGCGGATGCCCGCCTCGCGTGCGTAGCGAACGATCTTCATCCAGAACGACTGCCTGGTCATCGTCCGGCCGCGCCGCGAGAGAAACAGGCCGGGATCGGCATATTTATCGAGCTCGGGCCGCCCTTTCTCCATGTAGCGGACGATGGCGTCCTTGGCCGTGTCGCCGAACGGCACGATGCGCTCCTTCGAGCCCTTGCCGATCGTGCGCAGGAAGCCCGCATCCAGGATCACTTCGTCGATACGCACCTTGATCAACTCACTCACGCGCAGTCCGGTCGCGTACAGCAGTTCGAGCATGGCCGCGTCGCGCAAGCCCTCCGCGGTGGCGCAGTCCGGAGCCGCCAGCAAGGTCTCCACCTCGGCAGGGAGGATGGCCTTCGGGAGCGTCGACCACAGCTTGGGATTCTCCAGGTTCTCGGTCGGATCCGTCTTCAGGTGCCGCTCGGCCACGAGAAACCGGAACAGTCCGCGAATGGCCGCCAACGCCCGGGCCACAGACCTCGCAGAGATCCCCGCACCCCGCAGAGACTGGAAGTATTTGACGATGTGGATCCGCTCGACGCGGTCGATTTCCAGATCCGCGTCGTTCAAGTAGTGCCCGAAGTGCCTCAAGTCGATCGCGTACGAAGCCAGCGAATTCTTCGCCAGCCCCTTCTCGACCGAGAGATAGTCGAGAAAGATGGGGAGAAACGTGAGGAAGTAGGGCGTCTTCTCGGGCTTGCCGGCTTTGATCGTGCGCGGATGCATGTCGGGTCGTTGCTGCCGTTTAGTTTATCCCGCGGCCACCCGCTGGATTTCACAAGCCGGCTGAAACCACGTCGGCCATGTACGAGCTCCTCACGAATGGCCCCGCGAAGACCGCCCGAAAGCCGAGACTTTCGCCGAGGACGCGGTACTCGTCGAAGACGTCCGGGTGGATGTACTCGACGACATCGAGCTTGTCCTTCTTGGGCTGGAGATACTGGCCCATCGTGACGATCTCCACGCGGGAGTCGCGCAGGCGCCGGAGCACCTCCACGACCTCCTCACGGGTCTCGCCCAATCCCAGCATCAGACCGGACTTGGTGGTGATGGTCGGATCGACAGCGGCCGCTTCGCGCAACACCGCCAGCGAGCGCTCGAAGCGTGAGCCGGGGCGGACGAAGTCATACAGGCGGGGAACGGTCTCGACGTTGTGGTTGAAGTAGTCGGGCCGGGCCTCGACCACCGTGCGCACGGAATCGAGGTTTCCGCGGAAGTCGGACGTGAGCACTTCCACGGCAGCCTCCGGAAGGGCCTCGCGCAAAGCATGAATGGTCTCCGCGAACTGCTGCGCGCCACCATCGTGAAGATCGTCGCGGGTCACGCACGTCACCACCACATGCCTGAGCCCGAGCCGTCGCGCCGTCTCGGCCACGGCCCGCGGCTCCTCGGCCGACGGCGGCGCGTACGGCCGGCCCGTGGTCACATTGCAGAAGCCGCACGAGCGCGTACAGACCTCACCCAGGATCATGAACGTGGCCGTGCCTCGCGAGAAGCATTCCGTCCGGTTCGGACAAGCCAGCGACTCGCAGACCGAATTCAACTCCCTGGAGCGCAAGAGGGTCTTCATCTCCCGGAGAGACGAGAGATTGAGCTTCTTCTCGCGGATCCAGTCGGGAAGGCGTTTCCCGGATGGAGGATTCGGGATTGAGGATTGAGGATTTGGGATTGAGGATTGAGGATTGAGAATTGAGGATGGAGGATGGTGGATGGTGGATGGAGGATTCCCGCTGCTCATCGCGCTCCCATTCTCAATCCTCGCTCCTCAATACTCAATCCCAAAAAAAATGCCGCCCGAAGGCGGCACTTTGCGAAACGCGGCAGCGAACGGTCAGTGTCCGCCGACAGTCACCGGAGACACACCCAGCGACTTTTCGATGCATTTGTGGATCAGTTTCTCGGCTTCCGGCTCGGGCATGTTCTTGACGATCGCGACTTCGGAGACCAGCAGGTACTTGGCGCGGTCGTACATCTTCTTCTCGCGGAACGAGAGGCTCTTCCGCTTCTGGACTTCGCTGAGGTTCTTCAGAACATCCGCGACATCTTCGAGCCGGCCGGTCTTCATCTTTTCCAGATTTTCACGGTACCGACCCTTCCAGTCCGTGTGGCTCTTGACCGGCTTCTCTTCGAGCAGACCGAGAAGTCCTTTGACTTCCTTCTGCTGGTAGAGGCGGCGGAGACCGACGCGATCCTGGTTCGTGATCGGAACCATCAGCCGCGAGTTGTTCGCAAGCAGCCGAAGGTGATAGTAGCTGTCTCCGGCCGGCATGATTGCCGACTCGCCGATTTCCTCCACGACGGTCACGCCGTGGTTCGGGTAAACGAGCTTATCCCCGACCTTGAAACTGACTTTCATTGACGACAAGTGAGGCTCCTTTCGGATTGTAGTAAGGCGTACAGCAAGAGGGACGGGCATTGTACGCCACCCATGGAAAGGCGTCAAACATTCGTCCCTGCATCGTGAACGGAACAGCCGCGTTTCATCGCGCGTTGCGCCGTGCCGCCTAACGCATCTTGCGGATCAGTTGGTGCAGGCGGTCCAGCCCTTCCCGCCTCTCGCCGTCGTTGCCCGTCAGCAAATCCTCAATGACCTGCAATTCGGCCTGCATCTCCAACCGGCCGGCCGCGTCCGCCTGTGGCGCGGCTGGGGGCGGCAGGACCGTGACCGTCGATTGGGCCGGCACGCTCTGGGGTACGTACACCGCGGATTCCGCTCCCCGGGTCAGCGAGCTCCGCATGCGTTGCGCCATCGAGCGGATGGAGGGAACGTCGTTGTTCTCCAGGCCGCGCTGCACGCCTTTGAGGCTGGTCACGGCCTCGGCATAAGGACTGTCGGCGTTGTCGACGATCCGAGCCTTGACCAGGGCCACGTTCAGGTTGGCGTAGCCCCCTTTCGGCTCGGCCGAGGCCACCACCCGCGCGGTGGCCTGGCGTGAGATGGCGGGCAGCTCGACCGCCCGGAATTCGCCCGGCTGCAGCCATTGCTTGACGTCGATGGTCTGCCGCTCCACGGAGGTGGACCGTTCCCCCAGGTATTCGAGATCCACGCGCTCGATCCACACGGGCCGGTTTTTCCGGACCAGCAGCTTCCGACCCGGCGCTTCGAGCAGGACGCGGTAGACCCACTCGCCCTTCATTTCCACGGTCTTCATCTCTTTCGCGTCCGGCTCGATCGAAAACGACTTGCTGATCCGGCCGGAGTCGAAACGCTCGAAACTCGCGTTCTGATACGTCCCGTCCGCGCGCTTTCCGCGCATCAGGTCGAGATCCTCGGTGACGATTCGCTTCAGCAGATCCGTGGGGAGATCCCGTTTGCTGGCCTGCGCCACGCGGTCCAGCACGATCGCATCCTCGGCCACCCGCTGCCCCACATTCACGGCCGCGCTCTGCGCGAACACCACCTGAGTCAACAGTAGAAATCCCAACATCGTGCTCTTCATCGATCCACCCCCAGCTCCGCCAGTACACTCGTCCCGGCCAACCCCGTCTTCGGCAACTCCAGCAGATCACACAAGGTCGCTCCGAGATCCGCGAACGTGGACCGTGTCCCCAGGGGACGCGCTCCGCGGACGGCGGGCCCGGTCACGATGAGTGGAACGTACTCGCGCGTGTGATCCGTGGAAATGTCCGTCGGATCGCAGCCGTGATCCGCGGTGATGAAGACCAGATCGTTCTCGCGCAAGGACTCCAGGAGATGCGCGAGCTCGCCGTCGAACGACTCCAGCGCCCTGGCGTAGCCGATCGGATCGTTGCGGTGTCCGTACTTCGAATCGAAGTCCACCAGATTCGTGAAGATGAAGTCGGCGTTGGATTCGCGCACCAGGTCGGTGGTCTTGCGCATCCCATCGGAGTTCGACTCCGTCCGGATCTCCGTGCCGATCCCGACGCGGTCGAAGATGTCGGCGATCTTGCCGAGACCGATCACCTCGCGTCCGGCCTTGTGAGCGCGCTCCAGGACGGTCTCGCCGGTGGGACGGACCGAGAAGTCCTTCCGGTTCGCGGTGCGCTTGAAATGGCCGGCGCCCGAGCCCACGAAGGGACGGGCGATGATCCGCCCTACATTGTGCTCGCCGCGCATGAGCTCGCGCGCCGTCGCGCAGATGCTCCAGAGCTCCTCGACGGAGATCACGTCTTCATGGGCCGCCACCTGGAACACGGAATCGCCGGAGGTGTAGACGATGGGCTGGCCCGTGCGCATGTGCTCTTCGCCGAGCTCGTCGAGGATCACCGTCCCGGAGGCGGGCTTGTTGCCCAGAGTGCGCCGGCCGATCCGCCGCTCGTATTCATCCATGACCTCGCGCGGAAACCCGTGCGGATAGGTCCGGAAAGGATCCTCGACGATGAGACCCATCATTTCCCAGTGACCGGTGGTGGTGTCTTTCCCCGCACTCCGCTCCGCCATGCGCCCATAAGCGGCCGCGGCGTTCTCGGTGGTGGCGGGAGCGGGCAGGGTGTGCAGCAGCCCCAGACGGGTGAGGTTGGGCAGGCTGGGATGCTGAGAGTCGAGGACGTGTCCGAGGGTGTTGGACCCCTCATCCCCGAACTCCGCGGCGTCGGGAAGCTCGCCAACCCCGAGGGAGTCGCAGACGATGACGATGGCGCGAGGTTTCATCGGGCGATGATACGGGGGCAAGGATGAAGGCGGAAGGATGAAGGCGGA
>JBDTOZ010000111.1:0-8274 GCA_039932995.1 Acidobacteriota bacterium | reverse complement strand
GAGCCGGATGAATTGGAGTTCCGACTCGTAGACGTCGGCCTGAATCCAGACGCGATCGAGATTCGCGATCTCGAACAGCGGCTCACCGGGTGCGACGCGCGCCCCCTCGACGGCAATCTTGTTGATGACGTAGCCGTTCGCCGGTGAATAGATGGTCAGCGACTTGCGCGCCGCGCCGCTACGCTCCAGCTCCCGGATCTCTGCGGGGGTAACGTCCCACAGCAGGAGACGCTGACGGGAAGCAGCGAGAAGCGACGGCGACTGCTTCGCTGCCCGCCTCGCGAGAAGGTATTCCTGCTGCGTCGAGAGGAGGTCGGGGCTGAATACGGAGAAGAGGGGCTGTCCCTTTCGGATCTGTTGACCGGTGACATTCACGTACAGCTTCTCGATGTAGCCGTCGAACTTCGTCGAGATCTTGTAGAGGCGCGTCTCATCAATGGCGACGCGGCCGACGGTTCGCACCGAACGTCCGAGCGAGCGCATCTCGGCCATGCCGGTCTGCACGCCAATGAGCTGCTGCCGTTCCGAGGTGAGCTTGACGTTTGCGTACCCAGCGACCGTCGAGGTAGACGGCGCGGCTCCATCGGCGTACACCGGAACGAGCGTCATGCCGCAGTCGGGAGCGATGCCGGGCTTGTCCGACGTGTAGGCCGGATGCATGGGATCGACCCAATACAAGACCTTTTTCTGCGCCGCAGCCTCCGCGTTCGGCGGCTGGTTGTCCGCGTATACGGGAACGAGATCCATCCCGTCGGGCGCCTTGCCCGGCTTGTCCGACTTGTGGCCGGGGTTCATCGCATCGACCCAGTAGAGAACCTTCTTCTGCCCCGCAGCCTCAGCACTAGTTCCGGACGGTTTTGCTGCAGGCCGGGCGACGACCACGACGACGAGCGTGATCGCGAGGAGAATGGCGAGAATCCAGGGAAGTTTCGTTTTCATGATCATCACCTCATCGACGTCGAAGCTGCTTTGGAGGAGGAACCGGAGGCGGTGGGAGCCTGTGCGCCCATACCCGAACCTGTGGTGCCGCTGGAAGACATCGATGGCGCGCCGCTCATGGAGGTGGGTTGCAGCGACGCCTCATCGATTGCCACGCGCCACTTCGCTGCCTCGGCCAGCCGGCCGAGATACGTTGCGCGATCGCCGTAGAGCGCGTTGACGGCTTCGAAGACGGTGATGAACGGAACCTTGCCATTTGAGTAGCTCGCAAGCGCCGATTCGTACGAGAGCTGATCGAGCGGAACGATCTTTTCGCGGTACAGCGTCGCCACCTCGTTCGCCGTCGCGAGCTGCGCGATCCTCTCGCGGGTGCGGAGCTCCAGCTCCAGACCAACGACATCTGTCTGCGCCGTTTGCTCGGCAACGCGAGCCTGCGCTTCGGCAAGCTGGTTTTGTTGCCGCTTGTTGGCCCATACCGGGAGGGAAACTCCAACGCCGACCTGCCACATCGGCCCCATCTCCCAGCTCCCTCGGTACATCGAGCCGCCGCTGACCACGAAGTCGGGGAGAAAGTTCTTCTTCGCGATTTGCACACGCAGACGGCCGGTTTCGATGCCTTGCCGTGCCCCGGCCGCTTCCGGACTGCGACTGAGGGTACTCGCGACCCAATTGGCAGTTGAAGACAGCTCGGCGGTTTGCGGAAGGTCGGCGGGGGTGTCACGCGGGGCGTCCTGCGGCAGGCCGAGCAGCCGGTTCAGCTCCGCGAGCCGGCTGGCGATGACCGCTCGCTGCGTTGCCTTCAACTCGTCGATCCGCGCAAGTTCGACCTGTGCGCGGAGAATGTCCTGCTGCACACCAAGTCCCGCGGCATACCGATCGCGAGTCGTGGCCTCGATCTGGCGCGCGGTGTTACGGCGCTCCTCGACGAGGCGATCGATGGCGCGGGCGAGGATGAGGTCATACCAGGCGTTTCGTACCCGCGCCTCGATCATCAAGCCCGCGCGGCCAAGCGTGCTGCTTTCGACCTCGCGCGCTTCGCTCTCCGCCGTCTGGCCCGCGAGCGTGAGCTTGCCCGGCCACCGAATCGGCTGGCTCAGCATCAGGCCGATAAAGCTGCCCTCTGCCTTACCCAGCGAAATCGCGCGCCCATCGTTCTGATAGGTCGTGGAGAGGGAGGGGTCGTCAAGCGTCCGCGCCGGCTGCACCCTTCGCCGCGCTGCCTCGACCGCCGCGCGTGCCGCCGCCAGCTCCGGCGTGCTCTGGATCGCGGTGCTAACGAGAACATCGAGCGCCGGATCGGGCAACGTCGCGCGAGTCGATGATGTGTCTTGTGCCATCGCGCTGGCGGCTGCGAAGAGCAGCGAAGAGGCAATGGCAATAGTGAAGTGCTTCACGGGGTCTCCTTGCGTACACGTGGAGCGTCCTGTTACGGACGCGGGCGCGAAGGGAACCTCGGCTCAGATCAGGAAGACAGAGTTGCGGATGTAAATGGGTCGCTCAACAGGACGAAAGACCTGCCACGCAAGATCCGCTGCGACGAGCGGATTAGGAACAGGCGCGACCGCGAATGGCGCAGCGACTCTAGCGATCTCCAGCGTGCGCTGGGAGGTGACAGCCCGTGAAAACGCTACCGCGTTGTTGTCGGCGACACTTCCGTTGATCGCGCAGCAGGGAGGCTGACTCGCTGTCGGTGCCACGGGCGACGACGCCTGGTGGCAACACGGCATCGCGCCGAGACTCAGCGGCGAACAGAGCGGCACGAGCCCTACTCCCATGAGAACCAGCAGCATCATCGCGCCGCCAAGAAGGCGGCCGGTGAGGCTCCTGCGCCGGAGCGCCGTCTTGAAATGAATTCTCATGGTGAGAACTTAGCTGCCTGCACGTTCCCAGCCAGTGCCTGGTATCACGAGGGCGGGTGACGGTGGTCACCGACGCATCCAGCGGTCCTTGTTCGCGCACGCAGAAAGCCACAAAAGGGAACCTTCTCGCCGGGCCGGATGCCCAATAGTGTCGCCGACACTCCACCTGATCGAGGGCAACATCCTGCTCGCGCAAGTCCGACCTGACCCGTCGGCGCTCGATGAAACCCAGGCCGTCGCGGCATGGCATTGCGGCCGGTCAAACGCTCCGCGGAATCAATGCCTCCGTGCTTTCCGAGTCGATGAGAGGACACCGCGCCAGAGCAGGCGAAACAGGAGAAGCTCAGCCAGCGGGACGATGAGCCACTGCAGCAGCGGCAGAGTGCCGATGCCGAGGATCGTGGGCATGCGTGGGCCGTATCGCCACCTCCCCGTCGCGACTGCGAAGACCTCATAAGCAGCCGTGATCGCCAGTCCTACAACGATGAATGCCGCTGCCGCGACCCCGACACGCGGACTCACCGGCCAGTACGCGCTTCTTGCGACGAGCGCCGCCACTACGAAGGCAATGGCCGTGATGAAGAGGTCGCCTGCAGTTGCGTGCAAGCAAAGAAGCGTCGCGCTCCAGAACGGCAGACCCTGCATGCTGGCAAACCATCCCGCCTGCGTCATTTCCCATCCGAAGTGGAGCGCGAACACGAGTAGCGCGAACGTGGCCCAGTGCTTCATCTGAAGTCGATGCTACCGGCCAGCAATCGACGCGCCTTTCAGCGACTCGATCACCCGTTGCAGCCGCTGGCGCGCATCTCGCCCGACCTCGGCGACGGCGGCGTTCTCCCCGACGACGGAGAGCATGGCGTCAGGATCGACGGCTGCGACGACGGTCCGTCCGCCGGGTTGTGCATAGACGATCACATTGCAAGGGAGCAGCAGACCGATCTCCGGCTCCGCCTGAAGCGCTTTGTATGCGAGCGGCGGGTTGCATGCGCCGAGGATGAGGTACGGATCGACCTCGACCCCGAGCTTGTCCCGCAGCTTTTCCTGCAGGTCAATTTCAGACAACACGCCGAACCCCTCAGCGGTGAGTGCGTTCCTGGTGCGCTCGACCGCTTCGGCGAAGGGGAGATCGAGAACCGTTCTGATTCCGTAGTCAGTTGCCATGTCGTCTTCGTTCCTGTCTATCGAGTGCAACGCAAGATACATGCATGTTTTTAATTTGCCTGAAGGTGCTGCCGTTCGCAAATACGCCGGTACGAGCGGAACATCGCACCGCGCCAACCACAGGTGACGGGTGTCACCTGCCTGGGTATTACGACTCACGAGGTTGTCCCGGAGAAGAGCTGAGACTGTCATGGAACAGAGCACGCGCGGGACGCGTGATGCTAAGGAGATTCCGATGCGAACCGCAATCTTTGCCGTCTGGATGAGTACCGTCGTTGTTCTCGGAGCATCCGCGCAGATGATGGGCACACAGCCCAGCGGCAGCAACATGACCAACATGATGTCAACGGAAGTCCTCGCGCCTGCCGCGGGGCGCGGTCCTGGCGCCGGCGGTTCGGTATGGCGAACGGATCTCTGGATCAAGGCCGCCGCCGGAAGCACCGTGACGCTCGAGTTTCATCCTGTCGACGCGACGACGGACACGCCGACGGCCACGGCCCAGGTGTCAGTCGCGACCGGCACTCTCTACCTTCCGGACATACTCAAGAACACGTTCGTTCTCGAGCAGGCGTTCGGGAACATCCTCCTCCGGTCATCAGCCGGGATTTCGGCCACAGTCCGTGTATACACGATCGCTGGCGGTGGCGCGTACGGTGCTGCCTTCATGGCCATGCCGACATCGGGGGCGATGCGCGGCTCCGGCGGCATGATGGACGGCGATGACCGCTACCAGATGTACGTCCTCGGGCTGCAACCGCAACCGCGCGCCCGCGTGAACGTCATGGTGACGAACTCGGGGAGCACGGCGATCACGGGGACGGTCGAGATCCTGGATGCCGACGGGCTCGCGGCGAACGGCAGCGCGGCGTCCCTTCCGTTCTCGATTCGCGCCTACTCGTCGCACCAGTTCGGGGATGTTCTCTCCGGCGTCACCAGCCGCTTCGGCGACGGGAGCGGCATGCAGCTTCGCGTGCGCCTCGCCAACGGGTCGGCCGGGATGGTGATGGTGCTCGCTTCGGTCGTGGACAACGTCACGAACGATACCTACACCGTCATGGGATCGATGATGAACGGCGCGAGCGGAATGATGCCGTAAGAGCAGCGTCACACCGACCGGCCGGTGTGAAGGCGCGCTGCGTCACACTTTGCGACAGCAAATTCGGGCACGGGTCGTGCACGATGCTCAGGTTGACGCAGTGGAAGTCGTCCACGTGACAACCGTGGCGCGCGATTTCGTCTGAGCGGGCCAAAGAACCTATTTGAATTGGAGATTCATGATGAAACAGATGATCTGTAGCTTCGCCTTGGCATTGCTCTTTGTGCCCGCACTCTTCGCTCAGATGCCGCCGGGGGACAAGCCAGCTGCGATGCCTGACTGCGCCGCGATGATGCAGCAGCACGACGCCATGCAGAAACACATGGCGGAGATGGACGCCAAGCTTCAGGGGCTGGTCGACGAGATGAACAAGACCAAAGGCGCGGCGAAGAGCGACAAGATGGCCGCCGTCGTCAACGAGCTCGTGGCGCAACGCGGCATGATGCAGAAGCAGATGATGGACATGCACCCGAAAATGATGGAACACATGATGGAGCACATGAAGAGCGGCATGATGAAAGGAATGGCTGATTCGATGGCGAGCTGCCCGATGATGAAGGAGAGCGAAAAGGCTCCCGCGCCGCCTGCCGCCGCGCATCAGCACTGAGTTGGTCGAAGCACGACCGTGGCTGCGCAGCTTGTCCCAGGTGGGGCCTCGGGCGCTCCTATGACGTGTCAGAGTTTTGGGCCGACCGTATCGCGCGTCACTGCTAATACGACGGCGGTCACATAGTGGCTGAAGCAGTACTCGCAGGTGAACACGTTATAGAACTTCCGTGTAGATCATCGTTTGACGAAGAACCGGCGCGTCCCGCGTGAAGGTCAGCCAGATGAGTGCACGCGTCGGCCGCGCGCAGGGGTAACCGGCTCACTGCTTCCGAGGGCACGGCCTGAACCGTCGGGGTCACGGTCTTGCGCCAGTCGCGGCAACGACGATGCGCTCGACCCGATTACTGGTTGCCGAGACATCGCAATGGATTGTCGTCGGCCCGGTCTGCTCGAACAGGTCTACCCACTCGTGGTAAAGGCGGGCGCCTTCCCCAACCGCGGCATCGCTGATTTCAGAATCATCTGTCGCCAGGAGTATTTTCATCGCCTCCCTCCTGCCTCGGAAGATTCCGCGAACACGGGTTTGAACACCGCGCTGCAATTACCGAGCCGTAAGAAGACCGGCGCACAGGGAGAGTTTCCTGTGCTGACCTACCGGGCGGCCCGCATCGTGCAGCATTCGATTGCGCGAGCCAGGGCCACCGGAAGAGAACAGACCACAACAGGTGCGTCAAGGTGTCAGCATCGAATTGGGGTCAAGATGAGTTGCTGTAGCGACGTGATGGAGCCGGTGGAAAGCTCCTCCTGCTGTACTCCTGAGGACACCACCGCGGACGCCGCACGCGCCATGCGCACATCTGGCTTCGGCTGCGCGCCGGTGTTGGAGTGCTTCGCAACCCTCACGGTAGTGGGCGTCGTCAGGGAACGCGACGGCTGCGGCCCACTGGCTGACGACGGGCAGGCGTCGGGAGTGAGTGTCGCCGAGGTCATGCGGCCGTCATCATCCGCCGGGGGCGGAGTGAAGGAATTCGTTGATCGGGCGCGCCGAAGAATGCGCGAGCATCGCGTAACGAGTCTGCCGGTTGTCGACGAGGCGGGAAGCTTCTGCGGCATCGTCTGTGACCCTCGTCTGGAAAGCCGGTAAGCCACGATATGAAGTATCACTATGTGTGGCTGGCCTGGTCCAGCGGGTTTCTCGTCCCTTGGATCGCGCTATATGTGATCAATCCCAGGCTCCGGCAAGTGATGTTGCGCGTTAGTCTGGCGACTGCTCCGTTCGGCCTGATCGAACCGATCTGGGTGCCCGCGTACTGGAGTCCGCCAAGCCTCTTCGAGCTCGCACAGCGCACAGGATTCGATATCGAGAGTGTCATCTTCTGCTTCGCCATCGGCGGGATTGGAGCCGTCCTGTACAGTGCGCTCACGAGTCGCCACTTCATCCCGGCAGGCGCGGAGGAAATGCGCAGACGGCACACTGCTCACTTTGTAGCTCTTTTTGCGCCGTATGTTGTGTTCGTGGCGTTGTATTTCCTGCCATGGAATGTCATTTATCCCGCCATCATTTGTCTGGTTGTTGGTGGCATTGCTTCCAGCATCTGCCGCCCGGATCTCACAGTGAAGAGTCTCGTCGGCGGAGTCGTCTTCCTCGGTCTGTACTGGATCTTCATGCTTGGGCTGGTTTTGCTGACCCCGGGCTACATCCGCCAAGTGTGGAATCTGCCGGCGTTGAGCGGCGTGCTAATCGGGGGCGTCCCGCTCGAGGAGCTGCTGTTCGGCTTCACTTTCGGCTGGTACTGGACGGGCGTGTACGAACACTTTACGTGGAGCACGACAGTGGAGCATCCGACCCAGCAAGCCGAGGTGACCAATGGGCGGTCGCGACGAAATTAGATCGGCCCCGTCACTCTGCTCCTCGGCCCGAAGTTGCTGCTCAGGAAGGAATCGATAGGCTCGGCTGGCCGCTTGGTCTTCGATCTTATGTACTTAGTCAATCAGTCAATCGGGAAAATCCCGCGTCCGTTTTAGGAGAAGAACATGTTCGTCGTCGTCAACACATCCTATGCATCCGTGCGCGGGCCGAGGATATCTGGGACTACGCATGCGATCCAAAGAACTGGACCGCCTCCAATCCGGAGGAACATTTCGGGCTTAGGTTCAACACCCCCAACAACCTGCCGGCTCAGGACGCAGAGTTTCATCAGCGCGAGAGCGTCGCGGGTGTGTCTGGAGACCTATCTGGGCGGTTCCACTATTTCGATCGACCGCGCCTGGCATTTGGTCCGGCACAGCCACGTATAGGAACCTTGCAAGACTTATACGAGCGAGAATTCCGGAAGGCGGTGTACTGAAGCTGGAGCCGACGGAGCTCGGCCTTCGGCTCTCTCACAACGTATATCTCGATTTTCCTGATTCGACTTGGGGGCGTGTCCTAACGTGGTTCTTCAACCGTGCGAATGGCCGCCAGGCGGTTTTTGATCACACGTACAAGGAGCTGGAATTTTTCAAAACACAGCTTGAAACCAATGAATGACGTGGCCTGCCACCGACACGGCAAACCGCCAGCGATACGTGCGATCGGAACCGCAATATGAATACCGGAGTTGATGATAAGACCGCGAGCAGACGGGCTGGGTGGCGCTCGAACGGAGCAGTGTCCAGAAACCCTAGTCG
>JBDTOZ010000110.1:0-5083 GCA_039932995.1 Acidobacteriota bacterium | reverse complement strand
CGGTTGGCGGTTGGCGGTTGGCGGTTGGCGGTTGGCGGTTGGCGGTTGGCGGGGGTTACCGGAGAACGCCGCCCTTGTCTACAAGAACAATGAATTTTTGCTCATCGTGCCGCGCCGGGCAGACCCCTACTCCCGCACCCCTACCGGGGTTGAAGATATGGATCACTCCGTCCGGGGGCAGCGCGCCTATCCGGCGCTCGCCCACGGCTAATCTCCGCTACGCCTCCGGCGTAATCCGAAACGCCTTCCGTCTGATATCAACACCCTGTATCAACAACCTGCCACTCGAAGTTCGAGTCTTCGGGTCTTCGGGTCTTCGAGTCTTCGAGTCGGACCGTACCGTAAGGCTCGAAGACCAGCCGACGAGCCTATGAGCCCATGAGCCTATGAGACTGTGAGACTGTAGATTCGAGGACTCGGAGGACTCGAAGACTCGAAGACTCGACGACTCGAAGACTTGACGACTCGACGACTCGAACTTGACGACTCGACGACTCGACGACTCGACGACTCGACGACTCGAAGACTCGAAGACTCGAAGACTCGACCCCACCCCCCTCCTCCTACGCTAAAATCCCCCGGCCCATGCCCTCCCCTTCCCAGTGGTGCGCGTTTCATCCTCAGCGGCACGGGTTTGCGCGCTGCATGATCTGCGCGAAGACGCTCTGTCAGGAGTGCGCCACGCAGTGGGATGGCATCTGGCACTGTGCCGGTTGTCTGGGCACGCTGCGGCGGGCGAAGGTCGAACGCTCGTCCGTGCTCTCCTGGCTGGGCGTCCTGACGGTTTCGGCCCTCCTCCTGGTGGCCGGCGCCAGGCTGATGGTCTGGACGGCCGCGGTGATCGCGGGTCTGTTTTGATCCGCTCGCCCCTTTCGCCCACCTCCGTGCTCGATGAAGCCACGAACGTGGTCTCCATGACGGCCGCGCCGTGGGCGGGCCTGCTCATCGTGACCACACTCCCCTATCGTTTCCTGCAGGCCCTCTTCATCGATCAACTGATCGAGGTGGGCAAGGACGCGCCGCGTTACGGCAACCTCCTCGGCGGCACGGCTCTGATGATCGTGGCCTCCATCGTCCTGGCGGTCTGGGGCCGCACCGTCTACGCGCGGGCCTGCCGCCTGGCCCACGTGCGCGGAACCGCCCCTGCCCGCGAGACGTGGCGTGTCCCGCCCGCGGCCCTGGCCAGCTACCTCCTCACCTCCGCGGCCATGGCCATCCTCGGCTATCTCAGCGTCTTCACCTGCCTGGGCGTGGCCGTCGCCGCGATCTTCTCCGGCCTGGCCATCGGCACCGCCGAGTTGAATGAGCGCGTCAGCCTCATCGAGCCATTCCGTCTCATCGTTCGCCATACCCGCACGGCCACACCTCTGGCCCTGGTGTGCGTCTTCTTCTGTGGTTTCTTCGTGGCCCTGGTCAACCTCGCGGCCGCCTTCGCCCTCGGCATCTGGGCCATGAGCGCTCTCAGCGACTTCGATGCTCCACGCTGGCAGGCCCTCTTCACTCCCGGGAATCGCCGCTATCTGTTGATGCTCATCGCCGGCGCGCTGGTGACCCTCGAGCCATTCTGGATCGCCGCGCAGGTGGTGTTCGTCAGCAAGGCCGGCGCTGAAGAGCGCGGCGACGATCTCCGGGCCTGGTTCGAAGAACTGGAGCGCGCTTCTTGAAGCGGCTCATGTTGGCGTTGTCGCCCAGGTGGACGACGTTGGCGATCGTCGTCTGTGCCTTGGGAATCGCACCTCCCGCGATCGCTCAGACGAGCGACGCCGGAAAACAGACCACGCCCTCCCCGCCAACGGCCTCCCGGATCTCCCTCGCGGACTACGTCTCTCGGCTGGAGAAAATCGAAGGACTGTTGTCCGCACGGCAACTGGACGCCGCGAAGGGCCAGGCCGCGGGGCTGAAGGACGTGCAGATCGTGTGGGCGAAGGGCACGTTTTCGGCCGATGCGTCTCTCCTCGCGCTCATTGGCAAAGCGCAACTGGCGGACGGTCCGCACCGCACGCGATTGGCGACGACGATCCGGGAGCTGCGCCATGCCGGAGGCATGGAGGGAGTCCACGGCGACCGCAAGCTGCTCGAGAAAATCGCCGCCGAGCAGGAGCCGGCGGAGCTGACGGCGGGCGGTGACATCGACACGACGCTCGACCGCGACCTGCCGATGCTGGAGCGGGTGGCCGAGTCGATCATGGACATGCTCCGCTGGATCGGCAAGAAGCTGAAGAAATTCGTCGACTGGCTGTTCGATCTTTTCCCCGACACCGAGCGCGGCAAGGAGGGAAAAGGCAGTCCGGCGCTGCGTTGGATTGTGTTCGCCGTCGTCGCGGGCATCGTGCTGCTCGTCCTGATTCTGGCCGTCCGTGTGCTTCGAAGGTCGAAGGGCGCCGATCCCGCGCTCGCGGCCAGCTTGCCGCCGCTCGGCTCGACTGCCGACGAAGATCCGCTGTCGCGCGGCGCCACGGAGTGGGAGCGCTACGCTGCCGAACTGGCCGCCGCGGGACGGTTCCGGGAAGCGATCCGGGCCTGGTACCACGCGGTGCTGGTGACCTGCTACGCCGCGGGCATCCTTCATTTCCGCAAGGGCCGGACGAACTGGGAGTATGTGGCGTCGCTCCCGCCCACCTTGACATGGCGTGCGGACCTGATCGAGCTGACGCGGCGCTTCGAGAAGGAGTGGTACGGCGCGGATCTGAGCACCGCCGAGACGAACGAGGAATGCAGCGAGCGGGCGAGGGGCATCCTGGATGCTCTCGAGCGCGAAAGCCGAGGGGCGGCATGAGACGCGTCGCACCTTTGCTGCTGGCCATCGCCGCGTTCGTGGCCGTCACGGTGCTCTGGATCGTCACGGATCGCCGGGCCTCGGAGCGAGTCTTCGACGACTACTCGTCCGCGAATACTTCAGAGAAGGGTCTCTCGCAGGCCGCGGCGTACCTGGCGCGGCGGGGACCGATGGCCGCGCTGACCCGTCCGATGGGTCGCGCACCGATCGAGAAGAACGCGGTCGTGTTCCGGATCACTCACGAAGTGCCGGTCTTCTTCGATCCCGAGGAGCTGGACGAAAAGCAGATGGGACCGCCCAAACCGCGGGAGCGCGCGCTGCTCACCGATGCCGAAGACGCGTTCGTGCGCCACGGCGGGCGGATGGTCATCGCTTCGCACATGGGACTGCTCCCCACCGGAACGCCGGTCACGGTGGAGGCCAAAAAAGTCTTTCCGCTCTGGTCGGGCGTGGACCTGCTGAAAGTGCCGGAGAAGACCAGCGCGTTTCTCGAGTTGAGGCCGCGCATGCAGGCGCTCTTCGTGGCGGGGGAGCACGTGATCGTGGCCCGGGAGCGCCTGGGTGACGGAGACCTGTTCGTCGTGTCGTGGCCGGAAGTCTTTCAGAACGCAAATCTGGCCAGCGCCAGTCACCTGGCGCTGCTGGTCACGCTGGCGGGAAAGCGGCCGGTGTACTTCGACGAAGTGCCGCACGGCATCGTCAGTGACGACGGCGCGCTGGAGCTCATGAAGGAGTGGAACCTCGGTCCGTTCCTGCTGATGCTGGTGGCCGTGGCCGCGCTCGTGTTCTGGCGCGGTGGCCGGCGCACCGGACCTCCGGAAGACGAGGCGCGGGAAACACGCTCGGAGGCGATCGATCTGGTGCAGTCGCTGGGCGCGCTCTACCGCGAAGTGACTCCTCCGGATCAGGCCCTCACGCTGTACTACGAGGCACTGACCCGCACGGTGGCGCATACCAGCGGCCTCCGCGGCGATGCGCTCAGGAAACGAGTGGATGATCTGACCCGCGGACGGCGGACGCTCACGGGATTGAATGAAGGGTTCGCGAAACTGAATGTCTCGCGGCCCCGAAGGGCCGGGGCCTTACCGTCGCCGGCTCCACGGCTCTCGAGGCAGTAGGTATCGTGTAAGGGCGAAGACAGGGGAACGGATGCAGACCATTAGCGAGATTCAAACGCGCTTCCAGGCGCTGCGCGGGCAGCTCGACCGGGTGATCATGGGCCAGGAACGGGTGAAGGCACTGGCCATCACGTCGCTCCTGGCGGGCGGACACATGCTCCTGGAGGGCGTGCCCGGAACGGGCAAGACGTTGCTGGCGCTCACGCTGGCGCGCCTGCTGGGGTGCCGCTTCCGGCGCATCCAATTCACGCCCGACCTCATGCCTTCGGACCTGGTCGGTGCGAACGTCTTCAACCAGAAGACGCAGGAGTTCGCCTTCCGCGTGGGCCCGGTCTTCACGGACATCCTGCTGGCCGACGAGATCAATCGCACGCCGCCCCGCACGCAGGCCGCACTGCTGGAGTCGATGCAGGAGAACGCGGTAACGGTGGATGGTACGCGCTACAAGGTCTCCCCCGTCTTCACGGTGTTCGCCACGCAGAATCCGGTGGAGTTCGAGGGGACGTATCCGCTCCCCGAGGCGCAACGGGACCGGTTCCTGTTCAAGATCAACATCGACTTTCCGGCGGCGGAGGACGAGGTGCGCATGCTCGAAGAGTACGCGGCCGGGCGACGTCTGCACGATGCCACGGTGGCCACCCTGCAGCCGGTGATCAGTGGAGAAGAGCTGCTACAGGCAAGGCACACGGTCATGACCCAGGTGAAGGTCGAGCCGCACATCATCCGCTACATCCAGGAGCTGGTGTCGCGGACGCGACGCGATGAGGCCGTGCAGATCGGTGCCGGTCCGCGGGCGTCCCTGGCGCTACTCGAAGCGAGCCGCGCCAAAGCAGCGCTGGACGGACGCGACTTCATCACCCCGGACGATGTGAAGTCGCTCGTGGCCCCGGTCGTCGCGCACCGCATCACGCTCAGCCCGGAAGCGGAGATGGAGGGACTGGCCCTCGACGATCTGCTGAGGCGCATCTTCGATCAGGTGGAGGTGCCTCGGTAGTTGCTGGTTGCTGGTTGCTGGTTGCTGGTTGATTGTGGTGTTCGGAGCTCGTGAGGAGTCTCATAGGTTCATAGGCGCACAGTCTCATAGGCGCGCTGGCCACGAGCCTCTGTTTTCTTCGCGCGACGCGACGATCTGCCGGCGGAGCATGGGAGCGCCGGCGTCCTCGCCGGCTGGCCCGTGGGCGTCTCGCCC
>JBDTOZ010000109.1:0-7507 GCA_039932995.1 Acidobacteriota bacterium | reverse complement strand
AGAGCGGCAGCACCGGCAAGAAAGTGACGAGCCGCAAACAAGCCATCGCCATCGGTCTGTCCGAAGCCCGCGCCGCCGGCGGCAAAGTGCCCGCGAAGAAGTCCTCTTCGAAGAAGGCGGGCGCGAAGAAGTCGAGCACGAAAAAGACTTCGTCCAAAAAGTCGAGCGCGAAAAAGTCCTCGGCGAAAAAGAAGTAAGTCCCTTGGGAGCCGGGCATCTTTCCCGACGCCTATCCAGGGCGAAAAAGGGACGCACGGAGTAAGCTCTCTCCGTGCGTCTCCGCCCCATCCTGCTCGTGCTGCTGCTGGCCGCCTTCGCCTGGTCCATGGTCCGGCCGCACGACTGGTTCACGTGGGGACTGGAAGTCTTCCCGGCGGTGATCGGACTGATCCTCCTCTTCGCCACGAACAAGCGCTTCCCGCTCACGCCCCTGCTGCTCGTGCTGCTCTTCCTGCACGCGCTCATCCTCATCGTCGGCGGCCACTACACCTACGCCCTCGTGCCGCTCGGCTTCCGGATGGAGGACCTCTTCGGCTTCACGCGCAACCACTACGACCGTATCGGCCACTTCGCGCAAGGCTTCGTCCCGGCCATCCTGGCGCGCGAGATCCTCCTTCGAAAAAGCGTCGTCCGCGGCAAAGGCTGGCTCTTCGCCATCGTCCTCGCTTTCTGCCTCGGCTTCAGCGCGCTCTACGAGCTCCTGGAATGGCTCGTCGGCGCCTACGCCGGCGACGAAGGCACCGCCTTCCTGGGCACGCAAGGCGACGTCTGGGACACGCAGAAAGACATGGCCCTGGCCCTCATCGGCGCCACCGCCGCACAACTCCTCCTCGGACGCGTCCACGACAGGCAGATCGCCGCGCTGGACTGACGCGCTGGACTGAGAATGCGCGAGCTCCATGGGGCGCCGCCCCATTTCCGCAGCGTCCGGCCTACGCCTCCTCGTTCCACTGCAGCTTGAGCGACGGCACCGCCAGAAAGCGCGGACCGACCACCGAGAGCAGGATCGGCAGGAGAGGAAGGAACTGATCGGAAGTGCGGATGTAGATCGGATTCGGCAAGCCCGTGCGCGGCTGGAAGCGATAGATGGCCAGATGCACGACCGGATTTCCGATCGGCTCTCCGTTCTTTTCCACCGGCACCGCAAAGTACGTGGGATACAGCGGGCCCTCCCGTTCGGGCTGGCCGATCACGTCGTCGAACTGATCGCGGAGCTCGACCTCGCGGTTCACCGGCTCGCCGTTGCGGACGTGATAGCAGAGGTAATGCGTCGAGGGAGACTCGGGCTCGCTGGGCATGCCTTCCGCGAACGACTTCCCGGCGGGGAGCAGGAGCAGTTCGGGATCGCCGAGGTGCCACTCCGTGGCGGGCGTGAACTGGTTGGAGAGCACCACGCGCCGCTGCGGCTCGGGGACGCTGGGGATGGGCGGTTCCAGCGAGTAGCCGGTCAGGTGCCGCTCGGGAAACTGCACGGCCACCCCATCCTTCGCCACCGGATTGCCGATGAAGTCCAGCCCCACCGTCGTCCGCACCCGCGGCTCGACGTCAAACTGCCCGCGAGTCCGCACCATCCGCACGAACGGCTGGCGATTCAGGATCCAGAACTTGTAGTGATCGACCCCCCGCTCCGCCTCGTGCCGCTGCTGATTCTGAACTTCCGGCATACATCCCCCTTTCCCGAAGGAGTGCCCACGCCCCGCGCAATCCCTACCTCGACCGCAACAGATCCTCCCAGCGCGTCGGCAGGTCACGGAGGCTCGGCCCACGATGGTTGACGCCACCCCCTCCCTCCGCTATCTTGAGCGCCTCCGGACGGAATAGGGTCCGGGGGACGTTCGTTGACAGAGGTCCCTAGGCGCTTAGCTCAGTTGGTAGAGCATCACCTTCACACGGTGGGGGTCAACGGTTCGAGTCCGTTAGCGCCTACCACTCTAAACTTCTCACGCCGCTCAGGTTGGTCAGACCGAGCGGCGTTCTTTGTTGGTGCTCCTGATGAGCAAGTGTTTGAAGAGTTCGATCGCTTCGGGGTTGCTTCCGACGAATGCGTTATCCGGGGTTCTCGGCGGGCCAAGGGTTTCAGTCGTTCACTGGCGGCCTAGAAATGCGACGAGGGCCGCGATTAGAGTCTCGGCAGAGTCATAACGTTTCGCTGGATCGAGCGCAAGAAGTGTCCCGACAATCCCATCGAGTGCGGTCGGCAAGTTCGGAACGCCCTCGGAAGGCGAGGGATGCTCCTCCCTCAATCGGCGCTTGACCGGGAGCGCGGAGTTTCCCGTGAGCAATTCATAGAGGATCAATCCGATGGAGTAGAGGTCACTGATCGGCGTCACGTGGCCGCCTCTTAACTGCTCTGGTGACGCGTACGGCGGCGTACCGAGGACATAGCCCGCTTTCGTGAGTCGCTCAAAGCGCGGGTTGAGAGCGATGCCAAAGTCCATCACCTTCGCATGATTACCTTCGAGAACCATGATGTTCCCCGGCTTGAGATCGCGGTGGACCATTCCTTTCCCGTGCGCGTAATCGAGAGCCTCGGCGATCTGCTTCACGATTCTCACAGCGTCATTCGGCGCAAACACTTCATGCGCGGAGACCGACACCTCAAGCGTTGCTCCCCTCAGAAACTCCATCGTGAAAAACGGTACGCCGTCGAGAATGTTGTACTCGAAGACGTTCACGATATGCGGATGACTGAGAGACTTCCCCGTCAGAAACTCCTGATGGAAGCGCTTCCTCAGCTCCAGCGAGTCATCGGAGTCGTTGAGATCCTCTTTGCGCATTCGTTTGAGCGCAACGACGCTGCCGTCTCTCGCCGTTGCACAATACACGTCGGCCATGCCACCGGCGCCGATGAGCTCGAGCGCGTATCCTGCGAACGTTTCCTTCGCCGCAGCGCGAAAAGGAGGCCACGGCGGAGGAGCTGCTGACTTTGGCCTCGAATTACCGCTTTTTCTTGAGGCCACGCCAGCTTCCTCTTCCGGAAAGTCTCTCTGTAGGCGCTCATACGTGTCCTTATAGCCGTCAGCATCGCCGCACGCCGCATACAGCGCGTTGGCCTCCTTCAGCCTCTGATACCGAGCGTCGGCTGCGGTTTCTGCCAGGCTTTGGGAATCTGCGCCGCGCGCACGCGCCTTGGTCGCTACACGATAGTCGTGCACCATCTCGAAGTTCTCCGCCGCTTTCTCGAAAAACTCCGCAGCTTTCGCGAAATCCGCCAGGTTGTTCCCGTTTTGACCTTCGTCACCGTGATACTTCGATTTGAACGCGGACACGGTAAGAATCCTCGCGTCCACATATCGCAAATAATCAGCCCTGACTTCGCCTGCTGGTAGCAGATAGAGATCGCCGGCGTCTTTGAGTTTTTTGCTGGCGCTGTCGAGGAGAGCGAGCGCATTTCGATACGTAGCCGCCCACGGCCGCTTCTGGTGCCGTTCATTCATCCCAATCAGCACTTGGGCTATGCCCCTCATGTAGTCGTGTAATGCATCGAGGCCCGTGGCATCAATGAGGTTTGACGGATAATCACCCGATGCTTCGAGCTCCGCCTTTGCGTCGCTAAAGTGGTTCTGGATCTCTTTGAGGAACCGCTTGATCGTTCCGGTCGGCAGCTCATTCGCTCGTTGCGCAACGTAGATGGACGTGAATTGTGCGAGAGCCGACGCGAGGCTGCGGTGACAAGCGAGGCGAGCGATCAGCGCGCGCCGAGTTTCGGGAAGGAGATCGAGGTAGCGGCTCTCGACCAAGAGGCTCTGTTCCTGCTGGTCAATCGTGATCTTGGCGGTGTTGAGAGCGCGCCGCTGAAAGTCGTGTCGGTGTTCCTCTCCTTTGGCTCCGCGGAAAACGAAGTCGATCGTGGTCTGGAAAATCGGGTCCGCGCCGACTTCGAGAAATTGGTCTTCGAGCACGTCCCTACTCGGATCGTGAAACGGGTTCGCCATGATCAATTGGCACTGACCGGAGAAGAGTGTGCCAAGGCGGACCGACTGGTTCCGCATCTGAAACATCTCCAACAACGACCACGCATAGCGCGTTCGGACCCGCAACGTTCCGAGCAATGGATAATTGCGAGCGCTGACCTCATTCCGAATGGAACGAGTCGTCACCAGCAGGCTGGCGAGATGCACATCGCTAGGCGCCGCCTGAGTGTCGATCTCCAACTGCGATGTGATCCGGTCGTACCAGACGTTGGCATTCTCGAGGAGAACTAGAATCTCGCGGATCGCTAGTGTGTACAGGTTGCACGCTTCGTGAACGGCGATCGAATAGTCATTGAATATCTGCGCTTCGCCATGACTGAAAGGGATGGGTTGCTTCTGAAGATCCACGATCTCCGGATACGTCTCGGTCGCACGCACGAGATATCGATCGAATCCATTCCGAAGGATCCACGTGCTTGTGCTTTCAGCGAACAGGGTGGCCTGGTCATCGAGCGGGAGATCGACGTCCAATGCTGCCTGCGCGAACGCCTTGGGGACGCGGACTGCATCCTGATCGGGATGCACGTTCTTTAGCATCTGCAGCACTTCGTTTGGCAGGAGGCGAGGAGGCGAACCAGCTCGCTCGAGAAGTCGGACGCGTTCTTCATTGTCACTTGCCTGAACGACCTTGAAGTCGCGGACACAGCGCCGCAGCGCCGTCTCCGCTTTCCGTCGAAGTAGCGTCACCCGGCTATCGGCTGCGCGAATAGTGAGGCCGACGGCGTCGCACGCATAGGACGATTCGTCATGACAGGCGCGGATTGCCTCCTCGCTTTCCTTAAGCAAGGATGCGCCAAGACCGGCATCCTGCTGTTTCTTCTGCATGTCGCTGACGAACGCTGCGACGTCGTCATAGATCTGCGCCTTCGCGTACAGAGGGCGTGCCTTTGCCAAAGCGTGCTGCACCGGCCAGACCATTCCGGCCGCAGACGACGGAAAATCCCAGAACAGTTGCTCTGACAGCGTCGCGATGTGTGCCGCGATCGCGTCCAGTCCTGCGGCTGATGGTCTTCTGGTCGCGCGGGCAATGTGATTCTGGAGTTCCTTGCGGAAACGCCGCTGATCTCCTTCCGTACTAGCGATCTTGGAGGCATCGAGATAGATGAAGCGAACAGTGGTATCTGCCTCCCGGCGCGCGGCCTCCTCGAACTCCACCACGGCGCTATCGAGAAGCTCCTGGCTGTTGTCGCCTGGCTCGGCGGCCTTCGTGTCGAGCGTGAAGATCATCGCTTCTCGAAAGAGAAGCTTGCCGTGCAGGAACGGACGATAAGAAGAATCGGTCGGCGTCAGCACCATTGCCTCGTCGATGAAGTCGAGCGCTTTGTGCCAGTAGAACCGCGGCGAGTTACTCAGCCACGGAGTATGCCGCGCGGAATAACCCAGCAACTCATACACGCGCGCCAAGAGGTAGAAGTATTTTGCATTTACCTCCTCACTAATGGCTGGCGCTGGCGCTGCCGCTACTCGGCGAATTGCTTCCTCGCCCAGGCAGGCAACGAGATCGGGAAACTCGGCGTCGGGACGTGGGAGTTCGAAGCGGCGGATGAGGTCGTAAAGTGTCGTCGATGCGCCGTAAGACATGCGTTTGCATCCTCGAACCCGCGGGAGATCAACTCACCTACTAAGGAGGGTCTCGACTCAAGTTTTCCCTACCCCTTTCCAAGTCGTTAGGAGTGTTCGCAGGGTCGCCTTACGGCCATCCTACGACGTCCCGGGATGTCCAGGGTCGCTCGTAAACCATTGAAACCACATACATCTTAGGATGTCCGGACGCGGAGGGTCATTCACACGGTGGGGGTAAATGATTCGAGTCCGTTAGCGCCTACCAACGCGTAACCCATACAAACGCCGCGAGATCCACCGCTCATGGCGTTTGTGTCTCCCCGGGTTGCGCGATGGCGGAGTTCACGAGGGAGCTCACGGAACTCTGGTTGATTTCGGTTGCTACGCGAAAGACATTCCCGCGGAGAGGCGTCCTCCGCCCCATCGCTAGAAAGCGTATCGCGTCACCTCCACGTATTCCAGACTTAGCCTAGCCCGGCCTGCCGCTGAATTGCTCGGGATCTGCCCGAACTGAATTGTTAGGAACCGGCCTCCTTGCCGGGACGTTCAACGATTCGTGATCTGCAATCCGGAACCTGTCAACAACTTTGAGACAGCAGCGACCATTCAATTAAGCAACACCGGCGGCCGGTGATCGACGGTGAGCCCGTCGGTCAGAGAAGAGGCAAGAGTCGCATCAAGTGGAAGAGAGAAAAGCTGCCGACGCTTGGTGTGGCGGGTCGAGAGCGGCCCGTTCGTCGTCGGGTGGATTGATCCAGCGGCGGCCGGTGGCGGCGGTGTGAGGCGCTCCGCCGACGAACCGGTCGGGCCTGGCCGCGAACGCGGCAGCCAGAACACCTGCACGTTGCTCGGTCACGGCGTGTGCTCGACCGTAGTGCACGGACTCTGGTGTGAGCAAGCCGATGCCGGAGTGGCGATGGACACCGTTGTACCAGTCCATGAACGAGCGAACGAAGGAGCGTGCGTCTTCGATCGAGGCGAACCGACGCGGGAACTCGGGCCGGTACCTCATGGTCTTGAACTGACTCTCGGAGTACGGGTTGTCGTTGGAGACGTGCGGCCGGCTGTGGGTCTTCTCCACGCCCAGATCGGCCAGCAGGAACGCCACCGACTTCGAAGTCATGGACGAGCCTCGATCGGCGTGCACGACCAGCTCATCGCGTCCGATCTGCTGCTTGATGCACGTCTGCTCGATCAGCGTCACCGCCAGCGCTTCGCTCTCCCTCGGCGCCACCAGCCAGCCGACCACGTAGCGGCTGAAGATGTCGAGGATCACGTAAGGCTGAAAGTACGACCACTTGGTTGGACCGTGAAGACGCGTGATGTCCCACGACCCCACCTGATTGGGTGCCGTGGCCAGGAGCTCCGACTTCGTGTAGAGCGGCCGCTGAAGCTGAGCGCGCCGTTCGCGCACCTGTCGTTCGGCACGAAGGATGCGGTACGTGGAGATCGAACAGAGATAGAGCTCCTCGTCCAGCAGAGTGGCGTAGACCTGCGCTGGCGAGCAGTCGGCGAACCGTTCCGAATTGAGCGTAGACAGGACCGTGGCCCGTTCTTCGACACTGAGTCTGCGCGGCGAACGCCGCGGCTGAAGAGGCGTTTCTGTGGCCCGGGACTTCCCTCGACGATAGAACGACGAACGTGGCAGCGAGAGCGCGTCGCAGGCCAGGCCCGGGCCGACCACTGTGGACAACTCGGTGGTGGCGAGCATCAGTCGTTCTCCTCGTTGCCGTCTGGATTCGGGCTGGCCCAGAGGATTGCCATTTTTTTTTGAAACTCGATGATGAACTCGGCCTTGCGCAGCTTCTCAGCCAGCCGCTGGTTGGCCCGTTCGAGCTGAGCGATCTTTCGCGCCGCGCCAGCCTCCGGATCCACCTTGCGTCCCCGCTTGCGAGACAACCCGCTCACTCCCTCCGCCTCCCGCTGCCGCCGCCACGTGATCAGATGCGAGGCATACAGCCCTTCCCGAC
>JBDTOZ010000108.1:0-29135 GCA_039932995.1 Acidobacteriota bacterium | reverse complement strand
TGGTTTCTGGTTTCTGGTTGCTGGTTGCTGGTTGCTGGTTGCTGGTTGCTGGTTGCTGAGGTGGCGTTCGCGGAGCAACCAGGATCGCGACACAAGTAGACTACGTGCGAATGACCGACCGTCCCGTTTTCTATTCGGATCGCGACCTCCGCGATCGCGGCTTCGACAGCGTCACCGACCTGGGCGAGCCCGGCAAGCTTCCGTACACCCGCGGTCCGCAGGCTTCCATGTATCGCGGGAAGCTCTGGACCATGCGCCAGTACGCCGGCTTCTCCACGGCCGCGGCCTCGAACGAGCGCTATCGCTATCTTCTGGAGCGCGGCACGACCGGGCTCTCGGTGGCCTTCGACCTGCCCACACAGATCGGCATGGACTCCGATGACGGGCGTGCCCGCGGCGAGGTCGGCAAGGTCGGGGTGGCCATCGACTCCATCGCAGACATGGAGACCTTGCTCGACGCCATCCCTCTCGACAAAGTCTCGATCTCGATGACGATCAATGCGCCGGCCTCGATCCTGCTGGCCTTGCTGCTGGTGGTGGCCGAGCGCCGCGGCACGGGTTGGGGAAAGCTCAGCGGCACCATCCAGAACGACATCCTCAAGGAGTACGCGGCCCGAGGCACGTACATCTTCCCCCCCGCCCCCTCGCTGCGCATCGTCACCGACATCTTCGAGTTCTGCGCGCAACACGTGCCGAAATGGAACACGATCTCGGTGTCCGGCTACCACATCCGCGAGGCGGGCTCGACGGCGGTGCAGGAGGTGGCCTTCACACTCGCCAACGGACTGCAGTACGTGCAGGCGGCGGTCGAGCGCGGCCTCGACGTCGATTCGTTCGCGCCGCGCATTTCGTTCTTCTTCAATGCCCACAACGATTTTCTCGAAGAGGTGGCCAAGTTCCGCGCGGCGCGCAAGCTGTGGGCGAAGCTGATGACCGAGCGCCACGCGCCGAAGGACCCGCGCAGCGTGGCCCTGCGCTTCCACGCCCAGACCGCGGGCTCGACCCTCACCGCGCAGCAGCCGGAGAACAATGTCGTCCGCGTGGCCTATCAGGCCATGGCCGCGGTGCTGGGGGGTTGCCAGTCGCTGCACACCAATAGCCGTGACGAGGCGCTGGCGCTGCCAACCGAGGAGTCAGTGAAGATTGCGCTGCGCACGCAGCAGGTGCTCGCGTACGAGAGCGGCGTGACTTCGACCGCCGACCCTCTGGCGGGCTCGTACGCGGTGGAGGCGATGACCCTGGACATCGAGCGTGAAGCGCGCGCGCTCATCGAGAAGATCGACGCCATGGGCGGCGCCACCGCGGCCATCGAGTCGGGCTTCATGCAGCACGAGATCGGAGACTCGGCCTACCGCGCGCAACGCGCTCTGGAAGAGAAGGAGGCCATCGTCGTCGGCGTGAACGAGTTCACGGATGCGGATGAGAGAGCCACCCTGCCGATCATGGTCATCGACGAGAGCGTCGAGCGCGAACAGGTGGCGCGCCTGAGAGCGTTTCGCGAAACCCGCACCGCGGACTGGCAGGGCGCGCTGGCCCGCCTGGACGACGCGGCCCGCTCCTCCGAAAACCTCATGCCGTTCATCGCCGACGCGGTGCGCATGGACTGCACCGTCGGGGAGATCATCAACACGCTCAAGAAAACCTTCGGCGAGCACACGGAGCAGGGATTTTGAAACAGGTTGCGGAACAGGGCTCGGAGGGCGGCGCGCTGGATGCGGCTCAGGCGACCCACCCCAGCCTCCCTTCCTCCGCGCCCCCACCCCTTCCCTCGATCTTCGGCCGCCAGCGTCCGCCGGAAGATATCGCGGCGCTGGGGTTGCTCGGCACCGGCTTCTTCGCTCTGGGCGTGGGGTTCCTCATCCTCACCAGCAGTTGGGTGGGGTTGCTGCTGCCGATCGCCTATCTCCTGGGCGTCTTCCCCCCTCTTCGCACCGATGTTCGTGAGATCGAGTTGCGGGACGAGCAGCTCCTCGTCCGCACCTTCTTCCGCGAGTACGCGCTTCCCCGCGCAAACATCACCGGCGTCGTGCGGACTCCCCAGGGCGTGGCGGTCGAGGTCCTCAACGGAAACCGCTACCTCGTCACCCCACCCGGCGTCGACGTCCCCACGCTGGCCACCGCACTCCACACCTGGCTGACGCGCCCCCCCCTCTGACGCGAGCCGCTCCTTCCCGCCCCGCGTCTCCGCGCCTTCGAGTCGTCGAGTCGTCGAGTCGTCGGGTCTTCGGGTCGTCGAGTCGTCGAGTCGTCGAGTCTTCGGGTCGCGGGAGAGTCTCATAGGTTCATAGGCTCACAGTCCCATAGAAGCTCGTGGCACGTGCACCTATGAGACTGTGAGACTGTGAGACTGCAGCTCATAGACAGACAACCAGCAACCAGCAACCAGCAACCAGCAACCAGCAACCAGCAACCAGCAACCAGCAACAAAATCGAACTCAGCTCCGACCCTTCCACTCTTCCATCATCGTCACGAAGTCGTTGAAGAGATGGAACGAGTCGTGGGGGCCGGGGGCGGACTCGGGGTGGTATTGCACGGCCATGGCCGGCTCGCGGCGGTGGCGGAAACCCTCCAGGGTCTGGTCGTTGAGATTGAGGTGCGTGTATTCGACATCGTTCTCGCTGAGCGAGTCGGGGTCGACGGAGAAGCCGTGGTTCTGCGCGGTGATCTCCACGCGGCCGGTGCGGAGATCCTTGACCGGATGGTTGCCGCCACGATGGCCGAATTTGAGTTTGTACGTCCGTCCGCCGAGGGCCAGGCCGAGGAGCTGGTGGCCGAGACAGATCCCGAAAATCGGCATCTTGCCAATGAGCTGACGGATGTTGTCCTGGGCATACGTGACGGGCTCGGGATCGCCTGGTCCGTTGGAGAGCAGGACCCCGTCGTAGCCATGATTGAGAATCTCGTCGGCGTGAGTGGTGGCGGGAAAGACCGTCACGTCGCAACCCTTTCGCACCAGTTGCCGGAGGATGTCGCGCTTGACGCCGAAGTCGTAGACGGCCACGCGCATCCGCGGATCGGTGGCGTGCTCTTCGAAGGCATAGGGTCGGAGCGCCGTCACGCGCTGCACCAGATCGAGTCCGGTCATCGACGGCGAGCGCTTCAGCTCGGCCACGATGTCGTCCACGCCGCGGACGGCGTCGGTGGTGATCATGCCTCGCATGGCTCCCTGGTTGCGGATCCTGCGGGTGAGGGCACGGGTATCGATGCCGGCGATGGCCGTGACCCCGGTGCGGCGGAAGTACTCGCCGAGGGACATCTCCGCACGAGCATTGGACGGCTCGTCCACCGCGTCGCGGACGACGAACCCGGCCACCTGAGGCGCCTCGCTCTGCTGCACGAGGCTCTCGACGCCGTAGTTGCCGATGTGCGGGTAGGTCATCACCACGATCTGGAAGCGGTACGAGGGATCCGTGGCGATCTCCTGGTACCCCGTGAGAGAGGTGTTGAACACGACCTCGCCGATGGTGTCCGCCACGGCGCCGAAGGACTCGCCCGTGAACTCTGTGCCGTCTTCGAGAATCAAGCGTGCGTTGGTCATCAAACGGGCGGGATCGTATCAGACCGTAGGAGCAGTGCGGAGTGCGCGGGGCGCAGGGCGCGGCCTACTCGTACCGAAGCGCTTCCACCGGATTCAGCTTCGACGCGCGCATGCTCGGCACGATGGTGGCCAGGAACGACACCGCGATGGAGAACGTGGTGATGATCAGCACATCGGCCGGCCGCGTCACGAAGGGGATGGACGAGACGAAGTAGACCTCGGCGATCTCGGGAGGGAACGAGATCAGCTCGTACCGCGTGATCACCCAGCAGATCACCGTTCCGAGGAGCACGCCCAATCCCGTGCCCACCACCCCCACGATCGTGCCGTACCAGATGAACACGAGCCGGACCATTCCCGACTCCGCACCCATCGACGCCAGAATGCCGATCTCCCTGCGCTTCTCATGGACGGTCATGATCAACGTCGAGACGATGTTGAAGGTGGAGACGAAGACGATCATCCCGATGACGATGAACAGCACGATCTGCTGCAGCCGCAACAGGGAAAACAGTTGCCGGTTCATCTCCCGCCAGTCGCTGACCGTGTATCGGTTCTCGGTGCGCGACTCGATGTCCCGGGTGACCTGGTCGATGTCCGTGCCGGGCACCAGCTTGACCTCCACCAGGTTGGCCGCCTTCCCCAACCCGAACAGGTCCTGCGCTTCCTCGAGATCGATGAACAGCCAGCGCGCGTCGAACTCGTAGAAGCCGGTGTCGAAGACACTGGTGACCAGGAACGTGGCCGAGCGCGGCAGGAAGCCCTCGGCGCCGGCCGCGGCCACCGTGACACTGATGGCGTCCCCTGGCTTGACCCCCAGGCGCGTGGCCAGGTACTTGCCCACCGCCACCCCGCGCTCCCCTTCCGCGGCAACGAAGGTTCCACGCGGCCCGATGACCTTGGCCAGCATCGGCGAGCTTCGCGCACGCGAAGGCTCGAACCCCTTGAGCATCACTTCCGAACCGGTGGTGTTCGTCTCCGTCGTGACCACGGCATGATGGAACACCACCGGCGACGCTTCCGCCACGCCCGGCACTCCTCGGATCAGCGTGACCAACGTGTCCGGCCGGCTGATGGGAGTGCTGATGGAGTAGACGAAGACCTCCGCGTTTCCCCCCAGGAGTTTCGACTGCAGGTCCCGCCGATACCCAGTCATCAAAGCCATGGAGATGACCAGCGCCATCACCCCGATGACCAGGCCCAGGATGGAGACCACCCCCACCGCGGAAATGAGCTTGTCGGTGGGACGGCGCAGGTAACGCCACGCGATGTGGCGGGCGAGGTTCATGGTTCGCGATTGTATGCGGTTGGCCGTTGGCGGTCCGCCCTTGAGCTCAGGGCCTTCGCGCGATGCGTCCCTCGATCTTGGTGTCCACGGTGCCACGCGTGCGGATGTAGGCCTCGACGGTCTTGCGAAAGTCGGCTTCGCGGTCGGTGTTGATCTTCGGCGGCCGCGTGGCTTCGGCAAAGAGGGTGTAGCCGTCGTCGGGGCCGTTCAGGTAGACGTAGTCGATCGTGGCCAGGGAGTACGTCGCGGTGAGGTCGAGGGGCCGGCCGCCGATGGTTACGTCGGCCGGTTGGACGGTGAGATCGTTTCCGTAAATGAACGAGAGTCCTGAGACCTGCAGGAAACGGCCGTCGCCGGCGTCGGCGCGGGAGACCGAGTTGCGGAGCATGTCCAGGATGTGCTGTCCGGTGACGCGCATCGCCACCAGGGTGTTCGTGTAATAGAAGATCCCCTCCATGTCGTAGCTGGTGACCGGACCGGGCGGGATGTTGTCGTTGATGCGGATGCTGCCTCCGTTGAGGATGGCCACATCGGTCTGCATCTGTTCCCGGGCCGCGTCGGTGAGCAGATTGCCGAGGGCCGTCTCCCGGCCTCGCACGGCCGGCTCCACGCCCTCCAGCAGGTTCTCGGTCTGGCCGATGGTGGCGTTGCCTCCGAGCTTGGCGGAGAGCACACCCATCCATCGCTGCACGGCCTGATCGATCACCGGATCCTTCGGCATCGTGGTGTCGAGCGCGATCCGCAACGGCGTCGTGACGATGGGCCCTTGCGGCGGCACGGTGACGTCATAAACGATGGCGCTCTTGGCATCCGCATCCGCCTTGCTGATCCACTTCCCCTCCACCTGTTGCTGCATGAAGAGATGGTCGTGTCCTCCGATGACCAGGTCGATGCCCGGCACCTGCCGGACCAGCTCGACGTCCTGCCCCATGTCCTCGTGGGTCAGAGCCACGATCACCGAAACTCCCTGCCCGGCCAGCGCGGAAACCGCGTCGCGCGCGGCCGTAATGACGTCCGTGGACTCGACCCACGTTTTCTTCAATGGATAGATCAACCCGATGATCCCCACCCGCGTCCCGCCGACGTCGGCGATGTACAGATCCGTCGTGTTGGGGAAGCGCTGGTCGCACGTGGGATGGCACCAGCGCGAGTTCGTGGAGACCCACACGAACGCAGACTCTTTCAGGCGATCGAGGAGCACGGTGGGATCGCTCTTGTCGTATTCATGATTGCCGAAGGTGATGATGAGATGCGGATCGGTCTTGGCCGGATCGCCGTCGAGCAGGTTCAGGATCTCGAGCATCGGCTTGGCCTCGAGATACTTGCTCATGACGGAGGGATAAAGCGCGTCGCCCGCGTGCAGCACCAGCACCGGCGTGCCGTCGGACTCGAGCAGCTTGCGCAGCGAGCGCACCCGGGCCAGTCCGCCGCTCTGGCCGCCCTCCAGCCCTTCGATCTTGTAGACATCGTTGATCTGGAGAATCTTGAAATGCCCGTTCTGCGCCCGAGGAGGAATGGTGGCGCACGAGACCAGAAACATGGCGACGACGAAGATCCACGCCCGCGATGTATTCATGTCCGGCGATGGTACCTCTTCATGGCAGCCCGCAGGAGCGGAGCGCACAGAACACCGAGGAGCGCCGGCGTCCCGCCGGCTGGCGCGTGGGCGTCCCGCCCGCGCGGGTGGGGGAACCGCCCTGCCCTCTGCCCCCTCCGTAGTAGCATCCGCGCCCATGAAACGTGCCCTGCTGCTCCTCCTGCTGGCCATTCCGCTGGTGGCCCAGATTCCCAGCCCGTCGCAGTTTCTGAAGCTGGACCTCGGAGCGGACAAAACGCTCGCCGATTACAAACAGATCCGCTCTTACTTCAATGCTCTCGATGCCGCCTCGCCTCGCCTGGAGGTGGAAGTCCTCGGCAAGACCACGCTCGGCGAAGAGATGTTCATGGCCGTCATCTCCTCCGAACAGAACCTCCGCAACAAGAGCCGCATCCAGGAGATCGCCCGCCGCCTGGCCGATCCCCGCGGGCTGTCCGACGCCGAGGGCGAGCGGCTCGTGCACGAAGGCAGGTCGGTCATTCTGGTCACGTGCAACATCCACGCGAGCGAGATCGGTTCCTCGCAGATGGCCATGGAATGGGCGCACGCGCTGGCCACGGCCACCGATGACGAGACCCGGCGCCGTCTCGACAACGTCGTGCTCCTGCTCGTCCCCTCGCTCAATCCCGACGGCCAGCAGATGATCGTCGACTACTACCGCAAATACGCCGGCACCGACTACGAAGGGGGCACGCTGCCCTGGCTCTACCACCACTACGCCGGGCACGACAACAACCGCGACTGGTACATGCTCACGCAGCTCGAGACCCGCGCCCTCAACCGCGCCGTCTATCACGAGTGGAATCCGCAGGTCTTCGTCGACGAGCACCAGATGGGCACCGACGGTCCGCGCATGTTCATCCCGCCCTTCGCCGATCCGGTCGACCCCGACGTCCACCCGTTGATCTGGCGCGAAGTGAACATGATCGGCGCGAACATGGCCATGCGTCTCGAGCAGCAGAACAAGAGTGGCCTCATTTACGGCTACTCCTTCGACGCCTACTGGCTGGGGGGCACGCGCAACACCGGGTGGTGGAAGAACATCACCGGCCTCCTCCTGGAGATCGCCTCTGCCCGGATCGCCTCGCCGGTCTACATCGAGCCCACCGAATTGCGCGGCGGCAGCAAGGGACTGGTGGACTACAAAGCGACGGTCAATCATCCCAATCCGTGGAAAGGCGGCTGGTGGCGGCTGCGCGACATCATGGACTACGGCCGCATCGCCTCCGATGCGCTGCTCGAACTGGCGGCGGACCGGCGCGAAGACCTGCAGCGCAACCTGCTCGTCCGCGCGCGCGCCGCCATCGCCCAGGAGCCGGCCGGCTCGGCGTACCGCATCCCTCACGACCAGCGCGACTGGCCCACCGCACAGCATCTGGCCTGGCTCATGGCCGAGCACAACGTGGAGGTGCACCAGGCCGCGAACGGCGACTACTGGATTCCGCTCGCGCAGCCCTACGCGAAGTTCATCCTGGAGATGATGGAGCCGCAGCGCTATCCCGAGGTGCGGCTGCAGCCCGGACGGGACATCCTCCGCCCCTACGACGTGGCCACGTGGACGTTGCCTCTGCAGATGGGTGTGCGCGTCGAGAAGGCGCCGATGCCGGCAGGCACGATGCGGGTCACGGCGATCAAGCCCGAGACGAAGGAAGTGATCGCACGTGGGGCCAGGCTTCCGCGCAAGCCGCGCGTGGCCACGTACAAGCCGTGGCAGGTCTCGATGGACGAGGGTTGGACGCGCTGGCTGCTCGAGACCTACGGCGTCCCGGTCAAGGGTCTCTCGCCACAGGAAGTGCAGAAAGGACTGAGCGCCTTCGACGCGGTGATTCTTCCCGACGTCTCCAAGGACGTGCTGGCCACCGGAAAGCGCCGCGCCGAAGGTGCCATGCGCTACGCCGAAGAGATGCCGCCCGAATACCGCGGAGGCCTCGACAAGAGTGGCGCCGACACCCTGCGCAAATTCGTGCAGGACGGTGGGACCCTGATCGCGTTCGGCGACTCGTGTGACTACGTCATCGAAGAGTTCAACATCCCGGTGCGCAACGCGCTGGCCGGCATCAAGCCGGATGACTACTCGAATCCCGGCTCCCTCGTGCGCCTGAAGCTCCGGCCCAATCATCCGGTCACCCAAGGAATGCCGGCCGAGACCGCGGCCTTCCTCGACTCCCCCATCGCCTTCGACACCACCGCTCCTGCCACGAACATGCAGCGCTGGGTGCTGGCCACCTACCCGGAGGACGAGCAAGACATCCTCCTCTCCGGCTGGATCCTCGGCGCCAACCGTCTGGCCCGCAAGGCAGCGGCCGTGGCGGTCACTTACGGCAAGGGAAAGATCGTCCTGTTCGGCTTCCGGCCGCAGCACCGCGGGCAGACGCACGCCACCTTTCCCCTGGTCTTCAACGCCCTTTGGTGGAGCGTCGCCAGTCCTTGACCCCTGCGCCATCTGGCATCATATTGGGTGCCAGATGGACACGATCGAAACCAAGACCACTCGGGATCTGGAACGGTTCAGCAAGATTCGCCGCAAACCGGCCACCCCTCGCGGGTACGTCGTGCTCCTGGGCCTCGACTATTTCGATCTCCCCAGCCTGCTGAAAGCGATCGACAAGGGATTCTCCTGGAAGACCTTCGAGCGGTTGGTCCGGAACATCGGCCTGCCCGCGGAGACTGTCGCCGATGTGCTGGGCATCCCCCGGCGGACGCTGGCCCGGCGCAAGGTCGAGGAACGGCTCAAGCCGGATGAATCCGACCGGCTGCTCCGGCTGGCAAGGGTTCTGGGAAGTGCCATCGACCTGTTCGACGGGAACCGCGAGGCGGCCACTCTCTGGCTCACCGACGTGAACGTGGCCCTGGGCGGTGTGTCTCCTCTCCAGTTCGCGCGCACCGAAGTGGGCGCCAGCGAGGTCGAGAACCTGGTCGGACAGATCCAACACGGGATCCTCTCGTAGGTGATCACCACCTGGAGAATCGTCGACGGCCGTTATGCGGACGACGCCTTCAGTGGCGAAGGATCGCGGCGCTACAAGGGTCGATGGCACTCGGCCGGCGTGCGCATCGTCTACACCTGCGCCAGCATCTCCCTGGCCACGCTGGAACTGCTCGTGCGCACTCCGCGTGCGCAGCTCCTGCGTGATTACGTCGTCGCTTCCTGCACGTTCCCGGAAGCGCTCGTCACGCACATCGACATGGGCCGGCTGCCGAAGAACTGGCGCGACTATCCGGCTCCGCCTCTTTTGGCGGACCTCGGCAACGAGTGGATTCGCACCCGGACCTCCGCCGTCCTCGCGGTTCCAAGCGCGGTCACGCCGGAAGAGCTCAACTACATCCTGAACGTCGAGCACGAGCACTTTCGCTCCGTCGACCTCGGGTCGGGGCGGCCGTTTCGCATCGATCTTCGTCTGCAGACCTGAGACGCGGCCCGCGTACACTACGCGCGAAAAAGGGGGATGCATGCCTTGTGAACCATCGATGCTGGGCCGGAGCGAGCTCTTCGAGCATCTGACCGACGAAGACCGGCTCGGACTGGCGCAGGTCGTCGACGTGCGCCTGCTTGCGGCCGGAACGACACTCTTTCAGGTGGGCGAGCCCGGCGAATCGCTGTTCATCGTCAACAGCGGCGAGGTGGAGCTCTCCATCCGCGATACCACCGGCCAGAAGATCGTGCTGACCGTGGCCGCCGCCGGCCAGATCTTCGGAGAGCTGGCCCTGCTGGACGGCGGAGGGCGGACGGCCACGGCCGTGGCCCTGGCCGACACCGAGTTGCTCGAGCTGGACCGCGACGATCTCCTCCTGCTCTTCCGCAAGACTCCCGACGCGGCGGTACGCCTGCTCGCGGCCATGGGCCACATGACCCGCAAGGCCGACGACCTGCTTCGCACGCGTGTCTCGCGCAACGTCAACGACGAGGTGGAGGAACACCTCAGCGGATTTCAGAAGGTGGCCGACTGGATCGCCTGGTTCAGCGGCAGCATGGCCTTCCTGCTGCTCAACGCCGTCTGGTTCATCGGCTGGATCGCCATCAATACGCTGCCCCTGGGACTCTCCCACTTCGATCCGTTTCCCTTCGGGCTACTGACCATGATCGTCTCGCTGGAGGCGATCTTCCTCTCCTGCTTCGTCCTCATCAGCCAGAATCGCCAGGCCGAGAAAGACCACGTCCGCTCGGACGTCGAATATGAGGTGAACATCAAGGCCGAGCTGGAGGTCGCGCATCTGCACGAAAAGACCGACAAGATCTACACGGACATGCTGGAGAGGTTCGCCCGGCTGGAGAAGTTGTTCGGCGCGTCGCGGTGAGTCCGGGGTGTGAGTCCTGGTTGCCGGGTGAGACGTGCTGGGATGAGAGGGCGCGTGCTTTCGTCTCCCCGCCAACCGCCAACCGTCAACCGCCAACCCAGCTACGAATCAAACGCCACGCCGCCGATGGGGCGGCCGGGGCGTGAGGCAGGGTCGGCTCGCGAGTCGAGGAGCTCGCGCAGGTTGGTCATCTCCAGGAAGAGGTGCCGATGCCGGATGGAGTGCACGGCGATGGAGACGAAGAGAACCGAGAGCACTCCGAAGAAGACCCGCGAGGCCGGCGAGGCCGCGGGTAGAGGCGGAGCGGAGCCCTCCAGCAACATCTCCTGCACCACAATGAGCACGAAGAGGGGGAGCGGAAAGAACACCAGCGCGGAGAGGAAGCGGCTGGCCTGGATGCTGAAGTACGGGCGCAGGGAGAGCAGGCTCAGGGAAACGAACAGACCCAGCACCATCAGCGCCGCAAAGTGAAGCTCCTCGAGCGACGTGCGCGGCACGGTCACGATCCGCCACTGCAGGAAGAGCACCCCCGCCAGAGCAAGCGTGGCCGCACTCACCGACACCAGCGCCACGAACGCCCCGAAGAGATTGCGCGCGGCCAGCAGCGCGGCCATGCGCAAGAAGAGCGCCGCGATGGCCAGCCCGGAAAGAAACGCCACTCCGATGGCCCAGGCCCCGAACGGTCCGGGAGGCAAGGCCGCGAACGAGAGTCCTACCACACCCAGTTCGCGAGCCGCTTCCGCGCCGCTGCTCAGCGCCAGAAAGAAGCAGAAGGCCGTGCCTGCGTAGAAGAGAGTCTTGGGCATTGGCGTGGAGATCTTATCAGGTCGGTCGGCGGGTGGCGGTTGCGGAGTTGCTGTATTCCTGTTGTGTTGCTGTGTTGCTGGTTGCTGGTTGCTGTGTTGCTGTGTTGCTGGTTGCTGGTTGCTGGTTACCGACCGGACCTTCGCTGGATGTCGGTGATGGATCGTGGTGATCCACCGCCAACCGCCAACCGCCAACCACCCCTCACTCCTTCATCGAAATGATGTGGTCGAGCCGGATCTCCAGCGGGCCGGCATCGGAGGAGAACCGAATGAACTCCGCTCCTTCGGCGGTATAGACGTCTTCCACCCGTCCCCGCTCCTTCTGCGTCACCCCCGCCAGATCGAACTCCAGTTCCACTTCCTTCCGGTGCATCGCCGCGGCTTCGAGCTGATCGTGGTAGTCGCACGACACCGGCTCATATCGTTCCTCGGACATTCAAATCCCTCCCTCGATGACAGCTACCTTCTCCCGGCTCTTACAAGGGTGATGCCGGAAGGTGAGAGTGGGGCCGGAAGCCGCTGGCCTGGCCGATGGAAGAACTCCTCTGGTAGCATGTCCCCGGCCCGATGACGAACTTGTTCCGCGTCGATACGTTTGCGTCCGCGATGCCGCTCATCTCCGCCGGCGTGCTGCTGGTCATCCTGATCATCTCTTTCCGCTCGCGGGCCGTCGTCTTCTGCCAGTACCTCGAGAACATGACCGGCATCCGCCTCAAGCCCTCGGACGTCCGGCGGGTCTACTCGGAAAAAGGACGCAACGGTGTGCGCGAGCTCTTTCTCGACCTCATCATCCGCGAGGATCTCAAGGAAGGGCCGATCGACCCGGACGACACGATGAGCCGCAAGCTCTCGGACGTGAACTGACGGCTCCCTCCTCCGCACCTGCGCGAGCCCTGAAGAGTTTCATTGCCGCGCGCTTTGCATCTGTGAGATTTTGTGACCTGTGACCCGCACCCCGGCCCGACCGGAGCTCCTCGCGCTCACTGCCCCGTTGATGCGACGACTCGAACGAGAAGGAGAACTATGTTTCGATCCACAATCCTGATGGCGGCGCTCTGCGTGCTCGCCCTTCCGGCCGCCCTTCCGGCCGCCGCCCAGCAGGGCGGTACCGCTGCGAGCAGCCTTCCGGACATCCTGCCCTTCAAGGCTTCCGAGAAGACCCTGGCCAACGGCCTGAAGATCATCGTCGTGCCCACCGGTTTTCCGAACATCGTCTCGCTGCAGATTCCGATGCAGACCGGCTCGCGCAATGAAGTCGAGCCCGGCAAGTCGGGATTCGCCCACTTCTTCGAGCACATGATGTTCCGGGGCACGAAGGCCTACCCGACGGACGCCTACAACGCCATCATCACCAAGGCGGGCGCGCGTCAGAACGCGTACACCTCGGACGACCTCACCAACTACCACGTCACCTTCGCCAAGGAAGACCTCGAGAAGATCCTGGAGATCGAAGGCGATCGCTTCAAGAACCTCGCTTACTCCGAGGAAGGGTTCAAGACCGAAGCCCGGGCGGTGCTGGGGGAGTACAACAAGAACTCCCAGAGCCCGGTGCGCAAGATTCTCGAAGTGCAGCAGGAAGCGGCGTACACCGTCCACCCCTACAAGCACACCACGATGGGCTTCATCAAAGACATCGAGGACATGCCCAACCAGTTCGAATACGCCAAGACGTTCTTCTCGCGCTGGTACCGTCCCGAGAAAGCCACGGTCATCGTGGCCGGCGACGTCGACCCGAATCGCGTGTTCCCGCTCGTCGAGAAATACTTCGGCGACTGGCAGAAGGGCACCTTCACCGTCGACATCCCGCAAGAGCCGGAGCACAAAGGCCCGGTCTACGCGCATGTGCCCTGGACCTCGGCCACCCTTCCCTGGGTGACGGTGGCCTTCCACGGACCGTCGGCGTCCCAGATGCGGGACCAGGCTTCCTTCGACGTGATGTTCGACCTCACCTTCGGAGAGACCTCCGATCTCTACAAGCGTCTGGTGGAGCAGGAGCAGAAGGTCGACCAGCTCTTCTTCTTCGGCGGACCGAACGTCGACCCGACCCTCTTCACCGTCTTCGCGCGCGTCAAGGAAGCGAAGGACGCGGTCTACGTGCGGGACGCGATCCTGCAGGCCTTTGCCGGGCTGCGCGCCCGGCCGCTCGACGCCACGCGCGTCGCCGACGCCCGGACCAACGCCCGCTATGCCTTCGTGCGCAGCCTGGACAACACCGATGCCATCGCCTCGACCATCGCCGGCTACGCGCACTTCGAGCGCTCCTACGACACCATCAACAGGTACTTCCGCGAGCTGGCCGCGGTCACTCCGGGTGTGCTACAGGAAACGGCGAACCGGTACATCACCGACCAGAATCTGGTCGTGACCACTCTGTCGCAGGAAGCTCTCCCCGAAGGGATCGCCAAGGCGCCCTCGGTGAACGCCCTGGCCGCTCCCGCGGGACAACAGGTGCAGATCCGCTTCCTCGAACAGAAGTCCGTGCTGCCGAACGTGATGATGAAGCTCCTCTTCACCGCCGGTTCGGCCGCCGATCCGAAGGGGAAAGAGGGACTGGCCCAACTGGCCGCCTCGATGATCACCGACGCCGGCTCGAAAGACCTGCGCATCGACGAGATCAACAAAGCCCTCTACCCCATCGCAGGAGCTTTCTTCCATCTCGTCGACAAGGACATGACCACCTTCACCGCGGTCGTCCATCGCGACAACGTCGACAAGTTTCTTCCGATCGTCCTGCCGCAGCTCCTGAGCCCCGGTTTCCGTGACGAGGATTTTCAGCGTCTCAAGGACCAGCAGCTCAACTCCCTGCAGCAGGACCTGCGCAGCAACAACGAAGAGGAGCTCGGCAAAGAGCAGCTCCAGAACGCCGTCTTCGCCGGCACGCCTTACGGCCACACGGTCCTGGGCACGGTGGCCGGGTTGAAGTCGATCACGCTCTACGACGTCAAGACCTTCATCGACGCCAACTACAACGCCACCAACGTGGTGGTCGGCCTCTCCGGCGACTATCCCGACACGCTGGCCAAGCGACTGACCACGGAGCTCGGCTCACTCGGAGCCGGGGAAGAGGAGCAGGCCCTGGCCCAGCTCGCAGCCATCAAGGGCGCCCAGCCCTCGGGACTGCAGATCCAGATCGTCAAGAAGGACACCCGCGCCACGGCCATCTCCATGGGCCATCCCATCCCGTTGACGCGCAACTCCGCCGACTTCGCCGCGCTGAACGTGGCCCGGGCCTGGCTGGGCGAGCACCGCGCCTCGCTGTCGCACCTGTACGACCGCATCCGCGAGACCCGTGGCCTGAACTACGGCGACTACGCATACATCGAGTACTTCAATCGTCCGGGCGGACAGTTCTTCCCCAGCCCGAACATCGGACGCCGGACGCAGCTCTTCGAGATCTGGATCCGTCCGGTGGTCCCGGAGAACGCGCAGATGGCCACGCGCATCGCGCTCTACGAAACGCAGAAGATGATCGACAACGGTCTGTCGGAAGCGGATTTTCAGAACACACGCGATTACCTGATGAAGAGCGTCTACCTGCTCACGGCCAACCAGAATCAGCGGCTTGGATACGCCCTCGACTCCTGGTGGTACGGCATGGGCGACTATGTGGACACCATGCGCGCGGCGTACACGAAGCTCACGCGCGCAGATGTGAACAAGGCCATCAAGAAGTATCTCTCGGCCAAGAACCTCGAGGTGATCATCGTCACCAAGGACGCCGAGGGCTTGCGCGACGCCCTGCTGTCGGACCGGCCGTCGTCGATCAAGTACGACGCACCGAAGCCGCAACTGGCCGCCGAGGACAAGATCATCGGCGCGTACAAGTTGAACATCAAGCCGGCCAACATCACCATCGTGAACGTCGACGACGTGTTCGCAAAGTAGCAGTCTCTGCTCCGTGAGGGCGGCCGCAAGGCCGCCCTTTGCGCGGGCAGAATGCCCGCCAAGGAACTCCGGTAAGGGGCCGCGGGCATTCTGCCCGCGGTGGGCTTTCTTCTGTGGAGCGGTGGACTTTAGTCCACCGGGCACTCGCGAAGAGTGAGCCGTAAGCCGTGTGAGTTTTCTCGCCACGCTCGCGCTCGAGAACCGCGAAGGGCAGAGGGGCCGATCCTCGCGAGAGCGACGGTGGACTAAAGTCCACCGCTCCACTGGAGTCCGTCCATTGACGCGGGAAGTGCAACTCGCGCGAGTCAACCGCCCAGCAAAGCGCGGATCTCCGCGGCGTGTCCCTGGTCGTGCTCGCGCATCATCTCCACGATGCGTGCGAGCGTCACGCGGCCCACGCCCTCCTGCTCGCCTCCGCGCTGCCACTGTTCCTCGGTCAACGACGTCAGCAGCGCCAGGTTCGCGGCACGGGCAGTCTCGAAGCGCGCCAGTGCCGGCTCCAGCGCGAGCTCCAGGTAGCGCCGTTCCTCCGCGATCACGTCGCCGCGGAAGTCCGTCAATGACGGCTCATCCTCGGCGAGGATCCGCGCCAGCCGGACGCCGTAGCCTTCGACCTCCAGATCCGCGAGGTGCCAGGCCTGCTCGACCAGGGCGAACGTGCCATCGGCAGCGCGCCTGCGGACATCGACTTCGGGCGCGGAAGCAATCCATTCGCGCAAGGTGGCCGGGAAGCTTCGCAGGTCGTCCATGAGAGTAAACTCTAGCGCATGGCTCCCCAGACCTCGATCAAGCTGACCTACGAGGACTTCGCCGCCATCCCGGACGACGGCCGTCGCCACGAGATCATCGACGGAGAGCATTACGTGAACCCAGCCCCGAACCTCCGGCACCAGACGGTCTCCATCAGGCTCGCTTCCGCGCTGTTTTCGTTCGTCAGGGAACACGCCCTGGGTCACGTCTTCGCTGCCCCTTGTGACGTGCTCCTCACCCCGTACGACATCGTCGAGCCGGACGTCATCTACGTCAGCAACGCGAACGCCCGCCTTCTGACGGAGTCGAACATCCAGGGCGTGCCCGACCTCCTCGTGGAGATCCTCTCCTCCAACCGCCGTCATGACAAGCGGGTCAAGTTCGATCGCTATGAGCGCGCCGGGGTTCCCGAGTACTGGATCGTCGACCCGGACGATGACGTGGTCGAGGTCTACCGGCAAAGCGCCGGAAGGTTCGTGCGCGCGGACATCGGCGACACCCTCTCCTCCCCCCTCCTTCCCGGCTTCGTGCTCTCCGTGCGCGAGCTGTTCGAGTAAGCCCTAGCGTCGCGATAGATGGCAACGGCTGCGGCAACGATGGGAGAGTAAACTCTAGCGCATGGCTCCCCAGACCTCGATCAAGCTGACCTACGAGGACTTCGCCGCCATCCCGGATGATGGACGCCGCCACGAGATCCTTGACGGAGAGCATTACGTGAATCCAGCACCGAACATCCGGCACCAGACGCTGCTGGTGAGACTGATCCTCGCGTTGGGGAACCATCTCGACCAGCATCCCGTGGGCCTGCTCTATCCCGCGCCATGCGACGTCGTTTTCTCTGAAAACGACGTCGTGGAGCCCGACCTCGTCTTCGTTTCGAACGAGCACACCCACATCGTCACGTCGTTAAACATTCGAGGCGTGCCCGACCTCCTCGTGGAGATCCTCTCCTCCAACCGCCGTCATGACAAGCGGGTCAAGTTCGATCGCTATGAGCGCGCCGGGGTTCCCGAGTACTGGATCGTCGACCCGGACGATGACGTGGTCGAGGTCTACCGGCAAAGCGCCGGAAGGTTCGTGCGCGCGGACATCGGCGACACCCTCTCCTCCCCGCTTCTCCCCGGCTTCGTGCTCTCCGTCCGCGAGCTGTTCGAATAGCTTCTCGGGCAGAGATGGGTAAACGGGCAGAGCTGTTGCACAATGCGCGTTGCATGTGGACACGTCTAGCTCTCGCTTTCTCCCTGCTGCTCTCCCTCGCTGCGTTTGCGCAGGTGGATCCTCTGTCCAACCTCTCCGGCACCAGTCCCGCGGTCGGCGCCTCCCCCTGGATCCGGAGCGGCAGCGGCAGCCTGACGTTCTTCCACGGCTTTGACATTCACGCCACCCATCTCAGCCAGACCGGGCCGGAGGAGCAGGAGAACGCCACGTTCTCCACGAACTGGTTTGGGGCCGGCGCGCAGCTCGCGCTCGGCGAGCGCGCGTTCGTGCTGGGCCGGGGCCGGATCTCGCTGGAGCCGTACACGATCGACGACAGCTATCCGCAGTTCTTCCAGTACGTGCCCGAGGATGGGCTGGTGGACCACATGCGCCCGCACGATCTGTTCGGCGAGGTGGCAGTGCAGGTCGGCTTCCGCCCCACCAACGCAACGCTCCTCTCGGTCTACGGGGCACTGGTCGGACAACCGGCCCTGGGCGCCGCGCCCGCTCAACTGCGCGCCTCCGGGATCGACTTCGCCGAGGCGCCGTTCACGTACGAGCTCCTGGAGACTACTCACGACTCGACCAGCGTCGTCACCGCCGGCTTCGCCTCGCGCTTCTTCACGATCGAGGCGAGCATGTTCCACGACGGTGCCACGACGGGGGACCACACGGAGCTGGACTCGGGCGACATGGATTCACGCTCGGCGCGGCTGACCATCATGCCGGCCCCGAACCTGGCCATCCAGGTCTCCCGCGGCGAGCTGGGCGTGGAGGGCGACCTGCCCCTGGCCCTGCAGAGCGATCTCACTACCGCCTCGCTCACCTACGGCGGTCCGGTGGCCTCGGTCACCGCCCTCTGGAGTTCCCGCTCGTTTCCCGAGGACGATGCGCGGGAGACCGTCACCGGCTACGCCGTCGAGCTGGCCCTGCGTGCATCCCGGAACACCTTCATGGCCCGCGTGGAGCAGATCGACCGGCCCGGCGGATTTCCGCTCGCGCCGCGTCCGGCGCAGGATGTCGAAGGAGCCACGCACTACACCGCCGGCTACGTCTTCGACATCATGCCCGCCTCGCGTTACAAACTCGGCCTCGGCGTGAACATCGACTACCGCACCAAGACCCGCGAGCTCGAAGACGTCTACGGACACAAGCCGCAGGGGATCTACACGTTCGTGCGTTTGCGTTCGTAGCGGCGGACGCGCGTCACAGACTCTCCACCACGACCATGTTCGAGCGCGCACAGCGCTCGCGCACCTGCTTCGCTTCCGCGTACTCCGGCGAAGCGCGCCACGCTTTGGCCTGGTCGAACGAGTCGAACTCCAGGACGACCAGCCGTCGCGGTGTCCAGTCGCCGTCCAGAACCTCACTTCGCCCGCCTCGCACCCGATAGCGGCCGCCGTGGGCCGCGATCGAGGCCGACGCCAATCGCTTGTAGTCCTCGTACAGAACCGGATCGAGCACTTCGATGTCGACGATGACCAGGGCAGGCATCCGCGCATGATGTTCCCCGCCGCCGGCGGTTGCAATGCCTTTGCGCGCGTCGGGAGCGGGTGAACGATCCGGGCCGGTGCAGGCTGCAACACTCCACATGCAATTATGGCGATCCTTCCATCTCTATGAATATGAAGGACTTGCCCTACAACGCGACCTCTCTTTCGGGAGCGGGTCAATGCTAGACTCTCGCTTCACCATCGACATCGAGTCTCCGCTGGGTGCGGTGAGGTTGGGTCCTCATCGAGGGTGATGGCCCGCAGGACCAAGAGAGGGAGAGTCTCTGTTGCCAGAATCGGAAAGCCTTCAGGCCGCCTTGGTGCTGGCCGGATTCGATGCGTTGCGCATGATCGGCGGTGACGCCCTCGTGCAGATTCTGCTCTTGCAAGCCGGTGAGCAGGATTTGGAAAACCTGGCCGCGAGCGACGCCCGGATCCCCATCGAACAGTACCTTCGCTATCGCGATGCAGCCCTCGACTTTCTCGGGGACAGCTTCGCCACAACTGCCTTCCAGACCGGCAAGATCCTGGTGCGCAAGCTGGAGAAGGAGCGGCCCCCGCAAATGACCTGGCTGCTCGACCAGTACAAGCACGCCGCCAATCAGTTGCCGCTCATCGGACAGGCCGCGGTGCTGGCCTCCGCGGGCAATCCCGGCAAAGTCACGGCGAAGATGAAGACCAAGGACGTCCTGCTCATCACCATCGAGCGCTGTCCGGAATGCCGCGGCCTGGAGAGGTTCAAGCCCTTCTGCAACATCAATCAGGGAGTGATCTCCGAGTTCGCTCACCTCTTTCTCAATCTTGGGGTGAGCACCAAAGAGACGCGCTGCATGGCCATGGGCCATGACCGCTGCGAGATCGAAGTCGTCGTGGAGGAGGTCCGGTAGTGGCCTCGGCGGTCGATCCGTCGGTGGTCGCTCGCGAGCCACGCCTGCTCCCCGGGTTCACCGCCATCGGGATCATCGTGCTGGCCGCGATCGCTTACTCGATCCGCGTCTCCATCAATCCGGCGGCCGGTCAAGACCTGCTCACCTTCACCTTCATCGTGGCCAATGTGGTGGGCTGGCTGCTGGGAGCGATCCTCCGCAATCGCCATCCGAAATCGACGCTCGGCTTCCTGCTCGTACTGCTCGGCGACGCGATCTTTCCGCTGAATCTGTATGCGCCGCTGCTGCTGTACATCCCGATCACGCACGGGAACGTTCCCAATACCGCGACCGGCGTGATCCTGGTGGGCCTCACCTATCACCTCTGGAACTACTGGAACCGATCCACGGCGAGGTTCGCCCTCCCCTTCTACTCGTACTTTTTCGCGCTGGCCGGCGTGGCCGGCATCGTCCTGACGCAATTCACCGTGGGACTGCCGATGTGGACCGTGGCCTGGCTGGTGCTGCTGTACGGCCTGGCCTTCAACGAGATGTCCTTCCGGCTGCGACCGGAGCCGGCCGTGCACTTCGCCATCGCGGCGGCCACGATCATGACCGCCTCGCTGGTGGTGAGCGCTCTCGCCTATCGGGACCGGCAGCCCATCGCACTGGCGGCACTGATCGGCGGGACATTCATCCTGATCTTCTCGGCCATCCGCGAGCGGGCCGACGAGGCCATGAGCCGCGCCCACGGAATGGCCGCGTGGCTCGGCGTGACGTTCACGTTCACAGCGTTGCTCTACGCCTTCCACAGTCCGCTCTGGGTCTACCTCGTGGCCACCGGAGCCTGGACCCTGGTGCTGGCCATCGTCTCCACTCGACAGGGACACGGTTGGAGTGAGCCCTTCCCGGAGAGCGCCTGGTGGACGGCCATGGTTCTGGCCGCGGCACTGGCCGGCGTGCTCTGGCACGTCTGGCTGCCGTTCGTCATGCGCACGATGTCCGGACGTCCGCTCGCCGAGGCCACCACGGTGGCCCTCCTGCAAGCGGGCCTGGCCCTGGCGATCGTGAGCTCCTGGCGCCGCCGGTATCCGCAGATCGCGGCGACGATGGAGGGCTTCGTGGCCAACAACGTCCTGCTGCGGCTGACCTCGTACACCGCGCCGCTGCTGCTCATCATCGCCGTGGCGGGAACGTGGACGGTTCTTCACGCTCCGTCTCCGGCAAATGTGTACGCGACCCTCACGGCGGGCACGCTTCTGCTGATCTTCGGGCCGGCGCTCACGCGCCACTATCCCACCGAGGCTCTCGATTTCGCGGGCGTGCTGGCCATGGTGTTCTCGGCGTTCAACGCCCTCGAATCGGCCTGGCTGAGCGCGATGGTGCTGTTCGGCGCCGCGGCCATCCTGCTGGTGCGCCGTCTTCGCGGTGCCACCTGGTGGACCTTCGTGGCGTTCCTCGCGCTCACCGCCGGAGGCCTCGCGCTGCAACCCATCGGCTCGGCCCGTGCCACGGTGGTCTGTCTCGCGGCAACGGTGGTCGTGGCCTGGGCCAGCGGCCGGGAGGCCAAGGCTCTGGCCCGTACCGGGTTCTGGTCCGCACAGGCCGCGGGGCTGCTCTTCTGGTTCTCCCTGGCGGCCCTGCTGTCCCTGGGCCGGTCCTGGGACGCGGTGGTGCTCGCGACCTGGGCCTGGGTGGCTTTCATCGCCTCACGGCTCATGCGCGGAGTGGGTGCGAGCACGTCCCTGCATGCCTGTCTCGCTCTCGTGGCAGCGTCGGCGGTGATGCTGCTGACGCGGCCCGCGGGAGCGCCTGTCCTGCTCATCGCGTTGCTCATCCTGGCCGCGCTGCTGCTCGAGCTCCGCCATCTGCACTACGCCGGCTTCGCGCTGCTGGCCGTGGCCATCGTGGAGGCCTCGACCGTGGGCGAAAGCACGTGGCTGATTCTCGTGCTGGCATTCTGTGCGGCCGTTCTGTTGTGGCGGTCGCTCGCGAGCGGCTCCTCGTTCGCCCATCTGCTGTTCATCGCCACGGCGGGCGCGTGCGCTTACCTCTCGATGCCCGGACGCGGACCGTTGCAGGCCATGCCCATCGCCCTCCTGGTGATCCTCCTTTGCGTCGTGGAATTGGTGTCGACGAGGATCTCGAAACGCAGCGCGTTCCACGCGGATGTCACGTCCGTGGTTTCGTTGCTGTTGGTCATCGCCATCGTGACCGCCGAGGTGGTGAGCGTGCGTTTCTCGCTGGTGGTGTTGGGCACGCTCCTCGTGGCCGTGTTTGCGATCCGGTATTGGATCGTGGCCGCGGAGCATCATCGCGTGCAGCCGCTGGCGCACGCCCTTACGCGCGCATTCGGAATGATCATCGGCGCCATCGCGCTGGTGGCCCTGGGACGACAAGCTGGCCTGAGCGCAAGCCAGCAGGTGTTCACCCTGTCCGTCACCGCCTGGATGCTCTTGCCACTCCTCCTGCGCACGCCACGCCGCACGGTCGCGAGCTGGGCCGTGGCCGTGGCCCTGCACATTCTGGCTCTGGGCGTCTACGCCGCCGCGTTCTTCGTTCGCGGTGACGATCCGTTCCTGTTCGCGGCCTGCCTGGTGGCATCCGGCGCCTATCTGGTCTGGCGCTCCGCCTGGAACGTCGCGGCGCTCGAGCATTTCGCCGCGGCCGGAGTGGTCAGCGCGATCTGTCTGTGGGGATGGGCACAGGGCATCGCCTGGCCCGAGTACTACATCTTCACGGTCTGCGCGTACCTGTCGGTGGTGTTGCTGCGGCGGACCGCCCCCCGCATCGAGAACGCCATCGCATTGGTGGTCATCGCAGCAGCGGTGGCCTATCCCTATTACGCGCTGCTCCGCACCACGCAGCGCGAGCACCTGGCCTTCCTGGCAGGAGCCAGCGTGGTGATCATCCACGTCCTCCTCCAGTCCAGGCGGCACGCCGTCATGGTGGTGACGGTGTGCGCGATGCTGGGTCTGGGCATGCTGTTCGGAGCGGTAGTCCACGACGACGTCCGGCTGAATCTGCTGATGGCGCTCGTCGGTTTCGTAGTGATTGCAGACCTGGGCCTGATCGGCATTCGCAGCGATCGGCGTACCAGGGTGGGAGAGATCGAGTATGACCACAACCGCGTCACAAGATGAGATCGTCCAGATTCTGACGGCCCTGAAAATCAACGGCGTCAAGAGCGTGGCCTTGACCACGATGGAAGGACGCAGTCTGGGGAGCACGGTGCTGGAGGCCGGACCGCGCTTCAAGCTCGGCGCGCTCAGCGCTGCCTCGATCGCCATCGCCGGCAAGACCGCCGCAGAGCTGAGCCTCGGCGATCTCGATCAAATCCAGATTCTGGGCAGCACCGGTGCGCTGATCCTTGGAGCCATCGGCAACAAGGCCCTCCTTTCGGTGGTCACCGAACGTGTGGCCGACTTCACGCCGCTGATTCAGCAGATGAAGAAGGTGTCGCTCCGATTGAGCCCGATGCTTTGACCCGCGGCGTGATTGGGAAGATCCAGGGGCCGGGCAGGGTGCCTGCGCCCCCTCTCCCTCTTCTTCTCAGGTCGATCCCGGGCGGGGCGCGGTCAGCCACTCCAACCACACGGACATCCCCTGGCCCGTCTTCGCGGAGACGTCGAAGATCGGCAGGCCGGGCCGGGCCGCGTGCATGTTCGCCTCCGCGCTGACGCGATCGAACTCACACGCCTGCGCCAGATCGATCTTCGTGATCACGGCCACGTCCGCCGTATTGAAGATGGTCGGATATTTGAGCGGCTTGTCTTCGCCCTCGGTCACGGAAAGCAGCACGATCCGCTGCTCCTCGCCCAGGTCCCAACTGGCCGGGCAGACCAGGTTGCCGACATTCTCGATGAAGAGAAAGTCCAGCGCGTGCAGGTCCCACCCTTCCAGTGCGTTCTCGATCATCTCCGCCTCGAGGTGACAGAGGGTGCCGGTGGTGATCTGCCGCACCGGCGCGCCGCTGCGCGCCAGCCGATCGCGGTCATTGTCGGTGGCCAGATCGCCCACCAGCGCCGCGACACGATGCGTCCGGCCCAGTTCCGTCAGCGTCCTTTCGAGAAATGTGGTCTTGCCCGCGCCGGGACTGGAGACCAGGCTGACCACGAAGACGCCCGCGGCCTGCATCCGTTCGCGCAGGGCTCGCGCCAGCAGGTCGTTCTTCTTCATCACATTGCGCCGGACCTCGACCAGACGCGTGGATGCGACGGTCACGACTCGAGCTCCATGGCCACGATCAGCATCTCGTTCCCCTCGACCTCTTCGATGCGCAATTCCGAGCCCTGCAGCACCGTCCCCTCGCAAGCCAGTCCATAAGAGAACAGGAGGGCCTCACCGACTACACCCGACAGCCGTCCCAAGCGCAGATGGACGGCCTTGACGACGACGACGCCGCCGTGCTGCCCGGCCTCTTCCGTGACGCCCTCGACGATGCTGAGCGCAATCGACAGTTCGTGCAAATCGCCCCCCCCGCTCCGCCGCTCACATCGAGCGGATCTTGAAGTAACGCACGATGTCGGGCAGCAGCGAGACGAGCACTCCCAGCACCACTACCCCGAGCACGATGTAGACGACGGTCATCCGATCTCCTTCCCGCAGGCGAGGTCGCGCAGCAGCGACTCCGCGAGCAACACCGCTTCTCCGACAGAGGCCTCGACCACGGCCGACAGTCCCATCTTTCCTTCGTCCTCGCTGCCGAGATCGTCCGGCTCACAGCCGAGGAGCAGCACCCGGCTCCAGCTTCCCCCCATCGCCTTCACCAACCGGAAGACGTTCAGAGGATCCATGGCGTGCGCGGAGACATCCGCGGGCGCCTCGAGCGCGGAGAGATCGGGCTCGATGACATAGAGCGTTCCCGGCGCACCGCCCCGCGGCACGGCATCGACGAGGATCGTGCAGTCGCGCTTTTCCATCAAGGCGTAGGCGAGGTCGTAGCCGCGAATGCCGAAGTCGACGGCCCGCACCCCCTCCGGCAGCGTGCGTCGCGCCAGCCGTTGCGCGACCTCGACCCCGAACGCGTCGTCTCCCTGAAAGATGTTGCCGATGCCGGCGATGAGTACGTTCATAGCCGCTCGACCTCTTCGGGAGAGAAGAAGAAACGGTGTCCGGGTTGACCGCTTGCGCCGAGGTCGCGGCCGGGGTCGTCGTCCACCAGGACAGCCACGTGGATGCGGTCTTCGAAGTCCTGCTCGATGGAAGCGATGATCGCGGTCTTGCCGGCCAGGGCCATGTCCATGATGTCGGCGCTGCCTCGGGGTCGCAAACGAACGCGGTCACCCGACCGCAACGTCACTCCGCGGACCGTCACGGTGCGCTCGCCGCGAATCGCTCCGTGCATTCCGAACAGATCTTCGGCCGTGAGGGCATCCGTCCGTTCGATGAGACGGCGGGCCCGCTCGTCGCCGGCGCTGGCTTCCCGCTTCTCCTCGTCCGTCAGGGTCATGATGCGCAGCGAGAGGATCTCATCGATCTCGGTGCCGTCGAACAGATCCCCGCGGCTCTCGGGCGCAATGCGCGGATGGTCGTAGAGGATGATCGGTGAGGCCAGCATGGCCTCGTGGCCGACCAGCACCGGGTAGACACCCTCGCTCTTGCACCCCGCAACGGCGCCAGCCAATGCCGCCGGTGGATCGAGCAGCGAGACGAATGCGCCACCCCGCGCCATCAGCACCACGTGCGCGGACGCAAAGGAGCCGAGCAGCGCGGAATCGCGGTCGTCCGGATGGCCGTCGTAGGGCGTCCGATTCTCCACATCGACCGTGACCCTCCACACGCCCTCCCCGACCTCCTCGATGCGCACATCCGCCCACCCTTCCACTGCGTCGAACGCAAAGGTGCCGGGGAGCGACACCTCGCGCGCCGTCGCTTCCTGCCAGGGGGAACCGGGCCGTGGCGTCAATTGAATGAACCGCAGCAGGACGTCGACATCAGGAGCTCCGGTGACCAGGACTTCTGCGCGCAGAGTCCAGCGGTCGTTTCCCCGCTGGGCCTCCGCGTAGGCGCGCGGATAGAGCACGCCAAAGTTCCAGCGCTGCCGGTTCTTCACCGAGCTGGCACGGTACGGATAGAGCAGATAGCCCTCGTACAGCACCGCGTCAGCGATCTTACGGACCGCGTCATTCATGGGCTGTTAGCCCCGAGGAACGCCGGCTATCGCCGCCTCCGGCGGCTCTGGTTGCGGGCCAGCCCGCGCTGTACCTCTGTGGTGAATGGGCTCTCATGGCACTAGGAGAGCAAACGCTCCAGGGTCTGTTCCCACGTCGTGAGGCCGTGGACGGCTTTGTATTGCAGCAGGCGATCGAAGACATCGCGGCGTAAGGTCAGCCAGGCGGAGTTGGGATAGTAGAGATCCATCATGCGCTGCCACACCTCCACGGGCAGCCGGTACGTGGCCTCGGAGCTCCACGAGAGTTGCGTGATCTGAAGACGGCCGTCGTCGTCATAAAACACGCTGCCGCTGAAGAGGAAGCGCAGAGGGATCTCTCCCCCTTCGAGGCCGTAGAGATACTTCGTCACGGCCACGTTGAAGTCGAACGTGCAGGGCACGATCACCTCGGTGCGGGTCACGCCCGCGAACGCCCCGGTGGTCACCGGCACGTGCGTCCAGAGCATCGTGCGCAGCGTCTCGCCCCAGCGCGACGGCTCGCCAAAAAGATCGACCAGCTTCCGCTGCTCGTCCCCGCTGTACCTTCGCCGCACCGGCTCGATCTGGAGCTGGCACTGCAGCGCCAGATTGCAGATCGGCTCAGGCGAGGTGATGACCAGCTTGAAGGCCACCTGCGGTACGGCCGCCCAGGCCACGGCTTCGACCCCTTCGATGGCGAACTGCAGCTCAGGCATGGCGCATCTCGTCGAAGAATCCTTCGATGGCCGTCCAGACGTCCGCGCCTCCCGACAGACCGCGCCACTTCATCCGGATCAAGCCCACCAGCCGGTAGCACTGGTCGATGGGCAGGACGTAGGACTCGTGCGGAGGACGAAGGCGGTTCACCACCAGCGCTTCGACGTCGTCCGCCAGCACCACGCCTCCGGCGATCTCGCTCCAGGTGCCGAGGTCGAGCAGCGACTCGGTGGCTCCCGCGGGACTCGGGTAATACGCGGCCATCTTCCCGTCCACCGAATGACGGGTGAAGAAGGCGATGTTGATCGGGATCATCAGGCCGTCCCACTGCTCATCGCTGATCGAGAAATCCGCCAGCCGGCGGACGTCGCGTGGGATCTCTTTGTAGCGGGCATTGGCCTGTCCCGGGAAGAGGATCGCGCACGCCTGACAGGCACAGGCGATCTGGCGCGTCTTGACTTCGACCAGGTGCCGATGCCCGCTGGGAACCGGCGCCGAGCAGAGATCGCAGCGCTCTTCCTCCGCGCGTTTGCGCGCGCGCCGTCGCAGCGCCGCGAGCGTGGCCAGCCCGTCCGTCATGGTCCGGTGGTCCTGGCCGCCACCACATCCTCCCAGGTCATCCCCGCGATTGCGTGAATCGCTCCATCCGCGACCACTTCGCGAACTTCCGGAGCGGCTTCGAAGACCGCGTTCTCGAGCGTCATCTTGATCGTCTGCGTGGTGGCCGGACAGTCGGCGCACGTGCCGTCGAAACGCAGGTGGACCACTCCATCCTCGACACGGAGCAGCGCCACACGCCCGCCGTGCGAGTGGATGTAAGGACGCACGCGCTCCAGTGCCGCTTCCACGCGACTCTCCACCGGCTCCGGATGCAGTCCGTACAAGAGCAGCAGACTGCCCACCAGCTCATCGGCGGCCAGCCGTTCCACGAGCGGACGGGAGCCGCAGAGCTCGAGCACGCGCGCGAACGCCTCCGCGTGCATGTCCATGAGCGACTGCACCAGGGCCAACGCCGTCGTGCGCGCCTCGGCGTCTTCCAGCGCATCCAGCTTCCCGATCAGCCGCTCGATCTCGTCGATGCGCACGCTCATTTCACACCCGCTCCCCACATGGGCGAGTGCATCTGCTTCAACGTCTTCCCGTCGCCCAGGTACATGTGCACGCCGCACGGGAGACAGGGATCGAAACTGCGCACGGCGCGCATGATGTCGATGCCCTTGAACTTGTCCGGACCGTTCTCCTCGAAGATCGGCGTGTTCTGCACCGCATCCTCATAAGGGCCGGGCGTCCCATAGATGTCCCGCGGATTGGCGTTCCACGGCGTCGGGGGGTACGGGTGATAGTTCGCGATCTTGCCGTCGCGGATGACCATGTGGTGCGAGAGCACGCCGCGCACGGCTTCATGGAAGCCGCAGCCGATGGCGTTCTCCGGCACCTTGAAGTCCGCCCACGTGCTGGTTCGCCCGGCCTGCAGCTCGGCCAGTGCGCGCTCGGTGAAGTAGAGCGCGCACGCGGCCGCGTAGGCCTGGAAGTACGTGCGTGCGCGATTGCGCTCGATGGCATTGCTCCAGCGGGGGATCTTCCACTCGAACGTCGTCTCCGGACGCCCCATCGTCTTCGGCAGATGGATCAGCACACTCCCGCCGGTGGCATCGACGTAGCCGAAATTCACCAGCTTCGAGAGCGCGGTCGACCAAAGCCGGGCCAGCGGTCCGCCGCCGGTGTCGATGGCCAGGTAATCGCCGGTGCGCTGGTCGAGCCATCGCGGCGACATCACCCAACTGTACTTGCCGTCGAAGTCGCGCTTCTGCGGCCGCGGGGTGGTGGTCTGGTTCCAGGGATGCCGCCGGTCGACGGGATTGCCGAGCGGATCGTTCTTCACGAACATCTCGCCCTCTTCCCAGTCGTCGTAGAACGATCGTCCCAGAAGAATGCGGATGTTCAGGTTGATGTCCACGAGACTGTTCGTGACCAGCTCTCCGTCCACGATGATGCCGGGCGTGACGTACATACTCCGGCCCCATTCGGCCATGCGCGCGTACGTATAGTCACACTGCTCCGGATCGTTGAACGAGCCCCAGCAGCCCAGGAGGATGCGGCGCTGGCCCACCTTCTCGTAACCGGGCAAGGCCTCGTAGAAAAAGTCGAACAGGTCGTCGTGCAGCGGCACGACCTTCTTCATGAACTCGCAGTACTTGAGCAGGCGGATGTAGTAGTCGGTGAAGAGCTGCACGGTGGGCACGGTGCCGGTGCCACCGGGATAGAGCGTGGAGGGGTGGACGTGGCGCCCTTCCATGAGACAGAACATCTCCCGGGTCAGGCGGCTCATCTGCAGCGCCTCGCGGTAGAACTCGCCCGTGAACGGATTGAGCGAGGTCATGATCTCGGCGATGGTGCGGTATCCGTGATCCTTCGCGTGCGGCGCCTCGGTGCGTTGCGCGCGGTCCCACACACCGGGGTTGGTCTCCTTGACCATCTGCTCGCAGTAGTCGACCCCCACCAGGTTGTCCTGAAAGATGTTGTGGTCGAACATGTACTCGGCGGCCTCGCCGAGGTTGATGATCCACT
>JBDTOZ010000107.1:0-5537 GCA_039932995.1 Acidobacteriota bacterium | reverse complement strand
CGCCCGCGGCGGGACGCCGCACATCCAGCCGGCGAGACGCCGGCGCTCCGGGTTTCCCTCGGCTCGCATTCTTTCGCTCTTGCTTGAAACGCCTGGCCGCCCCTGGCATCGAACCGATGATGAAACGTGGGTTGCTCATCCTGTCGCTGGCCGGAGCCCTCTCCCTCGGGAGCTGCGCGAGAGAAGCGCGGAGCTCCGAACGAAAGATCGGCGAGGGCCGGGCACGCACGGTCGTGCTGGAGCTGTTCACCTCACAAGGTTGTTCCAGTTGTCCGCCCGCGGACGCGCTCCTGAGCCGGCTCCGGCGCGAGGACTTCGGAGGCAGCACCGTCATTCCCCTCGCCTACCACGTCGACTACTGGAATCACCTGGGATGGAGCGATCCGTTTTCGTCGCCGCACTGGACGCAGCGGCAGAACCTCTACGCCAAGGCGTTGAAGAGTGACCAGATCTACACGCCGCAGCTCATCATCAACGGCGCCGCTCCACTGGTGGGCTCCGCCGAGGGTCCCATTCGCGCGGAGATCGAGCGCCAACTGGACGGCTCGGATCGGGGCGCGGTGCTCATCGATCGCGTCGCGCTGGCGGGCAAGGAGCTCACCGTGGATCTCCGTGCGCGGCTCGACGCACGAACGCCAGCAAGTCCGGCCGGCGTGGTGGTGGTGCTCTTCGAGAATGGAGTGACCACCGCAGTCGCGAGTGGCGAGAACGCACGCCGAACCCTCACGAACGACGCGATCGTGCGCTGGCAGGAGGAGCGGTTCGTGCTCTCCGCGAACGGTGTCGAGTCGAAGGCCTCGGTGACCATCCCACTGAGTGCCGGCTGGCGAACGGACCGTCTCGGCGTGGCCGCGTTCATCCAGGATCGCGCCTCCCTCGCCATTCATGCGAGCGCGGCCCGAGGCATCGGAGAACAGTGATTCCTACTCTTTGATCCGGCCCGTGAACCGGACCTCGTCGAGTCCACGCCGCGTGTGAGGGCTGAGGCGCTGAGCAGGATAGCGAAAACGCGCCGCCAGGAATCCCCCCACGAAACCGAAAAAGTGCCCGCTCCAGGAAATGGTCCCCGTCGGAATGAGCGAGTAGGCCATGGCCGTGCCGTATCCCCAGGCCACGGCCAGCGTCACCAGAGCCGACGAGATCCGCCGGTCGAACGCGGTGCGGAAGACGAGGTAGCCGAAGAACCCGAACACGATGCCGCTGGCGCCGATGTGCTGCCCGCTGCTGCCGAAGAGCCACGTCCCCATCCCGGCGGTGAGTCCGGACACGAGGATCACGAACAGGAGCTCGGCCACTCCACGCAGGAGAATGAGCGCGCCGAGGACGAGCAGGGGGATGGTGTTGGCCACCAGGTGATCCAGCCCGGCGTGAATGAATGGCGCCACAGGAATCCCTTCCAGTCCCACCCAGGTCCGCGGAAGGACTCCAACGCCCGCCGCCGACCCCGGACCGGGAATGATCCAGTCCAGCAACCACACGAACCACATCAACCCGACGAAGCCGAGCAGTGTGGCAATGCGGAGCTGGATCGTGTCCCGCGGGAGCATGAGGGCATTGTAGGGGCGGTCTCCCACGCGCAGTGCCAATACGGCAATCTCGTTTCGGGATCCTGCATCGGGCCGGCGGAATCGACGGCGGACAACTTGACCACGCTACTGTGCCGTCGCTGCCGGCGGACGCGAACGCTGATTGGCGTTGTCGATGTCCGCCGCGATCAACCAGCGGCCACGGCTCTTCCGCAGAGCGAGCACGAACTTTCCGTGATCCGGTCCCGCCTCCTCGGCGCGATAGCCTCCAAGAATGTATCCGGTCGATCCGTGCGTCGAGAACGAGAAGGCGCGCAAGTAGAGCGGCCCTCCCGACTGCGCATACGCTTCGCGAATGGCCGCCCTCCCCCGCGCCGGCGGCTTTCCGCTGGCCAGCACGTAGCCATCCTCGGCGAACAACATCGCCAGCGCCGCCGCATCCTTCGCCCGCCAATGCCGCTCATAGTCGCGCAGCACTCGATCGAGCTCGGGCGGCAATGCGATGGAAGGCGGCGTCACCTGCGCCGCGATCCCCGTCGCGGCCAGCATCACCAACAACGAGACCACAGCTCTCATGCACCCTCCATCGCCATTGTTAGAATATCCACGTGACTCAGAACGCCATTAGACTCCTGGAAGAGGCCCTTCAGCTCGCACCGCACGAGCGCGCCAAGATCGCTCCCTGCTCGTCTTCGGCGAAGGTGAAGTACGCGAAACGAAACTCGTCCTCGAGCTGCACGAGCCGCAGGTTGGTCTGGCCGACGCGATGCGCCACGACCTCACTGACCACCGGCCGAACCTCCTCGGCCTGCTCGCCGCGGAACGTGCGCAGGCGGTCGCTGGCGCGCCGCACCGCGTCCACGCGGCTGAAGCGCGGCCGGTTGGTGATGCAGACCTTCTCGAACTGCTCCCCACCGAGATAGTGGAACGCACCGGACGGCGTGAGATGCACGGCCACCTCACAAGGACATCCTGCCCCATCCGCAACCGTGGGTTACAGGCGCTCTACGCCATCCAGCTTGCCGAGCGCTTTGTCGAAGGACCCCAGGGGAAGATGGCCGGCTTTCCGTGCGATCTCGAGGACCAGGCAGTCCGAGAATCCCAACGCCGGCTTCTGCCGGTAGTGGATCAAGGCCGCGTCGACGACCTCGGCATCCTGGACCGTCAAGTGCTGATGACTGAGCAACATCTCAACGGCCCTGGCCACCTCTGCGGGCGCGAGATCGTAGGCAACGCTCAGAACCCAGGTCGTCTCCGCCAGAACGAGATGGGAAATCCACGCGCCCCTGGCGACGAATGCTTCCGCGGAGGCAACCTGCTTTTCGTCGTCGCGGGTGATGAGACGGACCAGAACATTCGTGTCAACGGCGAGCATGTTTCTCTCGAGCGTGTTGACCGGCGGCCTGCCTCAGCTCCTCCAACGTTCGCGACTTCGGACGTTTCGCGAAAAGGGCACGGTGGATGTCTTCGGACGAGTAACGTCCCGCCTTGCGCACCACCACCCGGTCCCCCTCCTGTTCCCACTCCAGGACGGACCCAGGGCCGATTCCCAGTCTGCGGCGAATCTCCGCGGGCACCGAGATCTGGCCTTGCGCGGTGACCTTCGACTGCGGCAGCGCCATGCCCGCATAGTACCATGGTAATCCGAAGGCTTCCCCTCCCTACTCCTCCGCCCTCACCTTCCGCGTCGAGTCCACCCACACGTAGATGCAGAGGGCGAGGAACAGCACGATCGAGACGAGGGAAGAGGCCATGTCGTTGCTGAAGAACCAGGTCTGGAGGCGGTCCTTTTCGATGGTCTGCTGGTACCAGCCGGAGAGGCGCAGGGCCGCGCCGAAGACGCCGCCCAGGGCACCGCCGGCCATGAGCCCGGAGGCCAGGATGACGCCGCGCTCGCGGATGGTGCGGCCTCGCTCGCCCGGCTCGCGGGCGCCCTTCTTGTTGATCAGATGCGAAAGGAAGCCGCCTACCAGGGCGGGAGTGTTGAGGTCGAGAGGAAGGTACATGCCCAGCGCAAAGATCAACGCGGGCACGCCCAGCATTTCCATGGCGATGGTGATCATCGCTCCCACGCCGAAGAGCAGGTAGGCAATCGGCTGGCGGTTCATGAAGCCCTGCACCAGCGCCTGCATGATCGAGGCTTGCGGCGCGACCAGGACCGGCCGGAGATCGCCCGTCACCGCTTCGCCGAACTGGAACACTTTGGCCAGCATGACGATGGTCAGGCCCACCGCGATTGCGGCCGCGGCCACGCCGTAGAACTTGACCCGCTCCTGCGCCGCCGGCGTGGAGCCCAGCCAGTAGCCGGTCTTGAGATCCGTGATGGTCTGTCCCGACACCGACAGCGCCGTGCAGACCATGCCGGCGATGGCCATGACGAAGAACATGCCCGTCGTTCCGGACACGCCGAACTGCAGCAGCACAGCCGACGAGATGATGATGGTGAGCATGGTCATGCCCGACACCGGGTTGCGCGCGGTGGTGGCGATGGCATTGGCGGCCACCGACGTAAAGAAGAACGAGAAGAGCAGGGTCAGCAGGAGGCCGATCAACACCACGCCGACGGTGGCCTTGAGCGTGCCGAAGAAGAAGCCGACGGCCAGCGCTCCGATGACGACACCCAGCAGAATGCTCATCACACTCATGTCGCGGTCCGTGCGCTCGCCATGCGTCTCGCCGCCCTTGAAGGCCCGCGCGGCCACGCTGAACGAGCCGGCGATGACGCGCAGCGACTTGACGATGCCGAAGATGCCGGCCGTGGCGATGGCGCCCACGCCGATGAAGCGCACGTACTTGGTGTAAATCTGCGCCGCCTCCATCTGTCCGATGGGGATCAGTCCGGGGTACACGGCGTCGGGGAACCTGTTGCCGATGAAGTAGACCAGGGGCACGAAGACGAAGTTGGCCACGATGCCGCCGGCCACGAGGATCATGGAGGAGCGCAGCCCCATCACGTAGCCGAGGCCGAGGATGAACGGGGTGGCGTCGAAGCCGACGTGGATTCGCGTCTTCTCGTATAGGCGCTTCATCGACGGGATGAACTGGAAGTCGAGGTTCTCCCGCCAGACCAGGAAGGTGGTCACGAAGAACTCGTAGACCGCGGCGATGCCGGTGGCCTGCAGGAGAAGCTTGGCCTGCGAGCCGCCCTTCTCGCCGGTGACCAGCACTTCGGTGATGGCCGTGGCCTCGGGGTACGGCAATTCTCCGTGCATCTCCCGCACGAAGTAGCGCCGCAGGGGAATGAGGAAGAGCACGCCCAGACAGCCGCCGGCCAGGCAGATGAAGATGGTCTGCACCGGGTGCGGGTCGAGCTTGAGCGAGTAGAGCGCCGGGAGCGTGAAGATCGCGCCGGCCACGACGGAACCGGAGACGCCGCCGATGCTGGTGATGATGACGTTCTCCAGCACACTGGAGCGGCGGCGATAGACGCGCGCCAGACCGATGGCCAGGATGGAGATGGGAATGGCCGCCTCCATCACCTGCCCGACTTTCAGACCCGAATACGCCGAGGCCACCGTGAAGATGACGCAGAGCAGCAAGCCCCAGATGATGGCCCGCGCGGTCATCTCCGGGGGAGCCTGCTCGGCCGGCACCATGGGCTGGTATTCCTCCCCCGGCTTCAGGGGCAGGTACGCGTTCTCGGGCAGGGACTTGGTCTCGGCAGTTTCCATCTCACCTCTCCGTTCGTGCTTGTGCGGGGTAATAGTAGCCTGCGTGCGTGCCCCCGCCCATCCGGGTACATTCACCACAGAGGCACAGAGACACAGAGGAAAGACAGAAAAAAACTCTCTCTGTGTCTCTGTGGGCGCAGCCCGCTCTGTGCGACGAACCTCGAATTTCTCCGCGCGACGCGAAGATTTGCAGGCAAAGCATTGGAGCGCCGGCGTCCTCGCCGGCTGGCCCGTGGGCGTCTCGCCCGCGAGCCTTTCTTGCGAGAGCGATGATTGCTGCCCCTAGCACGCGTTCCCCCGCCCGCGGCGAGGACGCCGCACAGCCAGCCGGCGAGACGCC
>JBDTOZ010000106.1:0-6464 GCA_039932995.1 Acidobacteriota bacterium | reverse complement strand
CTCGAAGACCCGCCCTCACCTGTCAGGTGCGCTGTACTTTCCCGGGGGCCCGGTCCAGAATCGCAGCACAACCCCGATAAGGATGTATGGCAGTGCCTCGGAGCCGGGATTTGGCCCGTGTGGTGACAGCCGCGTCTGACGTCGGAGCCATTGGCCATGAAATCCCGCACGACCATCTTTCTCAGTGGAGTCTTCCATGAGCGCGGAAGGCTGCCCGCCTGCATGGCTCAGTGCGAGGACTTTGCTCCGTGCGGGGACGAGGCTTCATGAGCACGCCGGGAGGTTCCAGAGGCGGAGCGATCGCCACTCGGGGACTTCTGGCCCAGACTCTCATCGCGTTGCTCGACATCACCAAGAGCAACCCTCCCTTTACCGAGATCACCCTGGAGCCGTTGGTCGGGAGTGACCAGTTCGACTTCCTCTGGAAGAACGCGGCCGGCTCCCACGCCACGCAAGTGAAATCCACGGAGGCCATGTTCGCCAGAGCCGAGGTGGAGCAGTGGGCGAAGAAACTCGAAAGTGCGCGCACGAACGAGACCTGCACTCTCGTACTCGTCGGGAACATCGCTCCCGGCCTCGTAAAGTTGAAATCGGTCGGAAAGGTCCTGCTCAAGCAAAAGCCCCTCGACCTCGATGGCCTCATCGCCGAGGCTGCGCAACGACTGGCCGAGTTCATGGAAAGCCAAGGCCTCGACGCAGGCAAAGCGACGGAACGGATCAGGGGCGTCCACGCGATCGAGTCTAGGCTCCAGCACCTTTCCACCGAGGCCAAAGCTCTCACCCGCGAGGAGCTCATCACTCTCCTCCGTGAATGGATCGCCACAGCGCCCAAGACCGGCATTCGCGTGGACCTGTCCCACTTCGACGTCGTCAAATACGCCCCCGCCAAACTGCTCGGGCGCGAGGCCGAAACCGAGCTCCTCACCGATGCCTGGGACCAGTCCGTGCGAGGCGAAAAGAAGCGCCCCCACATCCTCACCTTCGTCGCCCTCGGCGGCGAAGGAAAGACTTCGCTGGTGGCGAAGTGGGCCGCGGATCTCGCGTCTGACGACTGGCCCGGGTGTGACGCCGCGTTCGCGTGGTCCTTCTACAGTCAGGGGACGCGGGAGCAGTTGGCGGCTTCGTCCGATTTGTTTCTGAAAGAGGCCCTGACCTTCTTCGGCGATGCGGCGATGGCGGGCAGCGCCGCGGGCGCGTTCGACAAAGGCAAGCGGCTGGCCCAGCTCGTGGGCGAGCGGCGCGCGCTGCTCATCCTGGATGGCCTGGAGCCGCTGCAGTACGCGCCCACCTCACCCACGCCGGGCGAGCTGAAGGACCAGGGGATCGCCGCCCTGCTCAAAGGGCTGGCGGCCAACAGCCACGGCCTGTGCGTCGTCACCACCCGATACAGCATTCCCGACTTACGCGCTTTCGTGGGGAAGACCGTCGAGGAGAAAAAACTGCAGCGCCTTTCCACCGAGGCCGGCGTCGCGCTGCTCCAGTCCTTCGGGGTGAACGGCAGTCTCCGGAAAACCATCCCCGGCGCCGACGGGCGCGCGCTTTTGAACGAATTCGAGAAGCTCGTCGAGGACGTGAAGGGTCACGCCCTCACGCTCAACCTCCTCGGCAGCTACCTGCGCGATGCCCACGCCGGGGACATCCGCAAGCGCGACCTCATCAAACTGGAGGAGGCCGACGCCGAGGGCCATGCCTTCCGGGTCATGGATGCGTATGTGGCGGCGCTGGCCAACGGCGGCAAGACGGCGGAGGAGCAGGCGAAAGGCCGGCGCGCCCTCGCGCTCCTGCGCTTGCTTGGCCTCTTCGACCGGCCCGCCTCGGCCGATACCCTGGAGGCCTTGTGGGAAGGCGAGGCCATCACCGGGCTCACCGAGCCGCTTGTTGGAATCAGCGAAGCGCAGCGCAACATCGCTCTCCAGCGTCTGGAAGACGCGAGGCTGCTCACGGTGAGCCGGGCACCCGGTTCCGGCGCGCTCCTCGCCCTCGATGCGCATCCTCTCCTGCGAGAGTACTTTGGCAAACGTCTGCGCGATACGCAGCCCGAGGCGTGGCGGGCGGCGCACCGCCGCCTCTACGAGCACCTCTGCACGACCACGCCGGACAAGCCCGACGCGACGCTCGAAGACCTCCAGCCGCTCTACCAGGCGGTGGCCCACGGCTGCCACGCAGGGCTGCAGCAGGAGGCCTGCGAAAAGGTCTACCGCGACCGCATCGGGCGAAGGAGCGAGTTCTACGCCACCCAGAAACTCGGCGCGTTCGGTTCCGACTTGGGAACCGTGGCCTGTTTCTTTGAGACTCCGTGGAGCCGCGTCTCACCCGCGCTCACGGAAGCCGACCAGGCTTGGTTGCTGAACCAAGCCGCCTACCGCCTGCGCGCCTTGGGCCGCCTGACCGAGGCCCTTGAGCCGATGCGGTTATCAGGTGAGATGGACGTCGAGGTGGAGGGGTGGAGAGGTGCGGCGATCAGCTATGGCAACCTGAGCGAGCTGGAACTGACGCTGGGCGAGGTGGCCGGGGCGGTGGGGGACGCCGAGCAGTCGGTGTCCTATGCCAACCGCAGTGGCGTTGCGTTTCACCGGATGAGCAACCGCACGGCCCATGCGGACGTCCTGCATCAGGCGGGACGCAGGGACGAGGCCGAGGCGCGCTTCCGCGAGGCCGAGCAAATGCAGGCCGAGAGCCAGCCCACCTACCCGTTGCTGTATTCGCTTCAGGGCTTCCGGTATTGCGACCTCCTCCTTTCGGAGGTGGAGCGGGAGGCGGGGAAGGCTGAAGGAGCACTGAAGAAGGAAGAAGGTCTTGCCCTGTGCCCCACCGTCGCCAAACGCGCAGCGCAGACTCTCAAGTGGATGACCGATGCAAAGCTCGGCCTCCTCGACATCGCCCTCGACCACCTCACGCTGGGCCGCGCCGCGCTCTACGGGGCGATTCTCGAATCGCGTGGTGAGCGAGGTGCCCCGGCGGAACCCTCCTCCCCGCCTCCCACCTCCGGAGAAAGTCAACGCGGGTTCGCCTCTGCAGCGACGGAGCTTGACCAGGCCGTGTCCGGCCTCCGCCGCGCCGGCGTGCAACACCACCTCCCGCGCGGCCTGCTCACCCGCGCGTGGCTGCTGGGCCTCATCGGGGCGCGCACCGGCCCCGAGAGCGCGCAGAGCGACCTGGACGAAGCGTGGGAAATCGCCGAGCGCGGGCCGATGCCGTTGTTCCTGGCCGACATCCACCTGTACCGCGCGCGGCTCTTCTTTCGAGAGGCGCAGTACCCGTGGGACAAAAATCCCGATGGTACGCCTCGCGGCCCGAAGAACGATCTCGCCGCGGCCCGCGCAATCATCTGCAAGGAAACCGTCTACCAGAAGGATGGGGTCACGTTGAAACACAGCTACCTCCGCCGCCTGCCAGAGCTCGAGGACGCGGAAGCCGCCTTGAAGCGCTTCGCGGAGGCACCCACACCATGAGCGCACTGCCGCACAGCATCTTCATCAGCTACCGCCGCGTGGATTCCGTCTATGCGGTGGACCAGCTCGACGAGCGGCTAAAGCTTGCCTTCGGAGAGGATGCCGTGTTTCGCGATGCCAGCTCCATCGATCCGGGAGCGGTCTTTCCCGAGCGCATCCGCCTTGCGCTGGAAATGGCGCGGGTGGCTCTGGTGGTCATCGGTCCCGGGTGGCTGCGAGCGACGACGGACCCGAGCGACGTCCACAGCCCCAGACGACTCGACGATCCCGCCGACTGGGTTCGCATCGAGATCGAAACGCTCCTCGGGCGAGGAAAGGGAGTCTCGGTCATTCCGGTGCTGCTGGGTGGTGCCAGCTTTCCGAAGGCAGCCGACTTGCCCGCTGTTCTCGCGGCCTTGCCGAGTCGCAACGGGCTGACGCTTCCGCCCTTCCCAAACTTCGAGGACTCGCTCCGCCAAGTGGTTGAAGCCATCGCCAAGCGCCTCGGCGTCCCTCCGCGGCCCATTGCGCCGGCCAGTGCGGTGGTCGAAGAACAGCCGCGCTTCGGCGGGAATGGGTTCACCGTCACCGGCAGACAGTTCGTCGGTCGTGAGCAGGAGTTGTTTCTGCTCGACGAAGCGTGGGGCCGTGCGCAGAAGGAAGACAAGATCAACATCGTCTCCCTGATCGGGCAGGGAGGGGAGGGCAAGAGCGCGCTGGTGCTGGAGTGGCAGGCACGCCGGGCGCGGCGCGGTTGGCAAGGCGCACGGCGCGTCTTCGAGTGGAGCTTCTACAGCCAGGGCACGAGCGCTCAGAGCAGCGCCAGCGCGGATGATTTTTTCAACGCCGCCTTCGCCTGGTTCGACAAGACACAAGAAGTGCCCAAGGACTCCGCCACCAAGGGCGCGAAGCTCGCCGAGCTCGTCGCCGCCCAAAAAACGCTTCTCGTGCTCGACGGCACCGAACCGCTCCAGCAACCGCCCGGCGGTTTTGGCGGCGAGTTCAAAGACCCCGCCATGAAGGCCCTGTTGCGCGGCCTGGCCCGGCACAATCCCGGCCTGTGCATCGTCACCAGCCGGACCGACATCACCGACCTCGCCGTCTTCGAGCACGGCGGCGGCTCCTGCCTGCGCCACCCGCTCCATTCGCTCGACCCCGTTGCCGCCCGGTCCCTGCTTCGGGATCTCGGCGTGCTCGGCCCCGACCGGGAGCTCGACGAAGCGGCAGAGTGGTTCCACCGCCACGCGTACGACCTGAACCTGCTGGGCAACTACCTGAACAAATGCACGCCCGACCACGACATCCGCGGCTGGCAGCAGCGCTTCCCCATCCTGAGAGAAGACGAGCGCATCCACCCCATCGCCGACGCCAATGGCAAGCGCGCCGGGCACGGCGTCCGAATGCTCCGCGCCTACGAGCGCTGGCTCGGTGCCAACAGCCCCGCGCTCGCCGTCCTCCGCCTGCTCGGCCTCTTCGATCGCCCGGTGCCCTCCGACCTGCTCGACGAACTGCGCGCCGCTCCCATCATCCCCGGACTCACCGAGACTCTTGTCTCCATACCCGATGACGAATGGCTGCTCGCCCTGGATCAGCTTCAGAGACTGGGGCTCATCAACCGCGAGCCGTTGTCCATGCCCGTCGGGAAGACGGACGTGGAAAGGATGAGTCTATCCGCCGCCGAGGTCTCGGATGAAACATTGGATGCGCTACTCGGGAACCCGGATCTGCCCGAGCACATTAAGAAAATGCCCAGGGCCGAGGTGAGGCAACAGCTCGCCGACGCCCTGGCAGAGCAAGAGAACAAGTTGGCCAAGTCCGCCGAGCGACCGCGCCACGCGTTGAGCTATGCGCTGGACACGCACCCGCTGCTGCGCGAACACTTCGGAGCCGAACTCCCCGAGAAGCACAAAGCCTCGCGGCGCGAAGGCCACCGCCGCCTCTACGAATACCTCTGCGCGACCACGCCGGACAAGCCGGACGCCACGCTCGAAGACCTTCAACCGCTCTACCAAGCCGTGGCCCACGGCTGCCAGGCGGGGTTGCCGCAGGAGGCGTGTGACAAGGTTTACTTCGCCCGGATCGGGCGAGGGAACGAATTCTACGCCACCCAGAAACTCGGCGCGTTCGGTTCCGACTTGGGAGCCGTGGCCTGTTTCTTCGAGACTCCGTGGAGCCGCGTCTCCCCCGCGCTCACGGAAGCCGACCAGGCTTGGTTGGTGTCCGTCGCCGCTTTCAACCTGCGCGCCTTGGGCCGGCTGACCGAGAGCCTCGAGCCGATGCGGGCTGGGCTGGAGATGCGCATCAAGCAGGAGGACTGGCAACAAGCCGCCATCAGCGCCGGCAACCTGAGCGAGCTGGAACTGACGCTGGGCGAGGTGACCGGGGCGGTGAGGGACGCCGGGCAGTCCGTGACCTACGCCGACCGCAGCGGCAATGCCTTTCAGCTAATGAGCAAGCGCACGACTCATGCCGATGCCCTGCATCAAGCGGGACGCAGGGACGAGGCGGAGGCGCGCTTCCGCGAGGCCGAGCAAATGCAGACCGAGCGCCAGCCCACCTACCCACTGCTATATTCGCTTGGGGGCTTCAGGTACTGCGACCTGCTCCTTTCGGAGGCGGAGCGGGAGGCGGGGAAGGCGGAAGGAGAACTGAAGAAGGAAGAAGGTCTTGCCCAGTGCCACGCCGTCGCCGCGCGCGCTGCGCAGACCCTCAAAAGGATGAACGACGCAAGAGCCGACCTCCTCACCATCGCCCTCGACCACCTGACCCTGAGCCGCGTCGCGCTCTATCGGGCGATTCTCGAATCGCCGCAATCCTCCTCCCCGCCACCCACGTCCGCAGAAAGTCAACGCGGGTTCGCCGCTGCAGCGACGGAGCTTGACCAGGCCATGTCCGGCCTCCGCCGCGCCGGCTACCAGGACGACCTCCCGCGCGGCCTCCTCACCCGCGCGTGGCTGCGTGGTCTCACCGGTGCTCGTACCGGCCCCGAGAGCGCGCAGGGCGACCTGGACGAAGCGTGGGAGATCGCCGAGC
>JBDTOZ010000105.1:0-6139 GCA_039932995.1 Acidobacteriota bacterium | reverse complement strand
GGCGAAGCGCGCGATCGTCGACACGAGCTCGTCGCGCGCGTCGAACATGATTCCGTGATCGGAGTCGAGCTCCACGACTTCCGGCGCGTCCGAGCCGATGTGGGCGTACAGCGCGCGGGTCCTGGCGTTGTCGATGATCTGATCGCGGGCGGCCAGGAGCAGGAGGCTGGGCTTGGTGAAGTTCGCGAAGTGGGTCTCGAGATTTTCCTTGAGGCGCATGCTGGCCCGCAGGAAGCGGGGCGTGAACTCCTTCAGCTTCAGCGTGTCGTGGCGGATGAAGCTCTCCAGGTAACTCGACTTCGTGTAGATCTCGAGCGAGATCGGCACGCGCAGGCGCGGCACGACGCGGTGGTCCCACTTGCTGTCCGAGAAGGTGGCCCGCACCTTCTCGTCGAGGTGGCATTCGAAGATGTCGGGGGACATGAGGATCACGCCTTCGCCGCCGTCTGGATTCTGCAGGAGATGGTGCAGGGCCACGCACGAGCCCAGGCACCAGCCGAGGAGGATGATGCGCCGGTAGCGGTCGCGTTGCGTGGCCACGAGCGCCGTCAGATCGCCGACGAGCTGCTCCGGACTGGCCACGTCGCCGCGCGCTTCGTCGTTGAGGCCGGAGCCGCGACGGTCGTGTCCGATGGTGTGAATGCCCCGCGCCAGCAGTTCGTCGCCGGTCTCGGAGAACCAGCCGCTGTGCGTGAGGATGCCATGGAGCGTGATCACCAGCGTGTCGCTCGGACCGCTCTGCCAGGAGCGGTACTGCAGGCGATAGCCGTCGGTGCTGGTGCATTCGCGAATGGTTTCGAGCATCGAGGTTCCTTACATGAGGCTGTTGGTGGAGCCACCGTCGATGGCCACGCTGGTGCCGGTGATGTACGCGGCCCGGGCCGAGACGAGGAAGGTCACGAGGTCCGCCACTTCCGCCGGCGAGGCCATGCGCCGCAAGGCGATGGCCTCGGTGGAGGCGCGGACGTCGAGTTTCCCTTCCTTGGCGCGGAACGCGGCCACTTCACGCAGACGGGCGGTCATCACGTGCGCGGGACAGACGTTGTTGACGGTGATGCCGAACGGCCCGAGCTCGCGGCTCATGGTCTTGGCCAGTCCGGCGGCGGCGGTGCGAAGGCTGTTGCTGAGCAGCATCCCTTCGACGGATTCCTTGACGGAGGTGGAGAGGATGTTCACGACACGGCCACTGCCCGATTTCTTGAGATACGGCAGCGCGGCACGCAGGGCGCGCACGGAGCTCATCAGACTGAGGTCGATGGCCTGCTGCCAGTCGTGGTCGGTGAGCTCGTCGAAGTGGCCCGGCGGCGGACCGCCGGCGTTGTTGACGAGGATGTCCACCCCGCCCCAGCGCTCCAGAGTGACGTCGACCAGACGCTCCAGGTCGCCCGCGCGGCTGACGTCGGCCACCTCTCCGATCACATCGGCGCCGCTCGCGCGCAGTGCGTTGACGGTCACCTCGAGAGTCTTGGGGTCGCGGGAACAGATGGCCACGCGTGCCCCCTCCGCCGTCAGCGAGACGGCGATGGCCCGACCGATGCCTCGGCTTCCGCCGGTGACGATCGCGACCTTGCCGCCGAGGTTCAGTTCCATGAGCCCTCATCCGGCAGCGCCGCGGCCAGGCGATCGATGCCTGTGGCGAGATCGGCCGGTCCGGTTCCGAGGGAGATGCGGATGCAACCCGGTGCTCCGAACTCGCTGCCCGGAACAACGGCCACGCCGTGCTCGCGCAGGAGCCGCGCGCAGAAGGCGTCGACGTCACCGGCGCGCGCGCTGAGGTCGGGGAAGACGAACATGCCGCCGTCGCTCTCCGCGAGATGGACGCCGGAGATGGCGCGCAGTTTCGACGACACGAGCTCGCGCCGGCGCGCGAACTCGTCATGCATCGTGACCACACAATCCTGCGATCCGCGCAGCGCTTCCACGGCCGCCCACTGCGAGAGTGTGGCGGGCGTGACGATGCACGACTCCTGCACCGCGGTCATGTCGGCGATGAGAGAGGACGGGCCGGCGGCGAAGCCGATGCGCCACCCGGTCATGGCGTAGGTCTTCGAGACGCTGCGCACGACCAGGGTCCGCTCCGGCGCCACCGCGGCCATGCTCACGAACGGCTTGCCGAAGGTGAAGGCGGAGTAGACCTCGTCGGAGAGGATGGTCAGTGCGTGCTCGCGCGCCACGGCCGCGATCGCGGTCAGCTCCGTCAGGTCGTAGACGACGCCCGCGGGATTCGAAGGGGCGTTGAGGATGAGCAGTCTGCTCCTGGAGGTGATGGCCGCACGCAACGCGTCCGGATCAAGCTTGAAACCGTCCGCGGCATGAGTCTGCACGATGACGGTCCGCGCGCCGGCCATGGCGATGGGGCTGAGGTATTGCGGGTAGTACGGCGCGGGCAGGATCACTTCGTCGCCGTCGTGCAGCAAGGCCTGCAGGGCGCACCAGATGGCGCCGGTGGCGCCGCAGGTGACCATGACTTCGCGCGGCGCGAAGCGGAGGCCTTCCGCGCCGAGGGAGCGCACGATCATCTGGCGCAACTGCGGCAACCCGGCCGGAGGCGTGTAGCGTGTGCCGCCCTCCTCCAGGGCGCGCATGGCCGCCTCGCAGATGTGCGGCGGAGTGTCGAAGTCGGGCTCGCCGAGGCTGAGATCGATGATGGACTCGCCGAGCGCGCGACGGCGCCGGCATTCGGCGGTGATGGCCAGGATTCCACCCGGCACCAGGGATTTGCTTTGCTGCATCGGAACGACGCTCATGCGGATACCTCGGATGAAAATCGGCGGGCGAAGGCGGGGTCGGTGGCCAGGTGGATCTCTTTGTACTGCGCGTCCTGCGCGGAGTGCGCGCGGCGCAGGCGCTCGAACGTGCCGCGCGCCACGCGCACCACTTCGGCCTGGGCCAGCCGTCCCGAGCCGCGTTTGGAGGCGTACTCGATGTTCGCGGCGCAGAGTTGCTGGTCGATGAGCAGCGCGTCGAGCGCGGTCTCGCTCTCCACGAATACGTCGTAGCGCGGGGGCAGGTTCCAGACCGGCACGGCCGTGAAGCTGGTCAGCCGGACGGACTGCAGGTCGGCCGCCGCGCGTACCGCCAGCGTGACCTGGAGCTCGGTGAGTTTTTCGCCGGTGAAGGAATGCACGCGTCCGGCGCGATGGAGGAACGAGAGCACCGGCATCTGGAAGTGCTTCCGCTCCACGCGCACGATGTCTCCCAGGTCGTAGCGATACAGCCCGCCGTGCGTCGTGACCACGACGCGGTACGAGTGACCACTCTCGAGCTCCCACGCTCCGAGCGGAGTGGTCGATCCCTCGGCCAGGAACTCGAAGAAGCCGGTGTCGGGCAGGAGCACGCCGCCGGCGGTGACGTCGTCGATGGGAATCGTGAGCACCGCCTCCGAGGCCAGGACGCCGAGGTCACGAATCGGCAGGTCGCCCGTCCACCGTTCGAGCTCGCGCAGATAGAAGCCGAGCGCGCCGCCCTTCCAGCAGACGATGATGGCCAGCATCGGCCACCAGCCGCGCGGTCCCGCCTCGCAAAGCGGGAGCAATTCGTCCGCGCGTAGCGGATCGGCGACGAGCAGCGGGGTGAGCGCCTCGCGGACGTCGTCGTCGACGTCGACGGAAAGCGTCCCGGCGCGGATGTCGCGCACCAGTCGCTCCCACAGCGCGCGGGCGTTCTGGAACAGCAGCACCAGCGTGCTCGGGTTGTAGGAGAAGATCGCCGAGAGCTCGGGCCGGGCCAGCGCCATCCGGAGAATGCAGTAGTAGCGCGTGGCCGCGTCGGCGATCGTGAAGACTTCGTACGGCAGGCGCGTGCCCTGAAAGCCCATGTGGCCGACGTGGTAGCCGAAGCCGGTCATCGCGCCGTAGCCCACTCCTTTCGCGGTCTTCCCTTCGTTGGCGTTGCCGACGATGAAGAGCGGAGTCCCGGCGAAGGCTTGGGGGTGATGGCGCAGGAGATAGCTGTTGCGCGCCAGGATGGCCTCGCAGCCCGCCTGGATGGTCTGTTGCGTGCCGGGGATGAACTTCGGCTTGGCGGTTGTACCGCTGGTGGTCGAGAAGTAACTGACCGGACCGCGGGTGAGCACGTCGCTCTCCCCTGCCACGGCGCGCTCGATCCAGGGAGCGAGCTGATCGTAGGTGACGATGGGCACGGCGGCGCGAAAGGCGTCCAGGTCGGTGATCGACGCGAATCCGTGCGCCTGTCCAAACGCGGTCTTAGCGTTGCGCTCGAGAATCAGTCGCAAGGTGGCCAGTTGTGCCTCACGCGGGTTGGCGAGCTTGGCTTCGAACGCGGCCAGCACGACCTGGGGCTGCTCCATCCTGCGGCTGTAGGTCTTGAGCAGCATCTCGGTGTAGCCGAGTCTCAAGCGGCTGGCGTGATCCATCGCGTCTCCCTCTGCTCATCGAGAGCGGATGTGTAGTGAATGTGGATCCGCGCGCGAAAGGCTTCCGCGTGAGTGGCCGCTTCCGCCGCATCCCGGCCGGTGCCGACCAGGCGTCCGATCCGGCTGGCCGAGGAGGCGCGCGCCACGACGGAGTCGCCGGGCTGGAGGTCGATCTGGACGGCGGCGACGCCGCTGTCCGGCAACTCCGGCACGGTGACCGACTCGATCACGCCGGGAGGGCCGTTGATGAAACGCACCACGGCCGACCGGCCGGTGTCGCGCGGGTACGCCGACGGCGTGAGGCCGAGGGCGAAGTCGAACGTGACGTCGTTGGTCGAGACGCCGGTGGTGATCCAGGTGATGTGATCGATCGAGGCGCCGCCGCGGCGGGTGTGCGTCTCGATGATCACCGGATCCACGAGCAGCGGATCGTCGGAACCGAGCCGGACTTCCGTGTGCGTCCAGCCGTCGGTGACGCTGAGCGCCGCCAACACGCGCGCGGTGTAGTCGAAGACGCGTTGCTGCACCGCGGCCGGGTAGCGCGAGGGCTGATCGTGGCCGATCTCGACGAAGTGCTCGTCCGTGGTCTTGTCGGTGATGGCCACCGGGACGAAGACGCCGCCGGTGCAATACCCCTCCACGCTCACTTCCGGGCCGTGGATGTACTCCTCACAGATCACTCCGGTGAACGCCAGAGAGCCGGTGGCGCGGCTCCACGCTTCCTCGAGTTGCGATGCGTCATCGACGCGCGTGACGCCGTCGCTGCCCGAGCCGGAGACCGGCTTGACGATGATCGGTCCGCCGCTCCCCGCGAAGAACTGGCGTGCCTCTTCGAGCGTGCGGCAGGCCGCATGCGCGATCTGGCGCAGACCGGCGGCATCGAGAGTGCGGCGCATCATCATCTTGTCGCGCGTCACCCGTACGGCCTTGAGCGAATGCGCCGGCAGGCCGAGCTTCGCCGCGGCCACCGTGGCGGGCATGAGTCCGAACTCCATCACCGGCACGATGCCGGACACGTCGTAGCGCTTGGCGACTTCGACGATCGACTGCACGATTCCGGAGAGCGGCTGATCGAGATGCAACGGCTCGACGGCCACAATCGCACCGCCCACGGCGGTCTTCGCGAGGACGACGGGGAGCAGCATGAACACGAGCTCGATGCCGCGGCGCTCCGCCGCTTCCACCAATTCCCGGCTGTCGTGACCACCGATGAAGAGAATGCGCTTCATCAGGCGGTTGCCTCGGCAAGGAGCGCTGGTTCGAGCTGCGGTGCCTGGAACGTCGAGGCTGCACGCTCCGGCGTTTCGACGACGAAGCGGCACTCCGCCACCGCCTGGTCGGCGATGCGATCGGCCTCGGCGCGACTGGCACCGACGGCCAGCACATGACCAAACCGATCGAGCGACGCGCTGCGTCCGCTGGTGACCATGCCCACCTTCACATAGCTGCGAGCATCGTGAATGCCCTTGGCCACGTCCACCGCCGGAAGGTCGATCGACACCACCCGTCCCGCCCTTCCGCTCATGAACCGGACGGCCGCTCCCCGCGACGCGATGCCGGGACGAACGTCGGGCTTTTCGCCAAGGGCCAACGCGACATGGATCTCACCGAGATCGACGCCCGTGGTCTCCTCGGTCAGGATGTGGATGTAGTCCCCACCCATGCGCGTGTGCGTCTCGATCAGCTTCGGGCCGCTCGAGGAGAGGCGCATCTCCGTGTGCGTGACAGCGTCCGTGATGTCCAGGGCGCTCAGGATGGCGTGCG
>JBDTOZ010000104.1:0-36386 GCA_039932995.1 Acidobacteriota bacterium | reverse complement strand
CGAAGACTCGAACGAAGACGAAGACGAACGAAGGCGAAGACGCGAAAAGGTCAGGCCGCGGCCTCGAGCCTCGTCCTCACGGCGTCGAGCAATCGCTGCACGTCGGAGACGGCGGTGATCTCGGCCAGGCCGGTGCGGATGTCCTTGCCGTGCGGGATGCCTTTCGAGAACCAGCCGATGACGGTGCGGGCCTTGTGGAGCTTCCACTTGTCGATCTGCGGCGCGGCGTCGATCTTGCCGAGGTAGCGTTGCATGGCGTCGATGCGCCGCTCCACCTCGTTGGCGATGGCGGTCTCGCCGTTCACGTACGCGTGGATGTCGCGGAAGATGAACGGATTGTGCAGCGCGGCGCGGCCGATCATCACTCCGTCCACGCCCGTGGTCTCGAACATGCGGATGGCGTCGGCGGCGGTCTTCACGTCCCCATTGCCCCACACCGGAATCCGGAGATGGCTCTTCACGTATCCGATGTACTCCCAGTCACTGGCACCGGTGTAGGCCTCATTGCGCGTGCGGCCGTGAATGGCGATGGCGGCCACGCCGAGGTCTTCGAAACGCTTGAGGAGCGGCAGAACGTCGTTCGACTCCCACCCTTTCCGGACCTTCACCGTCACCGGGATCTTCACCGCGGCCTTGATCTTCTCCACCACCCGCGCGGCTTTGTCGAAGTCTTTCAGCAGCGCCGAGCCGGCCCCGCTGTTGACGATCTTCCGCACCGGGCAGCCCATGTTCACATCCACGATGTCCACGCCCTCGGCCTCGACGATGGCCGCGGCGTCGTCCATCCGCTCCGGGTCTCCGCCGTAGATTTGAATGGCCACCGGGCGCTCGTTCTCGTTGAAGGTGAGCATCTGGTGCGCGCGATCGTTCTTCCGCGTCAAGCCTTCGGCCGACACGAACTCCGACACGACCAGTCCGACGCCACCGAGCTCTTTGATCAGCGAGCGGTAGTACGTGTCCGTGACCTCGGCCATGGGAGCGAGGGCCAGCGGGATCGGGATGTGGACCGAGCCGATGGAAAACGAGCGTTGCAGGAAATCAGGCATCAGAAAGGAGTTTAACCCCCGCCGGGGACCGCCTCTTCCAGGCCGCGCAGGCAATTCGCGATGGCGGGAGGGGGTTACAATCGCCGTCCACTCATCCATCCATACCGGAGGAACTTGAACATGCGTCGACTCATCCTTGCCACGGCCCTGACGCTCGCGGCCGTCTCAGCCAGTGCTGCCACCGTCTCGGGCGTCAAAATCGAAGATGCCGTCAGCGCGGGCGGGCACAACCTCGTCCTCAATGGCGCCGCCCTCCGCAAGAAGTTCATCATCAAGGTCTACGTCGGCGCGCTCTACCTGCAGGGCAAGCAGACCAGCGCCGCCTCCATCCTGGCTGCCGATGCTCCCCGCCGGCAGGTCATGCACTTCCTCTTCGACGTCGGCAAAGAGAAGATGGCCGAGGCGTGGTCGGAGGGTCTTGCGGACAACACCCCGAACGCCTCTCCTGAAGTGAAGACGGCGTTCAAGACGCTCTCCTCCTGGATGGAGGACATGAAGGAAGGGCAGCGCATCGTCCTCACTTACGTCCCCGGCACGGGCACGACCGTCGAAGTGAACGGCAAGAGCAAAGGCACCCTCGGCGGCAAAGCCGTCGCCGACGCCATCCTCAACACCTGGATCGGCCCCAAGCCGGGACCGGGAGGGGACTTCAAAAAGGGCGTTCTGGGCCAGCCGTAGTCTTGAAAATCGATCCCCAGTTGCTCCCGGATCCGGCCCGTCGACAGGCGACGCTGGATCCGGGATCAGTCCCCTACGAGACCCCAGCCACATAAAACAACTTCACCGTCCGCGCTTCCAGGTCCTCGGCTTCCCCGTACGGGTCGAAGTCGAGGACCTCGATCGCCGCGAGGCCGGCTTCGGCCAACGCTTTGTTGATCTCGCGCTCACTGTAGGCGCGCTGCCGGTGTTGCTCGCGGATGGTCACTTTCCTGCCGCTCATGCGCGCCCATCCGCTCACGTCCGCCACCCCGAGCTTCTCTCTCTTTCGATACGTCGTGGCGATTTCCAGGTGATAGTCGTCGCCGCGTGACACATAGGGGTCGGCCAGGCCCCAGACCTCGGGGTAGATCTCGGGATGGTTCATGTCGAATAGCAGGAGCGAGTCCTTCTCCATCACGCCGCGGATGGAACGGAACGCCGCCGCGAGATGGCCCGGCTCGAGCAGATGATTGAGGCTGTCATAGAGGCAGGTGATACGCGCGAACGTTCTCCGGAACGGGAGCTGGCGCATGTCCCCCGCCACGACGCCCTCTGCGAGCTGCAACATCGGCAGCGACGCGTCCACGCCGACGGATTTCCAACCCCGCTTGCGGAACGCGCGGACGGTCAGACCGGTGCCGCAGGCCACGTCGAGGTGCGTCCGTTTGGGCGTCGGATGGCGCTCCAACGCTTCTTCGACGAGCACTGACACCGCCCGGAAGAAACGCTCGCCGAGGGCGCGGTCGTATGCGTAAGCGAATGCCCCGTAAGCCTCGGACGTCATTCCCAGCGGTAAAATCCCTGCCCCGTTTTCTGGCCCAGCTTTCCGGACGCCACCAGGTCGCGGAGGAGTTGGGGCGGCTGAAAGCGGGGGCCGAGCGTGGCGGCCAGGTATTCGGCGATGCCCAGGCGGACGTCGAGGCCGATCAGATCGGAGAGACGCAACGGTCCCATGGGATGGTTGTAGCCGAGCTCCATGGCCCGGTCGATGTCTTCCGCGGAGGCCACGCCCTCCTCGAACATCCGCATGGCCTCGAGACCGATGGCCACGCCCAGTCGCGAGGTGGCAAAGCCGGGGCTGTCACGGACGAGGATCGGGACCTTGCCCATCTTCGCGGCCACCTCGCGAACCTGATCGAGCGTCTTCTCCGAGGTCCGCTCACCGGCCACGATCTCGATCAGCTTCATCAGGTGCGGCGGATTGAAGAAATGCATGCCCACGAACAGGTCGCGGCGCTCCACGTTGGACGCGAGCTGCGTGATCGACATCGAAGAGGTGTTGGTGGCCAGGATGGTCTCCATGCCGCAGAAGAGGTCCACCTGCGCGAACAGTTCCTTCTTGAGATCGAAGCTCTCCGGCACCGCCTCGATGATGAGGTCCGCGCCGCTGGCCGCCGGTTCGAGCTCGGGAATCAGTTGAAGCCGCCCGAGCGCTTCCTGCGCGGCAGCCTCACCCAGCTTCCCCTTCTCCACTCCCTTGCGCAGGAGCGACTCGATGGCGGCCCTGGCCGCCTCCAGTGCCGACGTCTCCGCATCGAACATCACCGTGTCGTAGCCGGCCACCGCGGAGAGATAGGCGATGCCGCGCCCCATCGTTCCGGTCCCGAGAATGCTGATCTGCCGAATCATGCAGGCGAGTTTATCGCGTCCGCCGCCGGTCATGCTTCTGCCCGCGTTGGCGCGGCGGCGTTTTGCGACGGACAGAAGTCGCAATTGGAAATCGACCGCACCATCCGACTCCGGGACTAAGATCTCCGCCACGCATCATGATGGACATTGGCGCGCGGCTCGGGCCGTACGAGATCCTTGCGTTCATTGGCGCGGGCGGCATGGGAGAGGTCTACCGGGCTCGCGACTCCCGCCTCGACCGCGACGTGGCCATCAAAGTCCTGTCCGACGGTCAGGCTGACGACGCCGCCGCGGTCTCCCGGTTCGAGCAGGAGGCCAAGGCCGTGGCCGCGCTCTCGCATCCGAACATCGTCTCCATCTTCGACGTGGGCACCGCGGGTGGATTGCTCTTCGCGGTCACGGAGCTGCTCGAAGGCGAGACCCTGCACGCGCGTCTGGAACGTGCGCGCATGTCCTGGCGCCAGGCCTGCGACGTGGGCGTAGCCGTGGCGGAGGGACTGGCGGCCGCGCATGACCGCGGCATCGTTCACCGCGACCTCAAACCGGAGAACATCTTCCTGGGCCGCGATGGACGGGTGAAGATCCTCGACTTCGGGCTGGCCTGCACCATCGAAGCACCACTCTTCGCTTCGATCCGCCAGGAAGATGCCGTGACGGTGCGCCAGACCACGCCTCCGGGCGGCCTGGTCGGCACCATTGGCTACATGTCGCCGGAGCAGGTGCGCGGCGAGCCAGCCGGACCCGCCAGCGACATCTTCTCCCTCGGCTGCGTTCTCTACGAGATGCTCGCGGGCGAGCGTGCCTTCGCCCGACGCACCGTGATCGAAGTCCTCTCGGCCATCCTCGAGCACCGCCCCAAACCCCTCAGCGGTTCCGGGGAACTGATTCCTCCGCGGCTGGAATCGGCCGTCCAGCAGTGCCTGGCCAAGCTTCCCCGCGACCGGTTCCAGTCGGCACGCCACGTGGCCGCGGCCCTGCAATCGATGGCCACCTCCACGGTCTCGCGCTTCGATTCGCTCTTCGAGCGCAGTGCTCCATCGCAAAGCGCCGTCGTCGTTTCGGACCACGGACCCGTCACGCAGTACGCGCGGAGCGGGGATGTGAACATCGCCTACCAGGTCATCGGCGACGGACCGATCGACCTCGTCTTCGTGATGGGCTGGATCACCCACCTCGAGTATTTCTGGCAGGAGCCCTCGTTCGCCCGTTTCCTGCGCAGGCTGGCCTCGTTCTCGCGATTGATCCTCATCGACAAACGCGGCACCGGGCTCTCCGACCGCGTCCCGCTGGACATGCTTCCCACGCTCGAGCAACGGATGGACGATGTGCGCGCGGTGATGGAGGCGGCGGGCTCGGAGCGGGCCGCGCTCTGTGGCGTATCCGAGGGCGGACCGCTGTGCGCGCTGTTCGCGGCCACGCATCCGGATCGGACTTCAGCACTGGTGATGATCGGCACGTACGCGAAGAGAATTCGCGACGACGATTATCCATGGGCACCGACGGCCGCGCAGCGTCAGGATTTCTTCGCGCTGATGCAGGCAGAGTGGGGCGGCCCGGTGGGGATCGCGGAGCGCGCGCCCTCCCGCGCGGACGATCCCGTCTTTCGGGACTGGTGGGCGCGCTATCTGCGGATGGGCGCGAGCCCCGGCGCGGCGGTGGCCCTGACCCGGATGAATGCGGAGATCGACGTCCGGCATGTCCTGCCCACCATTCGCGTGCCCTCGCTGATCCTCCACCGCACCGGCGACCGCTGCCTGCACGTCGAGGAAGGCCGTTACGTCGCGGCACACATTCCCGGCTCCCGTTACGTCGAGCTGCCCGGTGACGACCATCTGCCCTTCGTCGGCGACCAGGATGCGATGCTCGACGAGGTCGAGGAGTTCCTCACCGGCGTGCGTCACACCATCGAGCCGGATCGGGTGCTGGCCACCATCCTTCATCTGCGCCCCTTCCAGGAACAGGGGCTGGACCCGCACCGTGCCCTCATCGAGCGCGAGCTGGAGTGGTTCCGGGCCACGCCCATTCGACTGTCGCCGGAGGTCGTGGAAGCCGCATTCGACGGACCGGCCCGCGCGGTGCGATGCGCCGACGCGATCCGCAAACTGCTCCAGCGCGCCGGACTCACCGTGAGCGCGGGACTGCACACCGGCGAATGCGACCGAACCGGCGTGGCCATGACGGGACTGCCCCTGCAGGTGGCCGCCGCCATCACCTCCCACGCCGCCGCAGGAACGATCCTGGTCTCCAGCACGGTGCGTGATCTCGTGGCCGGCTCCGGCCTCGATTTCGGCGACGCCGAAATGGTCTCCCTCGACACCGCCGGCGAATGGCGGCTCTTTCGCGTCCTGTCGTGAGCCGGCACGGCCGGCCGCGCCCGTACGGCGGACGACTCAGGAGCCGCCGAGCCAGCGCACCGCGTTCCCCACATACGTGCGCACGTCGTTCATGCGCTCGGGATGATGCTGCACTTCGTCGCCCGGCGCTTCTTCCACGAAGGAAGGGCAACCGGCGGACAGGTCCCAGTTGTAGTCGCAGAAGTGGTGGAAGCTCGAATGCGCGAGGGCCCGTCCGCGCTCGGACGTCGCCTCCAGAGCCACGATCAGGTTGAAGGGGCGTCCGGTGGCCTTGCTGGTGCCGGTGGCCACGACCCGGGCCTCGGAATCGCCCGCGGGAATGCCCACCGCGCCTTCGTGCGGATGCGCGGTGAACCAGTCCAGTGTGCTGCCGTCCCCGCGCAGGAGCAGTGGGTGCACGTCGCCGGCGGGCGTGATGTGCTGGTAATCGCCATTGCGGCCGGAGTGATAGTTGGGCCAGTCGATCGAGCGGTTGTACGGATCGTCACGCTGCCGTCGCGTCGGATCCGGATCGAGTTGATGTGAGTGGAAAAAGTGAGCCGCGCCCACGCCGCCCAGCATGCAGAGCGAGGACCCGCAGTCGTCGTGATCGCGGGTGGCCAGGATGGCCCCTCCCCGCATGACGAACTTCGTGATGCCGTTGCAGTCGCCCTTCGTGATTCCTTCTCCCCCATCCACACCGAACAACCAAAGCTGGTCATAGTGGGAGTCGCCGAGTGAGGCCAGCACGGGATCGTCGCCCGCCGCTGCCGTGCGATCGCGCGCCGTCACCTCCACGCCGTCCATCGACGCCAGACAGTCGCGGAGGAGCGAGAACCGTCCGGCATGCCAGTCGTCTTCGGTGAAAGGAATCGTGGTCTGCAGCAGGATCCTGGTCATGGTCTCGATCGCCCTCCGTCGTCAAGGAAAGGAGAAAATACCTCACCTGATGAGCGGTGGGGAGTCCGCCGCGGGCGACGAGGTTGGCTCTGGGCAACCGGGCGCGTCACGCCCGGCCGGCCATCGCGGCCGGCGGCGGCGGCGGGGCCGCGCATTGCTTCAACATCATCCCGACCCGCTCCAGCACGGTGGCCAGCACGAATGGCTTGCTGAGAAAACTGCTCGCCCCCGCTTCCAGAGCGCGCACCATTTGCGCCGGATCGGCGCTGAGCACGAGCACGGCCACCGTGGCCTCCTTGAACGTGCTCAGCTCCTCCATGACCTGGAATCCGTTCATGCGCGGCATCTGCAAGTCGAGGAGGATCAACTGATAGGGATTCCGGCGGTGCATCGGGCCCACTTCCAGCGGATCCGTCGTGGTTTCGACAGCGGTGTATCCCGCGCGGCGCAACGCGTACTGGAGCAGCCGGACGTTCGAGTCCTGATCGTCGACGATCAGGACTCGCGCGCCGAATCCATCAGCGGAGATGGACATGACTCTCCTCGGCAAACTCGAGGGCGATGTTCAGCGCATCCATGAACTCATTGACCTTGATGGGCTTGGTCAGGTAGCGAAAGAACCCTGCCTCCAGCCCTTTTTGAATGTCGCGGGGAATGGCGTTCGCGCTGAGAGCCACGACCGGGATGTGGGACGTGGCCTTGTCTTCTCTGAGGATTTTCAGCGCATCAATTCCGCTGATGCCCGGAAGGTTGATGTCCATGAGGATCACATCCGGCTGGCAGGTGCGGGCCAGCTCCACCCCTCGATTGCCGTCGATGGCACTGAGCAGCCGGAGATCCGACCTTCGTGCCACGAGTCTTTCCACCAGTTTCAGGTTGGCAGGATTGTCCTCCACATAGAGAAGAGTACGCAGATGGGCCCCGGCCGGAACGGCTTCGGCCACCATACTCACCGGCTCGACGTGAGGCGTCAGCGTGAGCGGTGCGGTGGAAAGCAATTCCACCCAGAAGACACTGCCCATGCCCACGGTGCTCTCGACGCCGATGACGCCGTCCATCAGCTCGACCAGACGCTTGCTGACCACGAGCCCGATGCCCGTCCCCTCCTCCGCGTTCCCGGCCTGTCCGAGCCGGTTGAAGGGCTGGAAGAGCTGCGCCACTTTTTCCGGCGTCAACCCCGCACCGGAGTCCGTGACCGTGACCCGGACGCGGCCGTCCGTGCTCGTTTCGGAACACTCCACCACCACCGAGCCGCCCACCTCGTTGTATTTGATGGCGTTGGAAAGCAGGTTGATCAGAACCTGTTTGAGACGGGTGCGGTCGGCCTTCACGGAATAAGCCCTGTCGAAGGCCGGGAAGTGCATGCGGATGCCCCGCCTCTGCGCCAGCGGCTCGATCATGGACTGGCACTCCAGCATCACCTCACCGAGAGAGACCGGCTCCAGCGACATGGAGAGTTTTCCCGACTCGATGATCGCCAGATCGAGAATCTCGTTGATCAGATCCAGCAGATACCAGCCTGCCTGCAGAATCTGAGCGATGCTCTCTCCCTGAACCACGCTGGGCGCGGGCGAGTCCGACTCCATCAATTGGGCGAAGCCGAGGATGGCGTTGAGCGGTGAGCGGAGCTCGTGACTCATGCTGGAAAGGAAATCCGATTTGGCCAGATTGGCCTTCTCCGCCGTCGCCTTGGCGTTCGTCAGGGCCGCCTCGACCTTGTTTCGTTCGGTCAGGTCGCGCGTCAGTTTCGCGAACCCACGGAGGACTCCGGCCTGGTCCCGGATGGCGGTGAACACGACATTGGCCCAGAACATCGAGCCGTCCTTGCGCACGCGCCATCCTTCGTCTTCGTAGCGGCCACTGGCCGCCGCGAGGTCGAGATCCCTCTGGGGCTTGTGGTCCTCCACGTCATTGTGCGGATAGAAACGGGCGAAATGCTGGCCCACGATCTCCTCCGCGGAATAGCCCTTGATGCGCTCGGCGCCCGTGTTCCAACTCACCACCCGGCCTTCCGGATCGAGCATGACGATGGCGTAGTCGGAGACGCTCTCCACCATCAGCCGGAAGCTCTCCTCGGTCCAGCGCAACTTCTCTTCCACATGCTTGCGGGCGCTGTTGTCGGTGCCGATGAGCAGGTACCCGATGATCGCCGACTGGTCATCGCGCAACGCCGTCACCGAGACGATGGCCGGAAAGCGGCTCCCGTCCTTGCGGATGTAGGTCAGTTCGTAGATGTCTTCGATGCCGCGTGAGGCCTTGAAGGCCAGTGCGTTGAAACCTGGCGTGATGGGCGTTCCCAACTCCAGGCTCAGCGCCGCGGCCCGTGCGATCACTTCCCCAGGATCGGAGATCTCGGCCGGGGTGATCCGATCGACGACATCGGCCGCGGCATACCCGAGCATCCGCTCGGCGCCGACGTTGAAGAGTTGAATGACACCCTTCTCATCCGTGGCGATGCTCGAGAAGTTGGCGCTATTGAGAATCGCGTTCTGCAACGCACCGGTTTTGAGCAGCGCTTCTTTCCGCCGAACCTCGGCCGTGAACTCGTTACGGGTCTTTTCCCTCAACCGCGACCGGCGGTCGGGAGGGGGACGTCCTTTTACCGATGTAACCATGCGCCTCGTTTCCGGTTCCCCCTGAGGTGCGGGCGTGTTCTGCGCACACTCCTGCAGGGAACGCTTAGGTTGTAGCAACCCGTGTGCCGGGGGGCAAGCTCGTCAGCAGTTCCCAGGGGACGACAGGCTGGGAGACGGGAGCGGGAACCGAAGCAGAGAGTGAGTGGAGACTCTACGGTCGGTGGAGAGTTTTGCGGCCGAGGTACGATCCCGGCATGAGCTCGATCGCCGCTGTCGCCGATCCCGTGCTCGACGTCGTCGAGCGTACCTGGGGGTTCTCTGTCCTCCGTCCATTGCAACGTCAGGCCATTGATGCCGTGCTGGCAGGACAGGATTCCCTGCTGGTCGTGCCGACCGGCGCCGGAAAATCGCTCTGCTTTCAGGCACCGGCGCTCCTGCTCGATGGCTTGACGGTGGTGGTCTCCCCGCTCATCGCCCTGATGAAAGACCAGGTGGACGCGCTGGTCTCGGTCGGCGTTGCCGCCGCTGCGCTCAACAGCACCACCCCCACCGACGAACAGCACTCCATCGAGCAGGCCGCGGTGGGCGGCTCGTTGCGACTCTTGTTCGTGTCCCCGGAGCGGTTGGCCACGACGTCGATGCGGGCCACGCTGCGGCGGGCGCCGCTCCGCGCATTCGCCATCGACGAGGCACACTGCATCAGTCATTGGGGCCATGACTTCCGTCCCGAGTACCGCCAGTTGCGGGAGTTGCACGACCTCTTTCCCCAGGCCTCCATCCACGCCTTCACCGCCACCGCCACCGAGCAGGTGCGCGCCGACATCTGCGCGGAGCTGCGCCTGCGCGAGCCTCTCGTCCTGGTCGGAGATCTCGATCGCCCCAATCTCCGCTATCGAGTGCTGCCCCGCGGCGACGAAGTGCAACAGATCGAGGAAGTGATCCGCCGCCATCCCGGCGAGGCCGGCATCGTCTACTGCATTCGTCGCAAGGACGTGGACATGATCGCCTCGGTGCTGACCTCACGTGGCTATCGCGTCACCGGCTATCACGCGGGGATGGAGCCCGATCAGCGACGCCAGGCGCAGGAGGCCTTCGCTTCCGAGCGAGTGGACATCGTCGTGGCCACCGTGGCCTTCGGAATGGGCATCGACCGTTCCAACGTCCGTTTCGTCGTGCACGCCGGGATGCCGAAGTCGATCGAGCACTATCAGCAGGAGGCCGGCCGCGCCGGTCGCGATGGTCTGGCCTCGGAATGCATCCTTCTCCACGACCCCTCCGACGCGAACACGTGGCGCCGCATCTTCGACGGGAGCATCTCCGGAGAGCAGCTCGACGTGGCCCTCGGGCAACTCCAGTCCATCAACGACTTCTGCATGTCCGGCCTCTGCCGGCACCGCGCGCTCGTCGAGCACTTCGGGGGCACCTGGTCCCTCGACGGGTGCGATGCCTGTGATCTCTGCCTGGGCGAGCTCGAATCGGTTCCCGACGCCACCACCATCGCCCAGAAGATCCTCTCCTGCGTGGTGCGCACGGGCCAGGCCTTCGGTGCCGCGCACGTGGCCGGCGTGCTCCGCGGCGAACGCACCGCGCGCATCGTCGACCGCCAGCACGACGCACTCTCCACCTTCGGACTCCTGGCGGAACACGACCGCGACTCGATCCGCGCCTGGATCGCGCAGCTCGTCGCCGCAGACGCACTCGTGCAAGAGGGACAACCCAGGCCGATCCTCCGGCTCGGACCGAACGCACGGGCCATCCTCCGCGGCGAGAGTCCGGCACGACTGGTTCAGAGCGGGCACGCGATCATTCGCGATGGAGTCGACGAGTGGCACGGCGTCGATCGCGAGCTGTTCGAGGCGCTGCGCGTCTGGCGCCGCGATGCGGCCGCCGCACGCAACGTGGCCGCCTTCATCATCCTCGGCGACGCCACCCTCCGCGAGCTCGCCGCCGTCCGCCCCTCCACCATCGAGCACCTCCGCTCCATCCCCGGGATCGGCGAGGTGCGGCTCCGCGAGCACGGACGGGAATTGATGGAGGTCCTCGACGCGCAGTGCACCGCGCGCAGCCTCGATCGCGACGCACGGGCCATCGTGACGCGTCCGGCCCGAGAGCGGCGCACGTCGAAACTGACCGCGGTCAAGGCCGAGTCCATCAGCCTCCTGCTGCAGGGAAAGCCCATCGACGAGGTGATGGAACGCACCACACGCGCACGCTCCACCGTCATCGGCGACCTCTGTGAGCTCCTCGAGGAAGGCCGGTATCAACCGTCGCTGCGCACGTTCATGACGGAGGAGACGGAAGCGACGATCCGCGCCGCCGCCGCGGAGGCCGGCATCGAACGATTGCGCCCGATCAAAGACCTCGTCGGCGACGCCATCTCCTACGACGACATCCACATCGTCGTGGCCACGATGCGGCGGGATCTCGCCAGTCGAACACCCGCTCCGCGGTAGTAACCATCGAAGAACCGACTCTCTTGATCAGCTCGACCAGAGCGTTCGCGTGATCCGTGTTCTTCGCGTGTTGACGGCGACATTCGTCATCGATAGGCCTTATCGCGGGGAAGAACGGGAAGGATGAGGATCGACTCGTCGTGGAAACGGAACAGCACCCGCCAGTCACCCACTCTCAGCCGATAGACGGGCGGCTCGACGTCGGTCAGGCGCCGGACGTCGCCCGCGCCCATGACCAGTTTTCGGATCGCGGCATCGACACGCTCACCGACGACGCGAGCGACCGCATGAAATCCTTTCGGGCACGCGGGTCCCATCGAATCTCGCGAGTCATTCCCCGGAACGGCTCACCACTTCCTCGTGCGGAATCGAAGGACCTTCTCCGGTCCCATCGAGGTCGGCGGAATCGAAGGGCTCATCATCCGGGGGCGCATTGGCGAGGAGGATCTGCAACTCGTCGGCAGGCCGGTCCAGGGCGATCAGGATACGCGCGGCCGTAGTCAACTCCGCCTCCGGAAGTCGATCGACGATGACATGCAGGACTTCTCGTGTAGTCATGATTCCTCTCCGTTGCCTGTGCCTTCATTCCTGTCGAGCGAGAACAAAGTAGCAGTACCGGTCGATTTTCGCGCTGATGCCTGTTTGTGCGGAAGGGTTGGAATGTCGCGAGGAACATCCGTGCTGCCCGGCAGTGCGGCGATCTCCAGACTGTAATCGTCGCGCCCCCATTCGCAGCGATCCATCACCGCCTTGGGGATCAGATTGCCTTGCCGCCGGTGAGTTCTCGAGAGCGCTCGCGTGGCATGCCACCTCCGTAGTGATCGGGGCTTGTACTGGCATCTGTTGTTCGTGGCGTGAGGATGGAACAGGTTAGAGACCGTGCGACATGCGAACCATGTACGCAAAGAGTCGGGCGAGATTCGCGCTGACGAAGAGCGCGGCAATGGTGAAGAGCGCGACGAGAAGTTTGAATGCCAGCGAGTCACGGCGGACAAGCAGTGCAGCGGCGGACGCTGCGAGCGCGACGGGTAGTGCCAGAAAGGTCAGGTAGTGGCCGTGAAAGGAGAGCAGGTACTGCTCGTTCATCGCGCCGAAGGCGTACCAGGAGTAGCCGAACAACGCGAGGGCGGCGATGAGCGCGAGGACTGCGCAGATGCGGATGGGAAGATCGTGTTTCATCTCTTGCCTGGTGCTTCCCATATATTGTGCAGGAATCGCTGGCGGCGCTGTCGGTCGGCGTCGAGCGCCCGTTGCGCGGCATCGTTGCGTTTCTGTTGCGCGATGTACGGTGCGAGCCACGAGGGTGGAATGTAGTCATCCTCGCCTGCGAGATAGTAAGTCCGAAGGCGGAGGCCATGTTCGAGTCGGTAGCGATTCTCGGCCGCAAGTCCCTCGGCTTCGCCCTCGCCGATACCAGCGCAGAGATCGCACCGTTTGACGTACTTCGGATTGATCGTTCCGGCGGTGGCACCGGTGTAGGCGGCGGGTACCGCCCAACTGTAGGCGTGGCCGAAGAACTCGTGAACGAAAACGGCATCGGCGGTTTCGGTCACGTCGGCTACGTCTCGCGGGAACTTTCGGGGGTCGAAGAGCGCAAGGCCCCGGCGTGGACCATAGAAGTCGGGATCGAAAAAGCCACCGCCTGAGATGTCCACCTTGTCTTCGAGAGAGTCGGGAAACGGCCACTTGGCGCCAGGAATTGGATGTTGAAGTTCGCCGACGAGTTCAGAGACGAAGACGGTCTTCGGGGAGAGGATCATTTTGCCGAGTTGGTTTGCGCGACCGCCGTAGGCGAGAAGATAGTCGTCCGGCGTCATGCCGGTAATCTGAAGCCTGTTGAAGCGGTCGATGGAGATGTTGCGCGCTGCCGCGGGGTTGTCGATCGTGCGCATGAGCCGCGCGTACGCGGCTCGTTTCTCGGCACTGCTGCCAGAGAGGGCGACGGTCATGCCGGTCGGATCGCTGTTGTTGACCGGATCGCCTTTGCCGAAGATGTAGAGATTCGAGGAGTCGCGATAACCGGCACGATCGGGAGTAAGGAACGTTCCCGTCGAGGGGTCGTACCAGCGATCGCGCATGAAGCAGAGACCCGTCGCGGGTTCGCGGATGGGTGCGCCTTTGAAGGGGCAGATCAGCAGCTGCTCGGTGATCGACGGACCGCCAGTTGCCGCGGCGGTGTTGCTGGCGAGTTGCGTAGCGCGTTGCGAAGCCGTGCGGTGGCGAGCGACCTTCGCAAGCGCGGGATCGCGAGACTCCTTCCCTACGAGAATCTTGCCGTCCCCGGTGGTGACGGTGATCGTCACGTCCATTTCGGTGAGCTCGTCGCGCACGGTGGCGAGGTTGACGACGCGCTGCGCGTGCGCGGGGATGTCGTATGACTTTTTGCCGTACGGGACGCCGCCGAAGTTCTTGGCCACGACTTCGACATGAACAGGTTTCCCGCTCATCTCCGCGAGAGCGAGATCAACGCCCGTGCGAACTGTGCGCTCCTCGCCTCGTGCGATCAGGTTTGCGATTGCGAAGGGCCGATACACGCGGCCATCGCTGAAGGTCTGGCCACCGTCGATCGAATCTTGAACGCGCGTAACGATCTCGACGTCGCCCGAACAGGTGACGCGGACGGTGCCGGCCGCCGCGATCTCGGAGAGGAAGTCTTCGTAGACCTTCGTCTTGCCAGCGGGGATCGTTTCGTCGGAACGAAGCGGGTTACCGATGCGCTCAGGGCCGGCGTAGAGGAACGTGCATTGCGCATCGGCGGCGGAGGGATTCTTCACCTGAACGGTGGTGGAGAAGATCCGGCCAGGGACCGTGCCGGTGATGACGGGAACGACGAACTCGCGCGCCGACGCGGTGGTCGCGCAGAGAACGAACGCCGTGGTGAGCAATCGATTCATGGGACCTCGGAACGAGGACGGAAGGAAATCACGACGTTGATCGAGAAGTCAATCGGAACGGATTGGAGTCTGCGGCGTTGGCGGCAGAGGTCGCGGACGAAACGACGGGGACGATGGCCCGTGCCCTTCCCGATCGAGTTGGTAAAAAGACGCGCTGAGTCCCGCGCTCCCACCGCGTCGTGCGCGGGCAAGGCGAACGCGTGGGAAGCACGTGACATCACGCCCCTCCGCCCACCGACAACCTGGCCGACCGCCAGCGCCAAGCCACATCGTTTCGCGGTGGCGACGAGTCTGCTGGTGACAAGGATCGCCTTCGAAACGTCACACGAGCGTTTGATCCGGCCGGTTGTGGAGTGATGGGACCCGCACATCCTTGGAAACTAAGAGTGGCACCGGAACAGGGCCCGGTTCGGTTTGTTCTGGTACGTGCCGTGCCGGAGATCTGACATTGGATGGCAAGCCGCACGTAAGAGACCTCGAGGAAGCGGAACTCCGCCAAAACTACGAGTTCTGGAAAACGACGGTCCCTGCCAGCCCGAAGTACAAACTGGAAGCTGGCTTCGAGAACGCACTACGGCTGGTGCCCACCACGCACAGCTTCGGTGCCCGATCTGGCGACATCCAGTTGAGAAGGTTCTCTTCGAGACAAGGCCCTACTCGCGAATACGGAGCGGAGACGAGCGCTGGCATCGGTGGGTACGGGAACGGTCGGACCCACAGCTTAATCCGCCGGAGCACGCCCTCGTGCTCTGCGTCGACGAAAATCACAGATTCAGGCCCTCGACCCAGCCCGGCCTACCGATCAAGAAGGGCCGATGCGGAACGATGACGCACGATTACAAACGGTATGGAACGACCACGCTCTTCGCCGCGCTCAATATGCTCGAAGGAAGCGTGATCAGCGAGTGCATGCCCCGCCATCGGCATCAGGAGTGGATACGGTTCCTCGACAAGATTGATCGGGAAACGCCGCAGGGGTTCGATCTTCACCTGATCGCCGACAATTACGCCACGCACAAACATCCCAAGGTACAGCGCTGGCTAAGCCGTCATCCTCGCTTTCACATGCACTTCATTCCAACCAGCAGTTCCTGGCTGAACATGGTCGAGCGCTTCTTTCGGGAGATCACAACCAAACGCATCCGCCGCGGAAGCTTCACGTCGGGGAGGAGCTCATCGCTGCAATCTGCGACTACATCGACCAGCACAACGAGAATCCGCTGCCCTACATCTGGAACAGGGATCGTGCCGGCGGTCGCGGCATGGCGAGGCCAGTTCAGGACCTTCGGCCAGCGGGTCGCCGAGACGGTAAGGACGGTGCCCGTCCTCTGCCTGCTCGCGCATGTGCAACCGGTACGTGCCCGTGGGTGCCTCCGGGCATCCTGGAACGCGGTTCGGAACGAAGAACCGATGACGATCATCGTCATACCGGGCGTTGGTCCCCAGCTCATGCTTCGTGAGAGACCATAACCACCGCTCGAGCCGGCCCAGGCGCTCATCGGTCCTGTCCTGCGTGACGCGCAGGCGCTGGTGGACTTCTTCGTCGAAGTTTCTCCAGGAGCGTGGCCGCGTCGTGGTCATCCGGTTCTCGATGGCCGAGCTCATTTCCTCCTGCAGACGGTTGAACGCGGCGTCGATCTCCGCCGGGGTCCGGCACGATTGGCGGCGCGCATGCCGACGTCTTTTCGCCCGCTCGCGATGGGTGTCCCTGCGTGACGGTCCTTTCCAGCTCTTGTAGATCTGCGCGGAAGCGGGATCGGTGTTTGTCCCGTTGAAGGTCATGACCTCCCCGGCGTAACCGCTCCCCTCGAGCAAGTCGATCAGGTACTGCTGCGTGCGGCGTGACTCCGTGAAGATGATCGCCTTTTCATTCGCTCCCAGCTCCCGCAACGTCTCGAACCCAGCAGCGAGTGCCTGCAGCAGTGCGGTGCCCTTGGCGTTCTCAGTGATGGAAGAGGCGAGATCGCGAAAGCGAACGAGATCCCGGATCTCCGCTTCAACCGCGGCCGGGTTGACCACGCTGCGAAAGCGGGGACCGAAAATCAAACATCGCAGCATCGATCTGATGGGGATTGAGATCGACCGTTGCGCTCATCAACGACGCGGTCAGCTTGTCGGGATCATCCGCCGAGCGCCTGCGCGTCAAAGCGTGAGCGTAGTATTTCGAATGGTAGTCAGTGGACACGGGAATGAGGGATTGCTCTGCTGAAGGGCACCTTGGACGGCAGAATAAAGGTTCCCAAAACGCAGAAGCAAGCGCTCTCAGGGTTCACGCGCCGAGGTGAGACCATTCGCCCACGATCAGAATCGTTGGGCTGGAACGTCGATCGAATGCCCGGGTGGCTCGCTTGTCCCCCAGGCTTCGGTTTTTCGCTGCTACACGGCGACGATGTTCATCCAGCACTCAGGAAGGCGGGCACCGGGCAACATGCCCGCGCCCCATGGTTCATCGCGCCCAGCTACATCCGGCGCAGCGCGTTCGCCGCGAGCTTCTTGCTGCGGGCGATCTTCTCTGCTTCGGTGCCGGGGCCGCCGACGCTGATGCGCAGGACCGCTCTCCCGTTGAACACGTACAAGGACCCGGTCCGGTTCCCGGTCCAGAATGCCTCGCGGCCGATGCCGCGGATCACTTTCGGTCCGGCTTCCTTTCCTTTCCCTTCCCGTTCGGCCTCTTCGTTTTCTTCCCGCTCCTCACCGAAGTTGCGGCGCCAGTAAGTGGCCGCATCGTCGCGGAGAATGTCGAGGCTCACCGAGTTCACAAACGACGGCAGCTCGTAGAAGCATTGCGACTTCGCTCCCGTGTTGGTGAGGCTGGTCTTCGCGTACGCCTCACCCTGCACCGCGGCCACCTCGCTCTTCGTCAGCAGGTCGCAGGCTGTTCGTGGTGAGACCGCGGGCCGGGCCGCCGGCCGCGCACTTACGTGCGCGGCGGCGGACACCAGCAACAGGGTCGCGATCGCAATGCGTAGTCTCATCGCGCCACCCGCGGAGTGGTGGCGGTCCAGACGTTCACCGGCCCGACGCCGAGGTTGATGATCTTGAGGACGTAGACGCCACCGGCGGTGACGGGACGATCGAGCACCGCAAAGCCGGAGGAATTGTCCGCGGTGGCCAGGGTCAGCCCGGCCGGATCGACCAGGACGAGCTTGACCGGAACCTGCGGGGTCGTTTCGGCGATCACCGAGATCGCCTGCGTGCCGGCCGGCAGGGTCAGTTGGGAAAGGGTCTCCTGCAGGGCGCCGACCGTGGTCGTGCCTGAGGAGGTCGTGCCCGGTCCGCTGGCGGGATTGCCGGTCGGCGTGGAGCTCTCCAGGCAGAACCGATCGACATAGACCGCGTCGCTCATGTTGCGGATCTCCAGCGTGTGGTTGCCGGCAGCGAGATTCGCGTAGGCGACGCTCGCTCCGAACTTCGGATCGTGCGACGTGCCCTCGGACCCTTTGTAGTTGATCAGGCCTTTCGAGACTCCGTCGAGGAAGATCTCCGCACTCCCGCCCTTGGAGCTGGTGGCGTAGTGATAGGTGATCTTCCCGCTCTTTCCCGCGGAGACGTTGAAGGTCACCTTGGCGCTGTGTGCGCCGGCCTTGCCGAGGTGCATGCGGAAGTGACCGGCACTGGCGCCGGCGGCATTGATCTGATGCCATCCGTCGGAGTAGCTGATGGAACGGTCATCGTCCTCGATGCATGTCACCGTGGGCGCGAGACAGACCGCCCAGCTCGCGCCGAAGGAACCGGCGTTGGGAGCGCGATCGGCGGCAGTGGTGAAGCGTACTGCCTGCTCGTGAATGACCGTCAAGGCATACGGCTCGATCACCGCGGGAATGGCGTTGGCGTCCGTCACGGGGATGGTCGGATTGCCCAATAGCGCCAGAGGGACGCTGACATTCAACGTGCCGTTCGGGCCTGCCGTCGTCGATCCCGTCACCACGGTCGTCGTCCCGATGAAGGCGTCTTCCGCCGCGTCATAGACCCCGAACCGGTAATTCACCGTGCCTGTGACCGTCACTTCCGCGCGCGTCGCGTAATAGCGGCTGGCCGTCGTGCCATCGCTGTTCTTCTGCGCACTGGTCCAGACCACGTAATAGAACGTTCCGAGCGATCCCGGGACAGGCTTGGCCGCGAAGTCCTTCACCGTGATCGTGGTCACGAGAGACTGCTTGTCGGCGCTGAGGGCGAACGTCAGCCCGGTGATGTCCACCTGGGACATCTCACTCGACACATTGTCCAGCAGCGGATGCTGCGCATCATCAGCGGGATCGGAGGCCACGCGCCCATCGCAGGAGGTGACCGGCGGAGGCGGCGGGGGCGGCGGCACAGGATTCACGTCCGGCCCGGCCTCCGAGTCATACGCGGCGAACATGCGCCGGCCGCTGGCCTGACGGGCGATGACCGCCTTGGCCGTGTAATCGTTCGGAGCCTTCAGTCCGTACGACCGCGAGCCGAAGATACAGTTCTCGCTGATGCATCCGTCGTCGTACCCGATCACGACACGCCCGCGCTTGTCGATGGTGGCATCGTAGAAGTCGAGCAGGTTGCGGCAGGCGCCGTCGCCGCAGATGCCCCCGCGCTGCACCGGATCGCCGGGCGTCGCGTTCTGCGTCGTCCAGCTCGAGCCGCGATCGAACGTCGTGGCCACGTAGAGGTACCAGGTGCCGGGAAAATCGGGCGTGCTGTAGTCCGACCCGCCGGTCTCCGTGCCGAAGAAAGCCACCGCCGCGCGATCCCCATCTCCCGCGACCGCCGCGTGGAACAGGCTGTTCTTGACGCCCATGGCCGCGCCCACGTCGACCGAAGAGCTCCAGGTCAGGCCCTTGTCGCGAGAAACCGCCACCTTTGAGGCGCCACTGCTGTCCTGATAGCTGAAATAGAGCGTCCCATCGCGGCCGACTGCCACCGACGGGTCGCGCTCCGCGGTCGTGGAATCGGGAATCGGGCGGATGCTCCAGGTGATGCCGTTGTTCTCGGAGACGACCACCGCTTGCCGGTCCCCGCAACCGCGATTGGGAACATACGCCGTCCCGTCCGGACCGATCTTGATGTGACCGTGCAGCCCGCCGCAATCCGCCAGCGTGTACATCGGCACGGCCGGACCGAAGGTGATGCCGCCATCGAGACTGATCGAACAGACCGCGTCGGCGATCGACTGCGAGCAGTACCAGACGCCGTGTCCGTAATTCGGATCCACGCCCGTCGGAATGGGCGCGGCGAACGGGCCGCCGCCCACGGTCTGATGGTCGATGCCTGAGGGAGCACCGGAGCCCTCGCTCGGCGTGAATGGCGCCGAGTCCGTATCCGTGAACTCCATCGTGCTGCCCAGGGGAGAGAGGCCCAACTCCTGCGAGACGAACGTGCGGCCCTTCATGGGGTCGGTGAAGAGAATCGGATCCCCAAACGCGCGTGGAGCGTTGGCGACCACGAGATCATGTTGCTTCCAATCGACCTTCGCGGGAGCGAAGCGGTCGTCGAACGTCGCGGTCAGCATGTAGGGCATGAAGCCGCCAAAATACGTTGCCGTCCCGCCGTTGAAGATGCCGCTGCCGGGCGCCGCTTCCTTCTCGCTCAGCCAGTTCACGCCGACGGACGGCTCTCCCGCGTCTTCAGCCCAGCCCGGGGGGGCGTGATAGTTGAAGAAACGGGGCGTGCCGGGAGGAAACGAGGGATTGCCACTCGAGGAGCCCCAGGGAGCACCCGCCTTGAACAACGACACCGTGGCCGTGAACGTGACATCCGGCGACACATCGAACGGCAGCACGTAGATCGTGTAGAGACCATTCACGGCGTCGAACGTGGCCACCTCCGGATTGCTCGCGCTGGCCGAACTGCCCGCGGCCGTGCCGGTGATGTCGGGGCTGTACACCCACATGTCGAAGTCGCTGTTGGCGCCGCCCTGGGTGGTCGTCCCATGATTGGTCCAGGCCACGCTGACGCGCGCCTTGTAACCATTGAGATCCGTTGCCGGAATGGCCACGGTGAGCGCGAACTCGCTACAGACCGTGTCCGTGAACGGCACGCAGACCGGCGGATTGTCGCCGGTGGTCGCCCCCGGATACGAGACCGGGAACGGCCCTCCCGAGTAAACGACGACCGGATTTGCCGGGCTCAACGCCCCACTCCCCGGTAGAGTCGAAGCGGCAGCGGCGAACGTCGCAAGAAGTGCCACCAGGCACAGGACAGGTCTACCGAAGTTCCGAATCGCAAACATGATGTGCTCCCTTTCATCAACCGGAAGCGCTCGTGGACGAAGGCGACCTGCCTCCCATCAGCTGCACGAACCCGCTTCCCCTCTCACTGGGCATGGTAGCGCCACTACCACGTCCGTCGCGGATTGCTGTTCTCGTGCCTATTCACGCTAATGATTGAAGGGGAAGGAGTTATGGGCGGGAAGGAACGTCCGGCCTTTGGATTGCCGTCCCAAAGGCTGCCACCGCGCGGCGTGGCCCACCCCCTGCAGGCTCGTCCGGCGTGCCGAAAAATTACAGCGCTGGCGGACGCGCTTCGGGGGCGCCTGAGCCCGGGGGAGGCGAGCCTCCGACGGCGAAGTCCTGGACCGAGCGCCTGGGGGCGTTGCGCAACCTGCCGCCCTTTCTGAAACTGATCTGGAAGACCAGCCCCACGCTCACTGCCGGCAACTTGACGCTGCGGCTGGTGCGCGCGCTCCTTCCCGTGGCCACGCTTTACGTCGGCAAACTCATCATCGACGAGGTCGTGCATCTGGCGGGGTCGGGAACCGTGCCCGCGGATCTTTCCGGGTGGCTCACCGGCGGTTTCCTGCACCGCATCGGCGCGCTGCTGCTCCTCGAGTTGGGCCTGGCCATCCTCGCCGACCTCCTGGGGCGCGTCGTCTCCCTCATCGACTCCCTCCTCTCCGAACGGTTCACGACCGCCACCAGCCTCCAGCTCATGGAGCACGCGGCCACATTGGATCTCGAGGACTTCGAAGACAGCGAGCTCCAGGACCGGCTCGAGCGCGCACGGCGACAGACCTCCGGGCGGATGTCGCTGATGACGCAGATCTTCGGTCAGGCGCAGGACGTGGTCACGATCGTCAGTTTCTCCATCGGCCTGCTGGCCTACGCGCCCTGGTTGATCGTCCTGCTCCTGGTGGCGCTCGTGCCCGCGTTCCTCGGCGAAGCGCACTTCAACGCGCAGAGCTATTCGCTCGACTACCGACGCACGCCCGAGCGCCGCGAGCTGGATTACCTGCGCCAGACCGGCGCCAGCGTCGAGACGGCCAAGGAAGTGAAGATCTTCGGCCTGAACGGCTTCCTCCTGGAGCGCTATCGCCTGCTGGCGGCGCGCATCTACGAAGCGAACCGGCGCCTGGCCCAACGGCGTGCCCTCTGGGGTGCCCTGCTCACGGCAGTGGGCACATTCGGCTACTACATCGCCTACGCCTTCATCGTCTGGCGGACCTTGCACGGAGAATTCAGCATCGGCGACCTGACCTTTCTCTCGGGCTCGTTCCGGCGGTTGCGCAATCTGCTCGAAGGCCTGCTGATCAGCTTCTCGCAGGTGGCCGGCCAGGCGCTCTATCTCGACGACCTCTTCTCGTTCTTCGAAATCGTTCCGGAGATCGTCTCGCCCGAACATCCCCGACCTTTCCCCTCACCGATCGCCACGGGCTTCAGCTTCGAGAACGTCGGGTTCCGCTATCCGGGTGCGGAGCGATGGGCCGTGCGCAATCTCACGTTCACCCTGCAGGCCGGAGAGGTGCTGGCCCTGGTCGGAGAGAACGGCGCAGGGAAAACGACGCTCGTGAAACTGCTGGCGCGACTCTACGATCCGGACGAGGGGCGGATCCTGCTCGATGGTCACGACCTTCGGGACTACGACCTGGGCGCACTCCGCTCCAACATCGGAGTGATCTTCCAGGACTTCGTTCGCTATCAGATGACGGCGGCCGAGAACATCGCCGTGGGACGGATCGAAGAGGCCGGCGACCGGGCCCGCATCGTGGCGGCGGCGCAGAGCAGTATGGCTGACGAGATGATCCGCCGTCTCCCGCTGGCCTACGATCAGATGATCGGTAAGCGCTTCCGCAACGGCGTGGAGCTCTCCGGCGGCGAGTGGCAGAAACTGGCCATCGGCCGCGCCTACATGCGCGACGCCCAAGTGCTCATCCTCGACGAGCCCACCGCGGCCCTCGATGCACGCGCGGAGTTCGAAGTCTTCCAGCGTTTCAAGGAGCTCAGTGAGGGCAAGAGCGCGGTGCTCATCTCGCACCGTTTCTCCAGCGTGCGCATGGCCGATCGCATCCTCGTGCTGGCGGAAGGACGACTGGAAGCGGCCGGGACCCATCAAGAGCTGTTGGAGAGCTCGGGGCGTTACGCAGAGCTCTTCGAACTGCAGGCCGCCGGATACCGGTGAGCCGGCCGGACCGGCGTAGAGTGGCGCCCATGAACGAGTCGCCCCTGTGGAAACCAATGTCGAAAGCACTGTCGAAACCACGGTCGAAACCACCGTCGAAACCACCGTCGAAACCACCGTCAAACCCTGAGCACAAGGAGACCTCATGACCACGCACGCCACCTCGGGAGCAGCGACGAGCGCCGCCGAGCCCACGCACGCGGAGCGCGTTCGCACGTTGCTGGTCAGCGAAAGCGTGGGAACCCTGGCCACGCAGTCGCAGCGCCATCCCGGGTGGCCGTTCGCTTCGGTGATGCCGTATGCCCTGACCGCGGACGGCGCACCGATCCTCTTGATCAGCGGCATGGCCATTCACACGCAGAATCTGCTCGCGGACCCGAAGGTGAGCCTGCTGGTCCTGCAGAGCGGTGCCGGCTCCGATCCCCTCGGCTCGTCACGGGTCACACTCCTGGGCACCGTCCAGAAGCTCGACGATCCTTCCTCCATCCGGGAGACCTACCTGGCCCGCCATCCCTCGGCCCGGTACTGGGTCGACTTCACCGACTTTTCCTTCTTCCGCCTCGACGTCAGTGACATCTACTTCGTCGGCGGGTTCGGCGTGATGGGCTGGGTAACGGCCGGAGACTATCGGGAAGCGGAAGCCGATCCGCTCCTCGATCGCGCCGCGCAGATCATCACGCACATGAACGAGGACCACGCCGAAGCGCTTCGTCTCATCACCCGTCAATTCGGCGGACTCGAAGCAGAGGAAGCGAGCATGACCGCGGTGGACCGGCTCGGCTTCGGAGTGCGCGCCCGCACCGCGGAGGGGATGAAGGGATTACGCATCGCCTTCCCGGAACCGGTCCGCTCGGCCGAGGACGCGCGAAGGGTGCTGGTGGAAATGACCAGAAAGGCCCGCGAGTAGCACCTGTCTCCCTACGGACATCTGCGACGAACGTCACGAGCGCGCGACCGCCCGAGGCCCCGGGCGCAGGAGGCTCTCTCGCGAAGCGTTCGCGCGAATCCGACGTATGATCCGTCCCGCGCCCCCACATCCCCCGGTTTCCTTCCCATCCGTCCGGGCGTCCAACGGTCAGAGCCAGGTTGGCACTAGTTCAGCAGAGTTCGTTGCTGCCACAGCAAAGGGGATCGAGATGTTCGACGATGTCCTGATTGAATCCGCCGGGAAGGACAAGAATAAAGGGACCTGGGTCACGGCGGTGATCTCGGCCATCATCCACGTCGGGATCGTCGGTGCGATCGTGGCGGCGGGGCTGTACGTCAAAGAAAACCCCGACGTGATCGAGAAACCGATCAGCGCCTTCATCGTCACGTCCGCTCCACCCCCTCCCCCGCCACCCCCACCTCCACCCGCCTCGAGTGCCGGCTCGACCACGCCTCGTGTCGAGCAGGTCGAGACTCCGCGCGAGCGGCCGGACTTCCGCCAGCCCACCGACATTCCTCAGGACCTGCCGGAGGTCTCCGACATCGCGTCCACGTCGACCGCTCCCGTCGAAGGGGGCGTGGTCGGTGGAGTGGAAGGCGGAGTGGTGGGAGGCGTCGTCGGTGGGGTCGTCGGCGGTGTGATCGGCGGCACGCTTGGGGGGACCCTGGGCGGAGTCCTCGGCGGCACCGGCAACAGCGATACGCCCGTGCGTGTCGGTGGGAACGTGAAGGCTCCGACGATCGTCAAACGCGTGGACCCCGAATACACCGAGGTGGCGCGGCGGGCGAAAGTCGAAGGCATCGTCATCATCGAGGCGGTCATCGATCGGAACGGAAACGTCACGGAGGCGCGCGTGCTCAAGCCGCTGCCTCTGGGACTCGACCAATCCGCGCTGACCGCCGTGAGACAGTGGAAGTTCAAACCGGGCTCGCTCAATGGACAACCGGTGCCGGTGTATTACAACCTCACCGTCAATTTCCGGATCGAATAGGAGAAGTCGTATGGAAGGGATGGAAGCCCATTTCAGTCTCGCGGGCATGTGGGAGTCGATGACCTGGGCGGGTAGATCCGTCGTGATCGTGCTCATCCTCATGTCCATCTGGTCGCTGACGATCGCCGTCGAGCGTCTGTATCGTTTCCAGAAGGCCAAGAAAGAGTCCCTGCAGGTGGCCCTAGGCGTGACGCCGCTCCTGCGCGATCACAAGCTCGAACAGGCCATCACCTTCGTGAAGGACAAGAAGTTCCGGCACAGCCATCTGGCGCGCGTGCTCGGAGCGGGCCTCACGGAATTCCAGTACGAGAAGTCGCAGGACCTGCCCGATGACTTCGACATCGTCGAGTCGGGCAAGCGGGCCATCGAGCGTGAGACGCTCATGACCACCGCGGAGATGAAGAAAGGCCTCGGCAACCTGGCCACCATCTCCACCACCGCACCCTTCGTCGGACTGTTCGGCACCGTGGTCGGCATCATCAACGCCTTCCGCGGCATGGCCCTCTCCGGCTCGGGCGGCCTCGGCGCCGTGTCGGCCGGGATCGCCGAAGCGCTGGCCACCACCGCGCTCGGCCTCTTCGTGGCCGTCCCCGCGGTCTGGATGTACAACTACTTCCTCAACAAGATCGAGCGCTTCCAGGTGGAGATGTCGAACTCTTCGTCGCAGCTCGTCGACTACTTCATCAAGAACGCGGCAAAAGCCCGCACGCGCGTCTAAGGGCGGAGGACGACATGGCATTCGGCGCAGGCGGTGGCAGTCCCGACGAGGTCAAGGGCGACATCAACGTCACCCCTCTGGTCGACGTCTGCCTCGTGCTTCTCATCATCTTCATGGTGGTCACGCCCATGCTGCAGGCTGGCGTGGACGTCCTCCTTCCGAACGGGCCGCACGCGGAGAAAAAGCCGGGCGAGTCGAAGGACCTGGTCGTCTCGATCAAGAACGACGGCTCGGTGTTCGTGGGACAGAACTGGATCCCCGACAAGGACCTGCCGGCCTACCTCACGTCCGAGTATCAGAAGGACTCCTCGCGCTCGGTGAACATGAAGGCCGACAAACGCATCAACTTCGGCAAAGTACGGCTGGTCATGCGCGCCGCCAACGAGGCCGGCTTCACGCGGGTGGCCATCCTCACGGAGAACAAAGTGGCCGGCACCGAGATGGCCAAGGGGAACTTGTGAGTGCCGGAGCATGCTCAGACCACCCTTCCATTCACGAGCTGGAACGAGACATTTGATCGCTGCGCGTTGAGATGTTGAGTGCCGGCCGCCGCCCCTGAACATCGGGCGGCACGCCGCACTCATCACTCGACGCTCGGCACGGGAGCAGTTATGGCAATGGCCGCAGGCGGAGGCAGCAGCGTCCGCTCCGAAATCAACATCACCCCACTGGTGGACGTCGTGCTGGTGCTGCTGATCATCTTCATGGTGGCCACGCCGATCCTGCAGATGGGACTGGACGTGGAAGTGCCGCCGAAGTTGGAGTTGGCGCAGCCGCCTCCCACCCCGGATCAGAAGCAACTGGTCATCACCATCAAGGCCGACGGCGTCTATCTCAACACGCAGAAGATGGCCGACGTGAAAGCACTCCGCGACGCCGTGGCACGACAGATGGTGTCGCGCCCTCCGGCGGAGCGCGTGGTCTTCATCAACTCCGAGGACAATCTGTCGTTCGACCGCGCCGTCCAGGCCATGGACGCCGCGCACGAAGCAGGAGCACAGAAGGTCGGCTTCCTGACGGACGCGCCGAAGAAGTAGAGGGCAGTCGACGACGGCGCGCGGCATCTTGCTCCGAGCGGAGCCTCTGTGGAGCGGTGGACTTGAGTCCACCGAGGCTCTCGCGAGACACTTCCCTCAGCCGTCCCGGCGACGTCACTGAACGAGGTTCCCGACACGGCTCGTCCCGAGAGCCTCACCCGGCTTCGGCGCGCGCGTCGCGAGTGCCCGGTGGACTCAAGTCCACCGCTCCACAGAACAAAAGTCCACCGCGGGCAGGATGCCCGCGGTTCCGGTGGACCAAAGTCCCGGCGCGTGATCCCGATCTCCAAGGCGCCTTGATCACGTGCTATGTTCCCCGCTCCTCACGGGGAGGCGAATGGGGTCTGGTGGCTCCCGCGGTCTTCAAAACCGTTGTTTCGGCGCGGAAGCGTCGAAAGGTTGGTTCGATTCCGACACGCCTCCGCCACCCCTATACAATTCGCCCCCGATGACGTGGATCTTTCTGTTCGGCACCTTCGCCCTGGGCGCGCTCGTGGGCAGTTTCCTCAACGTCGTCATTCACCGTTATCCGCTCGAAGAATCGGTCGTCTTTCCTCCCAGCCACTGCGGCACCTGCGGCGCGCACGTCAAGCCGTACGACAACGTCCCCATCCTCTCCTACCTCTGGCTCCGAGGGCGCTGCCGCTCCTGCCGTGAGCCGTTCAGCGCGCGGTATCCGCTGGTGGAGCTCGCCAACGCCCTGTTCTACGTGGCCATCTTTCAGCGCACCGGCTTGACGTGGGGCTTCGTCCCGGTGGCCGCGCTCGTGTCGATGACCATCGTGCTCATCTACATCGACCTGGAGATCCAGATCCTCCCCGACGTCATCGATCTGCCCGGCGTGGCCATCGGGCTGTTCATCGGCGCCATGCACTTGGGCGCGTTGTACTTTGATCTCCTGCTCTCCAAGACCTTGTTCGAGTCGATCGTGGGTGCCGCCGCGGGGGCGGGCATCCTCCTGGCGATCGCGCTCGGCTACAAACTCCTCCGCAAAGTGGAAGGCATGGGCCTGGGCGACGTGAAGATGATGGCCATGCTCGGAGCCGTCGTGGGATGGGAACCTCTCCTGCCCCTGCTCATCCTGGCCTCCGTGACCGGAGCAATCACAGGCATCTTCGTCGCCGCCCGCAGCGAGGCCGGCCTCCAGGTGGCGCTCCCCTTCGGAGTCTTCCTCGGCCTGGCCTTCCTCTGCATGCTCTTCTTCGGCAGCAGCCTGTTCGAGACCTGGCTGCAATTGTTCGTCATGCCGTAGACAATGCAGTCGGCAGGGTGCCAACAAAAACCCGTAAGACGTACACTCCCCCTCATGACCGTTGCCGGCCGCGCGGCCAGGCCGCTGCAGCGCGAGATCCGCCTGCTCATCGGAGCGCTGATCTCGTTTCTCATCACGCTGATCGTGGCGCTGCTCGCGCTCGCGGTCTCGATCCTCCGGCTGGACCGTCTCACCTCCACTGCCGATGCGGCGGCGCGGGAAACGGGGCCCCTGGTCACCTCGGCATCGCCGGCTACCCTATCCGCGCGACTGGACCTCCTCCGCGGGACGAACGGACTGTCGCGGGTCGAGGTCTATCGCGGCACCACTCTGTACGCCGCCGCCGGACCGGAGAACCCCGCCACCGAGGCGGTGGCCCGTCCCGTGGCTGGCGGACGGATGTTGTTCTACTTCGAAGTGTCGAACTGGGCGGGCGCCCGGCGCGGTGCGCTGGTGACCGGCGCACTGGCCACCATCGCCACCATGGCCGGACTGCTGTTGTTCATCCTCTACGTCCCGCGCTTCGTGCGTCCGGTCGAGGAGATGCTCGACCAGGCCAGTCGCTTCAGTGCGAACGTGCGCGGCGACCACGACGCGCGCTACCTGGTGCAGACCTTTCGCGACGCGGTGGAACGGATTCAGGAACAATCCCGCGAGCTCGATCACCTGCGGGATGCAGCCTCGGCGCGCAGCCCGGACATCTTCGAGCTCGCGCGCGCCCTCAACGCCAGCTTCAGCTCGGGCTTCCTGGCCCTCGACGCGCATGCCACCGTCGTGGCCATCAACGACGCCGGCCGCGAGTCGCTGCAGGTCTCCGGGGATCCCGTGGGACGGCCGCTTTCCAGCGAGCTCTTTCCCCAGGCCTTCGTCGCACTCGTCCGCGGCTCTCTCGACTCGCGCACCGCACTCTCGCGGAGGGAAGTACTCATCGAGCCGGGAGGCTCACTGATCGGCATCACCACGGTGCCGTTGTTCGACGAGGGCGCGTTCCTGGGACTCTTCGCCCTCTTCACCGACCTGGCCAGCTTCCGGGCCATGGAAGGACGCTTGCGCGATCTCGAGGCGCTCGTGGGTCTGGGACAGATGTCGGCCGGCATCGCCCACGAGTTCCGCAACTCCCTTTTCACGATCCTCGGCTATCTCCGGCTCGCGCAGCGCAACTCCACCGAGGAGCAGACCGCGAAGATCCGCAGCGCGGAGGTCGAGGCCCAGAAGCTCGCCGGCGCCGTCGACGCCTTGCTCAACTTCTCCAAGCCCCTCAAGCTGGTCTCGCAGCGATTGGCACTGGCCGAGGTGACCCGCGCGGTGACGGACCGCGCCGGGGAGACGAGCCCCCATATCGCATTCGTGGTGACGGCGGACGACAGCGTGACCATCAACGGAGACCGGGAGTTGCTCGAGCTCGCGCTGGAGAACATCGTCCGCAATGCGGCGGACTCCGTTCGCCAGAGACACCCGGAAGGCGGAGGGCGCATCGAAGCGACCGTCAGCGGAGAGCCGCACCCGCGGATCACCATCGCGGACAACGGCCTCGGGGTCGATCGCGAGCGTGCCTCCGCCTATCTGCTCCCGTTCCAGTCGACCAAGGCCGAAGGCGTGGGCCTGGGCCTTCCGCTGGCCCGCAAGATCGTGCTGCAGCACGGAGGATCCCTGGCCATCGACGGGGAGCTCGGGCGCGGAGCGACGGTCACGCTGGAGTTCTTCCCTTGAATGCACGCACGACCGCGCGCCACGACCGCGCGCCACGACCGCAAGCCACAAAAAGTAACAGATCGCGATGGGTCGGCTCGGCAGGAGCATGAAGCCTTCATACTTAACCCTCGCGATCTCTGAAGCTTAGCTCATGTTTTTCTCGGTGGCGCGCGGCTGGCAGAGAAGCCCCACTCATGATGCAAGCACTGCCAGCCCTCCGGGGCTCCCGCCGCCGGCAAGCCGGGTTCAGTCTCGCCGAGGTGCTGGTCGCCGTCGCCCTGCTCGGCGTGATCATGCTCGCGCTCTTCAGCCTGGTCTCGATGGGCGTGCAGCGCGCATACAGCGGCCGCAAGATGACCGAGTCGACGATGCTCGCGCAGTCGGTGATGGAGCGTGTGAACACCTACGAGCCCCATCTCGTGCTCACCTCGAACACGGCCCTGTCGACGGTGACCAAGACCTGGACCACCAACAACGCCGGAGTGACGGTGGTCAGCGTCAACCCGACCACGGCTGCCGGCGGCGCCTTCCAGACCTCGGAGCAGGACGCGATCACCGCGCTTTACGACGCCGCCAAGCTGCAGGTTTACGGCAAAGCGTCCTCTTCCACCCTGTCCGTGACCATGACCGCCACTCCGGGAGGCAGAACCTTCGCGAATGCCACCCTGGTGCGAATGGAGGTCGACCTCACCTGGACGGAATGGGGCTCGCGCGCACGCGAAGTCCATCTGCAAGCCCTGAATCTTCGTACAACCCCCTGAGCCGAGGAGCCCTCATGATCACCCATTCCGCAACGATCCGCCCGACACAGCACCGTCATTCCGAGCGCGGCCTGAGCCTGGCCGAGGCGCTGGTGGCCATCACCATCTTCGCCGTCGTCTTCATCTCGGCTCTCACGCTCTACTCGGTGGCCAGCAGCGCTTACCTGCGCACCGACTCGGCGGTCATCCAACAGCAGAACGTCCGCTTCACGATGGACAGGATCTCGGAGACCTTGCGGGACGCGGGCGCCGGTCACAACATGCTGGGGGCACGCAACCTGGCTGACGAGCAGATCGAAGGCATCTGGGAGTCGGCGGTCTTCGTGCGGGGCGACTTCAACGACGACCGCGAGACCGCCTTGGAGAGCACCACCTTCCCCATCGTCACGACGGGAAACGACGAGATCGTCGGGTACGTCCTGCGCAAGGATCCCGACTCGAATGGGACGGTCAACAATACGATCCCCATCACCATCAAAGCCGACTTGACGCCCGCGGGCGGACGCGACGCCATCTTCACCAGTAACGCCTCCATCGCCGGCGAGGAGACGGCCACGATCATGGTCGCCGCCACGGATCTGGCCGGTCAGACCAAACCACCGTATCAGTTGACCAAAGTCACCTTCGATAACGGGGGGCTCCCGCAATACGAGATCATCGCGGAAAACATCAACCAGTTACGCTTCACCTACGCCACCGCTTCCTCGGCCTCACCGCTCACGGCCTCCACGGTCCTGGCGTCCACGGTGTACGGGAGCGCCGACAGCCACCGCGTCGACCGCGCCACGATCCGCAAGATCGGCGTGCGGCTGGTGGGAATGTCGGACCGTCCCGACCTCAATTACAGGAACACCTCCACGGGACCTACGGCGGGATTTCGGACGTTCCCCATCGAGCAGACCATCCTGGCCACGAACCTGGGCATCGTCGGCGGACCCCACAACGCTACTCCGCCTCTCTCGTTGCCGATTCCAGCATCCATCACCGACTGTACAGGCCATTGTCGCCAGCATCTGATCCAGTGGGCCGCGGCCGCCGGCGTGTCGACGTATCAGTTGAGAATCGAAGCGGCGGCGTTCGGCTCTCTGGCTGCCTATGTGGACGAGTTCCCGGTCACCGCCCTTCAGTACGAGTTCCAGGATCCGGATGAAGACATCGCCGCGGACCTTTTCCGTCCGTACCAGTTCAGCGTGGCCGCCACCAGCGGTTCGACGGTCGGAACGTTTACTCCCGCGGTCACACTGCAGTCGTTCAATGACACGGCCAGCATCCCCTCCAAGCCGATGAACGTCGCAGCGGTCGGATCGGCCACCGAGAATGCCATGTCGGTGTCGTGGGACGCCGTGACCACGAACACCGGCCCCGTGACCGCCACTACTCTCTGCGCCAGTTCCCCGAGTAGTAGCTCCGCGCCGCCCTCTCCATGGAACGGGCTGGCCAAGGACCTCACGGACTCCAAGGTGTTCCGGGCCCGTTCGACCGGCTTGAACACCGGCACCAGCGCCACAGTCGATGTCAGCAACGAGGTTCTGGGAACGATCCAGAACGCGGTCTCCAATACCGCCTTTTTGGACCGAACCGCTGCGCCCTGTTCGCCCTACTTCTATCGGGTCAAAGCGTGCGACCTTTGTACGATTACGTCTGTTCCCTCGGATGCCATGACCACGCCCGTGTCCTTCCAGGCCGCGGCAGGAGTCACGCCGGCCAAGCCGCCCGCAGCACCCACAGTGGTCGGTTCCGTGGGCTCGAACGGTACGGACTACATCCTGCAATTGCAGTGGAGCCCGGTCATTCTGGACAGCGCAGGAAAACCGGCCGCGGTCGCGCACTACATCCTGGAGCGCTGGTCTAAAGTCGGCGCCGCGGCGTATACCAAACAGACCGAATTCGACATCTACGAGACCACCTTAGGGCCCTTGGACACGATTCCGATCAACGACGCCAGCAGCAACAACATCGACTACCGATACTACGTGCGGGCAATCTACGACTGCTCCACCATCCGCGTGGGTCCCTTGTCCGATCCGTATGACCTGGCCTGCACGCCGCCCGTGGGAAACACCATGGACATCGCCCAGCCGGTCAATGCCGACGTCATCACCCGGCCTTCCGAAACCCTCGTGCCACTCTCCCTGGTCGTGGCCGGACCCAACTGGACGGGCGCTTCCATCCAGGTCCAGAACGCCGCGGGGACGGTCGTGTACAGCGCCAACCTGAGCGGTACGCCCGCCTCAGGAACGACCTACACGTTCCCCTCCTGGAACGTCAGTGCCACGAGCATTCCCGATGGCTATTACACCGTCACGGCCACGGCGGTGGTGAACGGCCTCTGCCGCGCGCAAGCCGGACCGCGCACGTTTCAGATCGAGACCGTGGCCTGCGGCCAGCGCATTGTGAACGCAGTCTTCCGAGGAAACGGCGTCAACACCGGGACCTCAATGGAGTTCAAGATCGAGAACTCCTGTCCCAACACAGTGACCATCAATCAGCTCACGTCGATCTGGCAGGGCGTGAAATCGACCGTGCGGATTGGGGGTCTCTCATCCGGCAGCACGCCGTTCTGCAGCAACTGCCCAGGTGTGGCATCGAACCAGGCCATGACCCTGACTCCTAACATCACGCTCGCGACCGGCACGGTCCAGGCTCCCAGCCTTTCCGCTCTGTTCACGTTCTCCTTCAACGCCAGTTTCACGAGCGACGGGACTAAGAACGGCACACCCGGAGCGTTCTCGTCGATCATCGCCCGAATCACCAGCCCCACATCCACGAACGAGCAACTGGTCGACGGCGCCACGACGATCCCCTGAGGTCGAACTTATGAAGAGACCAACGCAGAATCGAAAGACAAACAAGCGCCAACGCGGTGCGGCCCTGATCATCACCGTGGTGGTGGTCATGCTGCTGACCACGCTGGCGTTGACCATGGCTTCCTTCACGGTCACCGAAGAGCGCACGGCCACGACGTATCGCGACTCGCAGCAGGTACGGCAGGTGGCCGAGGCCGGGATTCGCGTGGCTCAGGAAATGTTCCGGACTCCGTCCGATCAACAGCTCGTGCCTCTCTGGACGACGGCCTCTGCCGGTGGGGGGAACTACTACGGGACCACCACCACCGCCGTCGATACGAGCCTCAATGCCATCGGCATCTGGCGCGCGGACCGGGCCGGGGCCAATCCGGCGAGATACAGCGGCAACAACAACCGCTTCTTTCAAGGGCCCTTCAAGGACACCTGGGATCAGGTGTTCGGAGGAACCTACGACCCGGCCGCGGCGAACGACCGCTACGACGTGAAATTCAACTGCACCAATCCGACCAGCGGTGCGGCCGTGACCCCGGCGAACTGCTGGCTGAACACGAAGATCAATGCTCTCCTCAGCACGAGCGCCAACTTCACGCAGGACACGGGCAGGATCACCGACATCTCGTTCTATGCTCCGCCCAGTGCCAACGGCCGGGCCTATGGGCTGACCACCATCCGCGTCACCGCCTCGAAATTCGACGGCACGGATATCGTGGCCAGTGAGACCCTCGAGGCCGTGATCATCGACATCAACCCGAAACCGGCCGTCCTGGGCAACGGCAACATCGTGTTCAAGCTGAACGCCGGCGTGATGTGCGGTAACGGCTGCGAACAGATCCACGCCAACGGCACGGCCACCGTCGGTACCGTTACCGGCGGCCAGAATCCGATGATCACCGCCACCGGCACCATCACCGGAGGGAGCGGCAGCACCAAGCCCGGAGCCAAGGCCGTGATCGCACCCGAGATCAACCCCTGGGACCTCGAGTACAAACCGAAAGTGGCCGGCGATCTCCTCAAGTATTACCTGCTGGCCGCCCGCCCTCTGGACATCATCTGGACCGACAACGACGCCACGAACGGCACCGTGGCCCGTCCCTGCGGAATCGACAATTCCACCTTCTGTCAGGACTACGGTCTGGAATACACGCCGCCGACGGCCATTCCGCCCAACGTCTCCAAGCCGCGCCTCTTGGCCGACGTGCCGCAGTTGTACAAGTGGAACACGGTCACCCAAGGCTGGACGTGGTGCAACAGCGGCGACGCGCTGTCGGGTGGAGTGCTTTGTCCCGGTGCACCTACGTTCAGCGTCAGCCGGGCAGCGGATCAGGTGGTCCTCAATGGCGGCGTCGGCGACAACAACGACCTTCCTTACGCCAAAGACCGCGTGCCCCAGACGGAATTCTCGATCGGCAGCGCGCAGGTCGGTGCCACGGTCCTCGTCGATGGGCGGTTCCGGAAACAAGGCGCCATGACCACGACCATGAGTATCATCGCCGTGGGAAGCATGGACTTTTCGTCGTCGACCACCTGGGCCCCCGCGCTCAACAACCGCGTGATGTGGATCTCCGGGCGGGACATCGATACCCACGCGAACTGCTGCGCCCCCTCAAACACCTGTGCCACCAATCTCGGTCTCCCCGCTTCCGCCGCGGTCATCGCCACGCATGAACAGTTCCTAACCGGTTCGCAGAACGCGCTCCTGGGAGTGCTGATCGCGGAGAACCGGGTGAATTACGATCTGTACGTGAACAGCACCCTGGCCATCAATTCCGACAATGGAGACCACGGCTCGCTCTGCGGCCTGCCGGACTGGCCGTGGGCCATGCCGGTCATCCCGGCCATTGCCTCCATGAAGACGGCCACGAACTGATGGGAGGATCCGTGCGAGCTCGACGTCATGCATCCCAGGAAGGCTTGAGCCTCATGGAGATCATCGTGACGGTGGCCATTGTGGGCATCGTGGCACTGGTGACCATCCCCGCGCTCATGCAATTGATGCCGCAATACCGCATCCGCTCGGCGGCCGGCGAGACCGCCGCGAACATCCGCATGATCCGCCAGCAGGCCATGGCCCAGCGCATCCCCTGGCGCATCAACTTCGACCTCACCAAGAACCGTTACCGGTACTCCAGACTGATCCGCTCCGGCGCGGACCTCTCCGTGGCCGCCAATTGGCAGCCGATGAGACGCAACCCACGCTGGCCGGCCGTCGTCGGTGACGACGAAGAGTGGGTACAGGTCACCGCCGTGCAGTTGTCGACCAGCGCCAATTCGTTCAAGGACGTCGTCTGCCCGACAGCCACCGCCCCGACCGTGGAAGTCGACCTGATTTTCCTGCGCGATGGAGCGGTCTCCAACCTCGGGGCCTGCAGCTCGCCCACGACCCTCCTGGTCTTTGCTCCTCCCCCGCCCACGCTGCCGCCGCCGAACGATCCCGAGCTCAAGTTCGCGGTCGACAGCACCCTGGTCAACTTCAACCGATACTTCATCTCCACCAAGCAGAACGGCACGGTCAATGTGCGCGGGGGGAAGGAATGACTCGGTCCTGCCCGATTTTTTGACAGTCCCTCTCCGCGCAGAAACGGCGTAACCCGTTCTCCCACCTTCGTTTGACCGCTCCTGCCCGAGCGGTCACGACGCTCGCTCCTCCGGCCCCCCGGAGGAGCGAACATGCAGAAGGAAAAAGGACAGACCCTCTTCGAGCTCATCACCGTCCTGTCGGTCATGGCCCTGGTGACCGTTGCAGGGATGCAGGCCATCGACGCGATGAAACGGCGGATCGCGCTCAACAGCGCCACCAGCGAGCTGCGCGCCACCATCATGTACGTGAGGACGCTGGCCATGGCCCGCGACCGGAACGTGGCCATCCGGTTCCGCCAGGAACGCGACGCCTGGACCTGGACCGTCTACCAGGACGGCGACGGAGACGGCGTCCGCAATGACGACATCGACAAGGGAAAGGACCGCCAGATCCTGCCTCCCCGTCGGTTCCAATACGGCCCCGCCGGCATCGGCCTCCCCCGCGATCCCCTCTTCGACCCGATGGCCAGCGGCAAGCTGCTCAGCGCCCGATCGCCGGTCCGCTTCAACACGTCCATGCTCTGCTCCTTCACCCGTCAGGGCGAAGTGACCAACGGCTCCGTCGTCCTCTCCGACGGCACCCACGCCACCATCGTCCGCGTCGTCGGAACGACCGGACGCATCCAGGTCCTCCGCTGGAACGGGAACGTGTGGAGGACGGGGGTGTGAGGGTGGTTGGCGGTTGGCGGTTGGCGGTTGGCGGTTGGCGGTTGGCGGTTGGCGGTT
>JBDTOZ010000103.1:0-2625 GCA_039932995.1 Acidobacteriota bacterium | reverse complement strand
TTCAACGCCTTCCTGGGCATCATCGGTGTGCTCACGCTCATCGTCGGCGGCATCGGGGTGTCGAACATCATGAACGTCATCGTGGAGGAGCGCACCCGCGAGATCGGCATCAAGATGGCCCTCGGCGCCAAGCAGCGCTTCATCCTCACGCAGTTCCTCCTGGAGACGCTGCTGGTCACGGCCATGGGTGGCGCCATCGGCTTCGGTATCTCCTACGGCCTGTGCTGGATCTTCCCGCGCATCCCCGTCACCGCCGGCGCCATCGAATACATCGGCGCGCCGGAGCTCTCCCCCGTCGTGGCCCTCCTCACGGCCACGGCCCTCGGGCTGGTCGGATTGATCGCCGGGTACTTTCCGGCACGCGAGGCTTCGAAGATGGATCCTGTGGTGGCGATGAAACTATGAGCTCGTTACTGGTTGCTGGTTGCTGGTTGTCTGCGGGTTTGTCCCTGGGCGGCAACCTGCTGCCATTCGACAGAGAACCCTCGATCGACGACAAACCACGCGCAACCCGCAACCAGGAACCAGCAACATGACCCGCGACCTCCGCGTCATCGCCACGCTTTTCGCCAGCGCCAGCCAGTTGCAGAAGAAGCGCGCCTTCCTGACCATCGCCTCGATCGCATGGGGGACGGTGGCCATTCTGCTCCTGCTCGCGTTCGGCGAGGGGCTGAAGCTGCAGATGGACAAGAACCGCCGGGCCATGGGGGAGAACATCGCCGTTCTCTGGCCGGGCGAGACGACCAAGGCCTACCGCGGTCTGCCGCCGGGACGCCCCATCCGTCCACGCGTCGACGATCTCGATTTCGTGCGCGCGCGCATGCCCGAGCTCAAGTCGGTCATCGGCGAAGTGGTCTCGTGGCGCACGGCCGTGGCCTACGAGCGCAAGACCATCAACAGTCGCATCAATGGGGTGAACTGGGAGTACGGCGACGCCCGCAAACACTTTGCCGTGGCCGGCGGCCGCTGGCTCACGCCGGAAGACGAGCGGCAGCGTCGCCGTGTGGCCTTCCTGGGCGATGAGATGGCCACGGATCTGTTCGGAAAAGCGGATCCGGTGGGGAAGACCATCCTCATCAACAACGCTCCCTACCTGGTCATCGGCGTGATGCAGAAAAAAACGCAGATGGGGAGTTACCAGGGTCCCGACGCGCAGCACGCCTGCATCCCCATTTCCACGGCTCGCGCGCAGTTCGGACGGGACCGTCTGAACAACATGCTCATCGAGACCCGCCGTCCCGAGGAGATGGAGGGGGCGCTCAAGAAATTCAATGAAGTGATGGGGCCGAAGCTCGGTTACGACCCGACCGACGAGCGTGCCTTCGGGACCTGGGACACCGTGAAGAGTGCCAAGGTCAATCGCATGATCACGGGCGGCATCCAGATGTTCCTGGGCATCGTGGGGGCGCTGACGCTGCTGATCGGCGGCGTGGGTGTGGCCAACATCATGTTCGCGGTGATCAAGGAGAGGACCCGGGAGATCGGCGTGAAGATGGCGCTGGGCGCGAAGGCCCGCTGGATCATCTGGCCGTTCGTGCTCGAGGCCCTGGTGTACACCTTCATCGGCGGGGCGCTGGGAATCACCATCGCCACGCTGCTGGTGGCCGCGGCCTCGCTCATCCCCACCGAGGGGAACAAAGTCATGTCCTTCCTGGGCCACCCGACGCTTTCGCCGCAGATCGGCATCGCCACCTCCGCCATCCTCGGCCTGATCGGACTGGTGGCCGGCTACTTTCCCGCGCGCCGCGCCGCGCGCATCGACCCGGCATCGACGTTACGCTATGAATGAGTGGGCGTCGGTCTCCTGATCGCGAACAACTGAGAACGAACAACTGGAGACGAAATGAACCAGAACGGCACCATCATTCGGATGGCGAACATTCGCAAGGTGTACGACACCGGCAAAGTGAAGGTCGAGGCTCTCAAGGGAATCGATCTGGAGATCTTCGCCGGTGAGTTCGTAGCCATCGTCGGTCCCTCCGGTTCCGGCAAGTCGACGCTCATGAATCTCATCGGCTGCCTGGACACGCCCAGCGACGGCCAATACGAGATCGGCGGCGACAACGTGGCCGGCGTGTCACGCGATGAGCTCGCGGAGATCCGCAATCGCCGGGTCGGGTTCGTCTTCCAGAACTTCAACCTCCTCCCCCACATCACCGCGCAGGAGAACGTGGAACTGCCGATGCTCTTCGGTGGCGTGCTGCCGAAGGAGCGCCGCACACGCGCCGCCGAACTGCTCGGCCGGGTCGGTCTCGGCGACCGGGTCGATCACAAACCGACCGAGCTCTCCGGCGGCCAGATGCAGCGCGTGGCCATCGCCCGCGCCCTGGCCATGGATCCGGACATCATCCTGGCCGACGAGCCGACCGGAAATCTCGACACCAGCTCGGGCACGGACGTCATGTCCCTCTTCAACGAGCTCTGGAAGAGCGGCCGCACGCTGGTGATCATCACCCACGACCCAGCCCTGGCCAAGCGGGCCAGCCGCATCGTGGAGATCCGCGACGGCCGCATCACCCGCGACCAGCGCAACGAAGAGGCGGCGTAAGGGGACGGAGCTTCGCACACAAACGTCTGCAGATCCCGGTTGGCAGTCGTCCGGTACCGGCCCAGGCGCTAGCAGCT
>JBDTOZ010000102.1:0-7122 GCA_039932995.1 Acidobacteriota bacterium | reverse complement strand
GACTCGAAGACTCGAAGACGACACATATTGGGCTAGGATGCAGCCGTGGCGCCGCGCTCACCACAGCAGCACCCGTCCTCGCCTGCCCAGGCGCGTTCGTATCAGCAACTGATGACCAAGTTGCTGCGGCATGGCGCGTATCCACAGCTCCGGAAAATCATCGACAAGACTCTGCCGGCGGACATCTCACCGGTGCTGCCTCTGCTGCTCGAAGAGGACCGCAAGCGCATCCTCTCGCTGCTCATCGAGGCGGGCAAAGCGGCGCGGGCGCTGTTCGAGCTCGACGAGACGGACCTCACCGCGATCCTCGACGACCTCGACGACGCCACGGTGGCGTCCATCTGCAGTTCGTCGGCCCCCGACGATGCGGCGGACATGCTGGACTTCCTCGACGAGGAGCGCCGCGCGCGCATCCTCGACATCCTCGGTGCCACCCAGGGTGCCCGTCTGGAGTCGCTGCTGGAAGGCGAGGAGGAGACGGCCGGCTCGCTGATGAATACGGAGTTTCTCGCCCTCGACGAGGATCTCACCGTGGCGCAGGCCATCGAGGCCATCCGGCAGTATCCGCGCAAGGAGTCGTTTTTCTACGTCTACTGCGTCGATGCCGACCAGCATCTGGTCGGCGTGTTGTCCCTGCGCAGCCTGATCCTCGCCAATCCGTCGCTGCAGCTTCGCGACCTCATGGTGCAGAGCGTCGTGCGCACGCAGATCGACTCCAGTCCGGAAGAAGTGGCGCAGTTGGTCTCGAAATACGACCTGCTCTCCATTCCGGTCGTGGACATGCAGAACCGGCTGGTGGGCGTGGTCACGGTCGACGACGTGCTGGATGTGATCCAGGAACAGGCCGAGGAAGACCTGCTGCACCTGGCCGGCGTCGACATCAGCGAGCGTGTCACGACACCGGCCCGGGAATCGTTCCGCAAACGCTTCCCGTGGCTGGCCGTCAATCTCGTGACCGCCTTCATCGCCTCCTCGGTGGTGCGTTTCTTCGAGCCGACGATCGAGAAGCTGCCGGCGCTCGCGGCCTTCATGCCCATCGTGGCGGGCATGGGCGGAAACGCCGGCACGCAGACGCTGACCGTCTTCGTGCGCGCGCTGGCTCTAAGGGAGATCGACTGGCGATCCGGACTGCCACCCATCTGGAAAGAGATGCTGGTGGGGTTCGCGAATGGCGTCTCGATCGGCGTCATCACCGCGATCATCGTTGGCTTCTGGACGGGGAAGTGGATATTGGCGACAATCCTCTTGACGGCCATGTGCCTCAATCTGGTGATCGCCGGTCTGGCCGGCGGGTTGGTGCCGTTGACGCTGGAGCGTTTCGGTTTCGATCCAGCGGTGGCGTCCTCGATCTTCGTGACCACCTTCACCGACTGTGGCGGCTTCCTCTTCTTCCTCGGCTTGGCCACGCTCGCTCTGCGCTTTGGTCTTTAGGCCGGCAGGCCGGAGGTTTTTCCCTCACATTCCGCACGCGGTTCGGAAGCGTTCGCGAAACGCAGGACAGAGGGAAAGACGGCCTGGAGCCGCGGGGCTGTCACGGATTCGTCACTCCGCGATCAACGATACGGAGGAATCGTTTGTCAAGGGCGGGACAACGAATGAGGAACAGATGAGGCTAGTACGAACTAAATATTGGAATTTAAAAGAGTTAGGCGGATTCGCACAGACGTGTGTGCAAAGCGCTGGAAAGCCTGATTTTTTGCGGCTTCTCGCGTTTTTCACAGTGAATTCCGCAATGTTTTCCACAGCTTCTGTGTAAAGACCGGATCGCCCTCGCGGATGAATCGCGGTTCACGACCGGTAAGGTCAAGAATCGCTGACGGTTCGCCGTTGCGGACGCCGCCGTCCACGATGTCGAGATGGTCCTGCAGTGAGGGAGAGAGCGCCGAGGGTTGCTCCACGGGCGGCTCTCCGCTGCGGTTCGCGCTGGTGGAGACGAGAGGCCCGGTCCTCTCGAGCAGGAGACGCAACCAATCCACCGCCGGGATCCGTACGGCCAGTGCAGAGAGTCCGCGGCTGGCCGCGATTGGGCGGCTCAACGGAAGGATGGCCGTGAGGGGCGCGGGCCAGATGGAGGTGAGCGCCTCCATCCACTTCGAGGAGGTGTCGATCCCGAGATCCAGCAATTGCTCGATCGTGGACGCCAGTACGATGAAGGGCTTCGTCTCTTCGCGGCCCTTGAGCTCCACGATGCGCTCCACCGCTTCGTCCGTCGTGGCCAGTGCGTGCAGTCCGTAAATCGTATCGGTGGGCAGCAACACCACGGCCCCGCCCTTCAACACGCTGGCAATCTCGTTGAGTTGCAATGCGGTGGGAGCTTCCCCGATGTGCCAGCGTCTCATGGATTGGGATCAGGGGGGCGGCGCGCAGAGCGTTGGGGGCTGGAGGGCTTGCTCATCGGACTCCTGCGCCCTGCGCCCTGCGACCCGCGCCCTGACTCGAGACCTGCATCAGTTCCCGTGCGTGGGCGATGGCGGAGTCGGTGATCTTTTCGCCGCCGAGCATGCGGGCGATCTCGCGCACGCGCTCTTCCACGTCGTCGAGGCGGCGGATGCGCGCGCGCGTGTGGCCGGCCACGTCCTCTTTCCAGACGTAAAAGTGCGTTGCGCCGAAGCCGGCGATCTGGGGGAGATGCGTCACGCAGATGACCTGGTTGCGGGCGCTGAGCTCCTGCAGCTTGCGTCCCACGACCTCGGCCACGCGTCCGCCGATGCCGGCGTCGATCTCGTCGAAGACGAGCGTGGCCGCGGCTGCGCGGACGGAAGCCTTGAACAGCGCGGCGGCGATGGCCAGTTGAATTCTGGAGAGCTCTCCTCCCGAGGCGATGCGCTGCATCGCTTTCGGCTCCTCGCCGCGGTTCGGGGCGATGAGGATGTCGATGCGATCGAGACCATGCTCGCGCGCGACCTCTTCCCGTTCGACCGTGATGCGCACCGACGTCCGCTCCATGGCCAGATCGTCGAGCTCCTTCTGAATGGCCTGCTCGAACGCGCGGCCGGCTTTCTTGCGCGAGGTGGAGAGCTTGTCGGCGTGCTTGCGATAGGCGGTCAGGCGGGACTGCTCGGCGAGCTGCAGTTTCTCCAGGCTGGACTCGAAGTCCGTGAGGCGTTCGAATTCATCCTGGATGCGGCTGAGGTGATCGAGGACGCCCTCGATGGAGCCGCCGTATTTTTTCTCGAGACGTTCGATGGTCACCAGGCGGTCTTCGATTTGTTCGAGGCGGGCCGGATCGTGACGTGTGCTTTCGGAGAGGGCGCCCAGGGTCCGCCCGAGGTCCTGCACGCGATAGAGCGCGTCCTGGAGATCGTCGGCGATGCGGCGGATCTCGTCGATCTGCCGGGAAAGCGGTTGCAGGAGGTGCAGCGCGCGGCCGAGTTGCGCGATGGCCGAGCTCTCGTCCTCGTCGAGGAGCTGATAGGCACCGCCGGTGGCCTCGATCATCTCCCTTGCGTGACTGAGCACGGCCTTGTCGGCGCGGAGCGTCTCTTTCTCCAGGGGATCGAGCTTTGCGGCCGCGATCTCGTCGAGCTGATACTTGAGAAGATCGAGGCGCAGGGCGCGGTCGCGCTGGGCCTCGCTGATCTCACGGAGTTGATCCGCGGCCAGCTTCCACTCGTGGAAGGCGGAGCGTGTCTCCGCCAGGAGAGCATCATGGTCGCCGTACTCGTCGACGAGCTCCCGGTAGGTCTGTCCGGCCACGCGTTGATGGGATTCATGCTGGCCGTGGATCTCCAGCACCGCGTCCATGGCCGAGGCCAGCTCGCGCACTGCCAGCGGAGACCCGTTGATCAGGACGCGGCTCCGTCCTCCGGCAGCGATCTCGCGGCGGACGATCAGCTCCAGCGACCCTTCGTCCGCATTGCACTCGATTCCCAGCGCATCCAGTTGTCCGCGTAGAGAGGAGGGGAGTTGAATCACGGCCTCCGCCGTCATCTTGTCGCTCCCGGAGCGGATCATTTCCGTCGATCCGCGCGCACCCCGAAGGAACTCGAGCGAGTCGATGAGCAGCGATTTGCCCGCACCGGTCTCGCCGGTCAGGACATTCAGTCCCGGCCCGGGCTCGATGGCGAGCTCTTCGACGATGGCCAGGTTCCGGACTTTCAGGTAGGTGATCATCTTCAGGACGCGGGGCGTCGCTTCGCCGCCCTCTTCTCGGCCTACTTCTGAAGAAAGTGTACCTCGGCAACCTGCCGGACGAGCCAGCCAGCGATCCGCAGCTTCCGAACGGCAACAGGTTTGCTATGAATCAGGCTGATGAAGAAGACAACCATGCTCCTCACGGCGGTCCTGGCCCTCGCGGCCGCGTGCTCGCGGGAAGACGCGACTCAGGCAACGAACAAGACGAAAGAGGCTGCCACGAAGGTGGAGGACGCCGTCGACGTCGCCACGCCCCTCGGAGCGAACGACGATCCGGCCGCTCGCGAGAAGGAACGATTCGACGAGCGGTGGCGCGCTCTGGGCGGATTCTCCGGCGCGCGGCCCGGTACGGCTCCCGCAGCCGCTCCGCCTGCGATCAATGTGACCTTCCTCCCGAACGGCAAGGAGTCGTTCAAGACCTTCAAGACCGCGGACGCCATCAACAACGCGCCCGTGGTAGTTCCGCTCAAGGGTGATGTGTCAGGGCCGTCCGTACTGAAAACGCAGGTCTATCTCGACCGCGTGCACTTCTCCGTCGGCGGGCTCGACGGACGCTGGGGACGCAACTCGGCCATCGCGCTCTGGTGGTACCAGCGCTCCCGCGGGATCGAATCCGCCGAACCGGGTGCTCTCGATGAGGTCACCTACCGCTCGCTGGCAGCAGCGGCCGGCGCCGGACCCGCCCTGGTGGAGCACGCCGTCACGGAAGAGGATCTGAAAGGACCGTTCGTGACGATTACCGGGGACATGTACGAGAAGGCCAAGCTGGACTGCCTCTGCTATGAGTCGGTGCAGGAGAAGCTCGCGGAGATGTTCCACACGACGACGGACTTTCTGGATCAGCTCAATCCCGACGTGAAGTTTTCCGCGCTGCAGGCGGGCGACCGTCTCTGGGTTCCGAATGTGCGCACGCCGTTGACGCAGGCCCAGCCGGACATCGCCCGGATCGTGGTGTCGATCCAAGGCAATACGCTCAATGCCTTCGACGCCTCCGGCAACCTGATCTTCCACGCTCCGACGACGCTCGGCTCGAAGTTCGACCCGTCGCCGAACGAGACGGTGGCCGTCCAGAAGACTGTGTTCGATCCTCACTTCCACTATCAGCCGACGTTGTTCGCCGAAGTGCCGGACGACGAGCCGGAAGCGAATCTCAACCCGGGCCCGAACTCCCCGGTGGGCGTCGTCTGGACCGCGCTCACGAAACCGCACTTTGGCATCCACGGCACCTCCGATCCTGATTCGATCGGGTATGCCTCATCGCACGGCTGCGTGCGTCTCACGAATTGGGACGCCGCCGAAGTGGGACACCGTGTCAGTCCCGGAGTGCCTGTGGAGTTCCTCGATACGAGGGACACGGCGGCGCGGTAGCCCTGTTCTCTCGTCGTCTCGTCGTCTCGTCGTCAGGTCGTCGGGTCGTCGGGTCGTCGGGTCGTCGAGTCTTCGAGTCGTCGAGTCGTCGAGTCGTCGAGTCGTCGAGTCTTCGAGTCGTCATGTCGTCGAGTCGTCGAGTCGTCCCTTGGGAGTCTCACAGGCTCATAGGATCACAGTCTCATAGGCACGGAGGCGAAGCCCACTTGTACCTATGAGACTGTGAGAGTCGAACATGAGAGCGCCGGCGAGGATCCGACCACTCGAAGACTAGACGACTAGACGACCCGAAGACTCGAAGACTCGACGACTCGAAAGAGGCGGCTAAGCCACAGACTGTCTGAGGAACTCCGTCGTGATCCCTGGGTTTTTCACGTTGCCCAACAGGGTCAGGGAAAGAGAGTCGGGATCGACGATGGTCTGGGCGGCGGCGTGGACGTCTTCGAGGGTGACGGCGTCGATGTGCTCGATGATCTGGTCGGGCGTGTACTGCTGGCCGAAGTAATACTCCTGGCGGGCGATTCCCGACATGCGGCTGGTGGTCGATTCGAGGGAGAGCAGGATGGAGCCTTTGAGGTGCAGCTTGGCGTCCGCGAGCTCTTCAGCGGTCGCGCCCTCGCGCTTGATCTTGCGCAGCTCGTCGAGGGTGGAGTCGAGCACGCGTCTCACGTTCTTCGGTGCGCAGGCGGCGTAGACCGCTTCGTAGCCCCCGTGCAGGTGTCCGTTGTGGTACGAGGCGATGGCGTAGACCAGTCCTTCTTTTTCGCGGATGCGCTGGAACAGACGCGAGGACATCCCACCTCCCAGGAGGGTGTTCAAGAGCGCTGCCGCGTAGCGCTCCTCTCCCTGCTGCGGAAAGCCGCGTGCGCCGAGGCAGAGGTGCACCTGCTCCAGCTCTTTCTTCTCGCGAATGATGACGTGCTGATGGGGCGTGGGGGCGTTCCACTCGCGACGGAAAGGGGTCTGGTCGCTGACCGGGAAGCTCTTCTCCAGAAAGGGCAGCAGTTCTTCGGGGTGAACGTTGCCGGAAGCGGCGAAGATGACGTTGGAGGGCTGGAAGGTCTCTTCGTAGTGCTCGACGATGCGGGAGCGGCGCAGCGCGGCGATGGTCTCCTCGGTGCCGAGGATGGGGCGCCCGAGGGGGTGATCCGGCCAGAAGGCGGTGACGAAGATCTCGTGCACCAGGTCGTCGGGCGTGTCCTCCACCATCTTGATCTCTTCGAGGATGACGCCGCGCTCCATTTCCACGTCGGCATCGCTGAAGCGAGGCTCGGTGACGATCTCGGTGAGCAGGTCGAGCCCGGTCGTCAACTGCTCGTCGAGGACGTGAGCATAGAAGGAGGTGTACTCCTTGCCGGTGAAGGCATCGACGTCGCCGCCCAGGATGTCCACGAGCTTGGCGATCTCCGCGGTGTCGCGCTTCTTCGTGCCCTTGAAGACCAGATGCTCGAGAAAGTGGGACGCGCCTCCATGTTCCTCCGACTCGACGGCAGAGCCGCTCCGCAGGTAATACCCGAACGCGACCGAGCGGACATACGGCAGGGTCTCGACCAGAACGGTGAGTCCCGAAGGAAGGATGGTCTTGTGAATGGTGGTGGAGTCGCGCTTCATTTCGGGGGG
>JBDTOZ010000101.1:0-9013 GCA_039932995.1 Acidobacteriota bacterium | reverse complement strand
CGAGACGCCCACGGGCCAGCCGGCGAGGACGCCGGCGCTCCAATGCTCCGCCTGCAAATCTCTTCGCGTCGCGCGAAGAAACTCGAGGTTCGTAGTACGGACGAAAGATGCTCGACATCCTCTACGAAGACGACTCGCTGATTTTCATCAACAAGCCGGCGGGCATCGTCGTACAACAGAGGATGTATTCGCCCGATGAGCCGTTCCTGCATGACCTGGTGGCGCGGCACACGTCGCCTGCCTATTTGATGCAGCGGCTCGACCGCGGGACCAGCGGGGTGATGTTCTTCTCCAAGAGCAGCGACCTCAACGTGAGGCTGACCCGGCAGTTCGAAAGGAAGCGCATCACCAAGCGCTACCTGGCTCTCTGCGACGGCGAGCTGGGCGAGGTGCAGACCATCGACGCGCCGATCGCCCGGATCGGCGCCATCAAGTTCGGCGTGCGCGACGGCGGGAAGCGCTCGATCACGCACGTGGCCCCGATCGAGGCCACAGCGACCGGTTCGCTGCTCTCGATCCGGCTGGAAACGGGCCGGACGCATCAGATCCGCGTCCACCTGGCGGCCATCGGTCATGCGTTGGCAGGCGACTGGCTCTATGGAGAGAAGAACGCGGTGCGGCCGATGCTGCACGCAGCGGAGCTCGAAATGATGCATCCTTTGACAAATCAAACACTTCGCGTCACGGCGCCGGTTCCGGAAGACTTCCGGGACGAGGCGCGGCGCCGCGAAGTCCGTCATTTCGAGAGGACAAACGTAGCCGGAATAGAACAGCTAAATCATTGAAGGCGTTAGAATAACCATCCGCCCGGAGTCGTTATCGCAGGGCACAGGAGACAACCCATGAAACTCTGGACACGAATCGCTGTCGTCGTATTGATGTTCGTCCCGGTGGTCGCGAAGGCGCAGTTCCGCGACCTCGATGCGGCGATGTCGAACCTCGAGCGCGGTTTCGGCGGCGGCGACGTCGACGCGATCGTGTCGGGGATCAGCGCCGACGAACAGGTGATGTTGCAGTTCCCCGATCTGGCGGAGAAGAGCGGCTTCTTCGGCCGCGATCAGGCTGCGTATCTCCTGGACGGCCTCTTCAATAAGGTCAAGCCCAGCGGGTTCGAGCGTGTCAGCGCCAAAGGGCAACGCGCCGAGGGGCAGTACCACATCAAGGCCACCTGGACCATCAACCAGGGCTCGCGCGACCTTTTCATCACGTTGAAACAGAACGGAGACCGCTGGTCGGTCGTTTCGGTCCGCTCGGGCGGGTAAACTGCCACCGTGACGAAGTTCTCCTGGATCGCCGTCGCACTCGCGACGGCGATTCGTCTTTATGCGGGACCGCAGGTCTGGGCTGCGAGCGCGGTGCTCGCACTGGCAATCCTGGCGCTCCTGCTCCCCCGCCGAGGATCCTCACAGGCGGGACGAAGCGCTTTCCTCCAGCGCACGACGACGCGAAGGCTGGCCGCGGCGGTCCTCCTCGCGGTGGCCCTCATCGACCTGGCTTCTCTTTGGCGAGTGCACGTCACCCGGCGGGACTTCCCCTCCCGCGCCGCCGCGCATCTCGCGCAGGACGTCGACCGTGCTCGCGCACGGATGACCCGCCTGGAGCGGGACCTGGACGCCTCTGCGGCACGCATCGCCGCCCGGATTGCCCATGTGAAGGAGACGGATCTCGCCCGTCTGTTCCTCAGCCTTCAGCCCGAGACCGGCCGGCGGGGACGCGGCGCGCGCATCATCGACGCCGGCGGGGAGCCGATCGCCTGGTGGGGCGAGGACTATCGCGCTCCGTCCGACCGCACGTTTCAGTTCGACGTGACCAACCTCTACGTCACCCGCTCGCGCAAGAGCGGGTCCTTGACCGTGCAGACCTTCAGGCGCGTGGAAAACGTCCCCGGCCGCAGGCTGACCGTGCATCCGGACGACGAGTGGATCTTCTCGATCTACTTCCACGGCGGGTACCCGCGCCTCGAGAAAGGGCAACAGCGCTTCCGCATCGCCACGGCAGAAGACTCCACGCTCTGGATCGACGTGACGCCGCGTGAAGCGGCCGAAGTCCTTGGACGCCTGCAAGCCGAAGGATCGCGAGCCGCGGCCATCCTGCTCACCCTGGGCGCGCTCTTGGTCGTGTTCGTGGACCGGCGGGCGACGGTGCGCGACGCGGCCAGGCACCCGGCCGTCGAGACCGGCGATTCTGTGCAGGCAGCGAAACCGGCGCTCCCGGCCGTGCACACTCTCTTCGCTTCCATCGCCCTCGTCGTGGCGCGCATCGCTCTGCTGGAGGTCGTCCTCCCCAGTGACCCGTTGGGGATCTTTGGCTTCGAGCTGTATGGCTCGCGAATCCTCGGTCCGTTCAGCAAGTCCCCGTTCGACCTCCTGCTCACGGCCGCATCGCTTCTCGCCCTGATCGTGCTCTGGCGGCCCTTCCTCTGCCGTACTCCGTTGGCCGTGCGCATCCTGCTCACGGGCGCGGGAGCCTGGGGCGCGTTCCGTCTCATGGAGAATTTCGTCGCCAACTCGCGCATCTCGGCGATCCCCGATCATGTCCTGCCGGCGTCGGCCGCGCAGGCCGTGCTCTTCGCTTCGGTCCTCTTCTTCGCCATCGCCCTGGTCATCCTGGCCGGGACTCTCTTCTCAGGCCTGCGCGTGGAGAACGCGCTCTTTCGCGTGGTGGCGCCGGCCCTCGTCGTCGCGTTGGGCATCTACTTTCCGCTGCAGAGCTTCAGCCGCGAGAGCGCCCAGAAGTTCATCGCCGAGACCTATGCCCCACTCGTGGCCGGCGAGGCCGGACAACTGCGCACGATGATCGAGAGCACGCTGCAACGGGAGTTCACGCGCATCGACCTCTCCACCGTTCTCCCGGACGACTACCGGCACGTGAGCATGGAAGACCTGGCTTACGCACTGTGGCTGCGCTCCGATCTTTCGCGATGGGGCGTGCCGGCGGTGATCAGCATCAAGGACGAGTTCACGCGCTCGTCGATCTCCCGCTTCGGCATCGGGCTCCCCCAGTTCAGCGAGAATCCAAACGGTGAGCCGAGTGACGTGCTGGAAGTGGGCAGCATCCGGCATGTGCTCATGCACCACGAGTTCGAAGTGACCGCCGTCGGCACGACCATCGGCGAAGGAAGCGTGCACGTCATCAACCCGGCGGAGCCGGGGGCGACCGCCTTCGCCGACGTTTACCGCGAGTTCTTTCAAGTGGACTCGGACGAGACCACGGGTCTCCATCCGCAACGCGAGCCGGCCGTTTATGACAAGGACGGCAAGGCGCAGGGCACGGTCAGCTATCGGCTTCCCCAGAGTCCGGCCCGTTACTTCGCGCGGCTGAAGGCCGGCCAGGGCGAGTGGGTCCCTGGCGCGGACGTGGAGGAGACGGCGCTCTACGTGCGACGGGGCGAGAACGCGTTGTACGTCTTTCCCATGCAGCTCCCCAGCCTCGGCCAGCAGATCCGCCGCGCCGGCGGCGTCACGATCTGGGCGCTGGTGGCATTCGTGCTGGGACTGACCTGGCGCTCGATGCCGCGCCTGCGCGTTTTCCTGCGATCCCCGTGGAAGCTCGATTTCCGCGCGCGCACGTCGATCTACGTGACCGTCGTGGTCATCCTTCCCCTGATCCTGTTCGTGTTGTTCGTCCGCGCCTATCTCGCGGACCGGCTCGACGCCGAATATGTTGAGCGGGGCCAGACCGCGCTCAACGCGGCCCAGCGCGTGCTCGAGGACTACATCGGCTCGCAGCAGGGCTCGGCCACGCCCGAACAGGTGCTCGACGACGACATCTTCTCCTGGCTGGCCCGCGTCATCGGCCATGACCTGCACCTCTATCGCGGCGAACGGCTCATGGCCTCCAGCCGCCGCGATCTCTTCGCCGCGCACGTGGAGTCGGAACGTCTGCCCGGCGACGTCTATCTCGACATCGTGCTCCGCACCAAGCAGATGGTGCGCGCGCATCGCCAGAGCGGGACCACCCGCTATGTCGAGATCTACAGTCCCATCAATCTCAATACCGGTCGCAGTTACACGCTGGCCCTGCCGTTCATCGTGCAGGGGCGGCAGATCGAGGCGCAGGTGAACGACCTGGCCACGACCATCTACCTGCTGCTGGTCTTCCTGGCGCTGGCGGGCATCGCCGTGGCCTTCCGCATCGCGCGGGGCGTGACCACGCCCGTGCAAGGGCTGGTGGCCGGCGCGCGCGGCGTGGCCCGGGGCGACTTCGATGTCCGGGTCGCGGTCCCTGCCGATCCCGACCTCGGGCTCCTGGTGACCACCTTCCGCGACATGGCGCTCTCCATCCGCCAGCAGCAGGAAGACCTCCGTCACGAGCGTGACCGGCTTCAGACCCTGCTCGAGAACATCAACGCGGCCGTGGTCGTGCTCGACGGCGACATGCGCGTCGGGGCCACCAATGCCATGGCCCGGCGGATGTTCGGCTCGGACGGCGAGCTTCCCCCCGCCATCCGCGAGCTCCTCGACGAGCACGTTCCCCGGCGCGTGGAATCGAAGGAGATCGAAGTGGGCATCGACGGGAACGAGCGCACGCTGCGCGTCTCCATCATTCCCCTTCCCGAGACCGAGGAGGAGATGCTCATCGCCGAGGACGTCACCGAGATCCTGCGCTCGAACCGCCTGGAGGCCTGGGGCGAGATGGCCCGGCAGGTGGCCCATGAGATCAAGAATCCGCTCACGCCCATCCAGCTCACGGCCGAGCATCTCCGGGCCGTGGCCGAGCGCGGAGACCCGGCCCTGCCTCAGGTCGTTCGCAGCGCCGTGGAGAACATCCTCCGGCAGGTGGTGACGTTGCGCGAGACCTCGAAGGAATTCAGCGACTATGCGTCGCTGCGCCAGCTTCAGCGTCGTCCTCTCGATCTGCAGAAACTGCTGGGCGATCTCGTAGCCGGCTACGCGGAGAGTCAGGAGCGCGGCATCGAGTTCGACGCCGACATCCAGTCCTCCACCCCCCGCACGTTCCTCGGCGACGAGCGCCTCTTGCGCGGTGCCGTGACCAATCTCATCGAGAACGCGTTCCAGGCCGCCCCTGGCGGGCGCGTCCGCCTGCGCAGCGAGAGCTTCGATTCACGCGCGGTCATCTCGGTGGAAGACAACGGTCCAGGAATCTCCCCCGAGCTCCTTTCCAAGATCTTCGACCCCTACTTCTCCACCAAGACCAGCGGCACCGGCCTCGGCCTGGCCATCGCCCGTAAGGCCATCGAAGAGCATGGCGGCCACATCCGCGCCGAGAATGTTCACCCCGGGTTGCGAGTTGTCATTGAGCTGCCCATGCGCTGAACGGTCATGCTTGCCAGAGCGAGGCTCTCTGGATGACACTGCACGGGTCGGGCAGCCGGTAACTGCATGAGACGTCTCTTTCTGATCACCATCGCCGCCACGCTGCTGGCCACGCCGATCGCACACAGCGACGTCGACGAGACCCGCGCAACGCTGCGTTCTCTCGTGCTCAAACTCGTCAACCGGGACCGCGCCCTCTATCACCTGCCGCCCGTCGACCTCGACATTCACGCCTCCACCGCAGGCGACGACTACTGCCGGGCCCAGATCCGCAACGGCACCACCGGTCACTACACGACGGACGGCCTGGCCCCTTACACGCGCTACTCGATGACCGGCGGCAACGACGCCGTCAGTGAGAACGCCGCGGCCTGGTCCGCCACCTACACGTTCAATGAGCGCGCGCTCTATGAGATGGCCCGCCGGTCTCAGGACGCAATGATGGCCGAGGCCCCTCCGGCGGACGGCCACAAACGAACCATGCTCGATCCGCACGCCACACACGTCGGAATCGGTCTGGCCTGGGAGAACGGTGAGTTCCGGTTGGTGCAGGAGTTCGTGCGCCGCTACATCGACTGGACGCGCCCGTTGCCCCGCGAAGCCCACCTCGGCCAGGCCATCGTCCTGGCCGGCCGGCCTCACGCCGGGACCACCGTCGAAGGGGTCACGGTCCATCACGAAGCGCTGCCGCAACCGATGTCCGCCGTCACCGCCAGCGCCATCTCCACCTACACGCTGCCCGAGAAACGACGCGAATACGTGCCGCGCATCCGGCGCGGACAAGGCCCCATGACCGTCGCGCAACGCGACGACTTCTCCATCAATGCCGACGGAGCGTTCTCGTTCGCGGTTCCCTTCGCGGACGGCCCGGGGCTTTACACGGTGGTGGTCTGGGTGCGCAAAGACGGCGAAACCACGCCCTTCTCGGCCAGCAACGTCTCCGTGCGCGTCACCGAGGCAGTCTCCGGCACCGAGCGGGCCGCCTGGACCACGGGCAAGACCCAAGGCGGAGCACGCGCCGCCACCGCCGCACCCGTGCGCCACTGACGAACCGGCGAGTGGCGCAAGCCACTTTGGAGAGCTGAAAGGCCCCACACGTCCTTTACGCGGGCGCGACCGACCAAACGGGCATCATTGCTGCGATAGACTCTCCTCGGATGTTTCCACTCCTCAAACGCAAAGCACGACTGCTGCTCCTCGACGACGACGTGGCCATGCAGCGGCTCATCTCCCTTCTGCTGCAACGTCATGGGTATCGGGTCGATGTGGTCAGCGCCGGAGCCCAGGCCATCGAGAAGATCAATCAATTCGAGTACGCGGCCATGCTCCTCGACCTGATGACCCCCACCGAGGGCGGCCTGACGGTCATTCGCCATCTCAAGGAGGTCAAGCCGGCCTCGTTGCAGCGGATCATCCTCGTGACTGCCTCCCCTCCCTCGGTGCTCAAGAGCGTCGAGAACGACGTCGCGGCCATCATTCAGAAGCCGTTCGTGGCGGAGGATCTCCTGGCGACGGTGCAGAGAGTCGTGGCTCTGCCTTGAGCTCGTTGCGAATCGTCCCCATCCCGGGTCGCTTCGCCGTTTGCCGGCTCCCCTCCGCTTCACCCGTTCCCACTTGGATCCATGGAGCCTTCACGTCGGTCACGCGCACCGCCGAGGAGCTCTCGATCGTCTGCGATGACGACGCGCCTCCGGCCGAGGTGCAGGCGGAGCGGGGTTGGCGCGGGCTGAAGGTCGTCGGGCCGATCCCCTTCGAAGTCACCGGCGTGGCCGCCGCTCTGACCACGCCCCTCGCGGCCGCGGGCATCAGCGTGTTCCTGCTGGCCACCTACGACACGGACTACGTGTTCGTGAAGGAAGAGGTCTTCGAGCGCGCGCAGGAGACCCTGCGCGCCGCCGGTCACGACCTGAGTTGATCGCCGTCGCCGTCGCTCTTTGCGAGCCCGATGCGCGTGACCGTGTTCTCGACGCAACTGCGGATGACATCCACCGTCTGCCTCAGCGCCAGCGGTTTGCGCAGGACGATCTGCACCACTTCGACATCGAGGGATCGCGCCGCGGACGGGTTCACGGCCACCACCAGGACCACCGGTCGCTCCGGCACGGGAAGTCGCGCGATCCGCTCCAGCACGTGCTCCGCATCTCCCCCCGGCAGGGCGATGTCGATGAGCACGACGCCGTACGATTCCCCAGCCAGCTTGGCCAGGGCATCGGGCACGTCCGCGACCACATCGGAAAAGACATCGACGGCAAGGAGCGCTGCGTAAAGCTGCTGGCGTACGGAAGAGTCCGAATCCGCAATCAAGACACGTCGTCCCCGATGCCTGCCCACAGCCGGGGTCTTTTACAAGATTTTTGCCATGTTTTGACGCCGCCCTCGGTGGAGCCCATGGAACGCCGGCGTCCCCGCCGGCTGGCTCAGCGGCGTCTCGCCGCTGAGGACCTGTGCCTCGCGAAGGGATCCCTCCTCGTAACGCGCACGCGGCAGGCCCGTCCGTCACACACGCCCGTCGGTGATGATGATCGGTTCCGCCTTGGCCGTGAACGAGCTCTTGTAGATGTCGATGATGGACATGAGCAGCGAGAACACCAGGGGACCGATGACCAGGCCGACCAGCCCGAAGGCCTGCATGCCCCCGAGCACCGCGAACAAGAGAGGGATGGCCGGAAGCTGCGCCTTCCCTTTCATGGCCCAGGGACGGACGATGTTGTCGACGAGGGAGACCGGGATCAGCCCCCAGGCGATCATGAAGATGGCCTGCCACCAGGGGCGCGCGCCCATCGACGCGGAGATCACCAGATAGATCGAGGCCGGGACCCAGACCGCCGCCGCCCCCACCATGGGGATGAGCGAGAGCAGCGCCGCCAACGCGCCCCAGAACCCTGCGCCCGGCACCTGAGCGATCGCCATCCCGATTCCGGCCACGATGCCCTGGGCCACGGCCGTGAAGACCTGCCCTCGGAACGTCGCGTCAATGACGTCGTTGAACCGTGCGGCGAACTCGCGGTCGTACCGTTTGGGGAGGGGGGAGAGCACGGAGAGCTGCACCACGATGGACTCCCCCGAGGTGTAGAAGAAGTACATGGAGAGCAACACCAGGGCGAAGCCGAGGGCCAGTCCGGCCAGCCCGCCCAGGAGTGCGCCGCCGTGGCGGGCCATCCATCCCGGCAGTTGCTGGAGCGCGGGCAACAGGAACCTGCCGGGACTGAGCGTCTTCGGATCGAAGTTCGGAGCGATGCGCCGCACCCACTCGAGATAGCGGTCCAGGTCGATCCGCTGCACCATCGCCTGCGCATCCCCCGACTGCAGTTTCTCCACGACCACATTGGCCTGTTGCACCAGCAGCGTGACCATGATCATGGTGGGAATGACCAGAATGAAGGTGATGGCCAGCAGCATCACCACCGCGGCCCGATTCGAGCTCCCACCGCAACGCGCACGCACGCGCCGGAAGATCCCGAACGTGAGCGTGACCAGGATCGCGCCAACCAGGATGGCCGTCATGAACGGCCAGATGATGCGAAAGGCCGCGTAGAGCAGCAGGAGCGTGACCAATCCAAAGAAGATCACCCCCGCCAGCCTCCACTGCGGCTTCTGTTCGATGGCAAACTCCACCGGTTCCTCGGCTTGCTCGATCATGGGAATCTCCTTCGTGGTGTCAGTCTATGCTGCTGGGTTTCGGTTGGCGGTTGGCGGGTCGTCGAGTCGTCAAGTCTTCGGGTCGTCGAGTCTTCGGG
>JBDTOZ010000100.1:0-6990 GCA_039932995.1 Acidobacteriota bacterium | reverse complement strand
TTGGCTACCGCCGCCTACGGCGGCTTTGGTAGCGGCTCCGCCGCTCTGGTGAGACTGGTCTCCGAACACGGTCAGTCGCACCGCAGTCTCATCGGTGCACGCGACAGAAACTATGAGACTGGATGAGCCTCAGAGTCCGTTACCGGGCGCTCGCTCCCACGAAGCCTCTGGAGGCGGCCACGCGACGACCGGCTAGGGCGGTGGCGGCGTGCAGGGCCGCGGCTTCGTCGAGCTCGGCCAGCGGTCGGACGTAATCTCCTTCCATGACCGAGACCGGGATGCCGTTGCGATAGGCGATGCGGGTGCCGGCCACGGCGCGGATGCGCTCATCCGGCGTGAGGATTCCGGTGAGGTTGAGTGGATCGGCGGCAGAGAGCACCACCAGCGCACCGTCGGGCGTTTCGCGGCGGATCTCGCGCAGGCGCTCCACGGCCTCCGGAAGGGCGAATTGTTCGCCGCTCATGCCGTTCACGAAGCGGCCGCCGCGGATCTCGCCGCGTGCTTCGAGACGCCGATAGACGCGGGCCAGCTCGCGCCAGGGCGCGGCGTTCGGCTCGCGGGTGAGCATCCGCCGGAAGACGATGCCGTAACGGCGCAGCAGCGCCAGCGCCTGCACCTCGAGGGCGTCCGTGGCCGTCGCGCTGCCGATCAACGACCAGCGTCCGGCGAAGTTGGCGCGGACGTGGGCGGTGAAGAGCGTGCGCAAGCCGGCGAAACCGTCCGAGGCGATGAGGCCCGCGGAGACGAGTTCGCCCAGTGCTTCGGCATCATTGCCGAGGTCGCGCGCGAAGCACGCCCCGCGGGCGCGAAGAGTGTCCAGCACGGTCTGGGCGCGCTCGCTGAGCACGATCGCGGATTCGTTGCGCAGCGATTGCCAGGCGTCGGCGTGCTCGCGGAGAAACAGGGCAATCGGCGTGGCGCTGACCACGCTCGTGGCGGCGGGGGAGAGACGCGCCCAGCCCACTTCGCCCGTGAGGCACAGCATGTCCAGCAGGGAGGGCTCGTAGGCGCAGATGCGCGCCGGCAGGACCGCGCGTTCCCAGGCGCCGGCCGCAATCTCGAAGCCGTCGAGCTGGGCAATCACGGCCTGCAGGCCGTCGATGCCGGTGAGGCGCGTGCTCGGCGTCACGTGTTGCCAGGCAAAGAGGAAGCGCATGAAATCGGCGGAGCTGACCGGTTCGATCTCCGCGCGCAGGCGGTTGAGGGTGTAGCGATGGATGCGCGCCAGCAGACGCCGGTCACACCACTGATTGCGCGCACTGAACGTGCCGCGCAGCACCACGCCTTCCGATTCCAGCTTCAGCAGGGCCGCGTCGGCCTCCGCTTCGTCGATGCTCAGGGACTCGGCGAGCGCAACGGCGGTGGTGGGCCCGAGGATGGACATGCGTCCGCGAAGGAGCTCGACCAGCGCCTCTTCGCGCATCCATGCCCGTTGTCGCGAGGCCGGGGCCTGGATCCCGGCGTCGATGGCGTGAAGGGCCAGGAGCTCGGGCAGGCGCTCCGCCGTGATCCACAGCGCGGGACCTCGTCCGCCAAGTACCGCGCGACACGAGCGCCGGGCCACGACCAGGGTGTCGAAGAGAGCGCGATCGATCGACGACGCTTCGTCGTCGGAGAGAAATCCCGCGGTGAGCAGGGCATCGTGCAACTCGTCGGCGTCGCGAGGGTCCGGACGCTCCTCGTCGCGCACGCGTTCGATGGCCGAGAGGTCGAGCGAGCCAATCTCCGACACGTCTCCCGCGCGGCGGGTCATCACCGCCTGGGTGCGCCTCTCCTCGAGTGGGGCATCGTCCAGAAACGCGTAGGGCTTGGCGTTGAGGATCTCGTACGCCAGCGGCGACGGCTCCGGCGTGTCACGCGCCACGCAGCGGATCTCGCCGGCGTGAATGCGCGTGAGCACGCTGGCCAGTCCTTCGAAGTCCATCGCCTCTTCCAGGCAGTCGCGGACGACCTGGTTCACGAGCGGGTGATCGGGGATCTGCCGATCGCCGGGGATGTTCTCGAAGCAGGCCGCGGCATCGGGGAACACCGCGGCCATGAGGTCGTCGGCCATCATCCGCTGCAGTTGCGGCGCGACCTTGTTGCCGTTGCGGCTGCGCGGCACGGCCAGCGCAATGGTGGTGTTCCAGCGCCAGCGCGTCTTGAAGACGGGGGCGTCGAGGAAAGCCTGCACGAGCACGTCTTTCGCGGTGTTGGGGTGGAGATAGCGGAATACGTCCGCCAGAGGGAAGGAGTGCTGCGGCCCGAGGGAGAGCAGGATCGCGTCTTCCGTCGCGGCGGCCTGGAGCTCGAAGTTGAACTGCCGGCAGAAGCGTTTGCGCAACGCCAGCCCCCATGCGCGGTTGATGCGGCTCCCGAACGGCGAATGCAGCACGAGCTGCATCCCTCCCGACTCGTCGAAGAAGCGCTCCAGCACGAGAGTTTCCTGCGAGGGAAGAACACCCAGGATGCGGCGCGAGGCGGAGAGGTAGTCGTGGAGCTCCAGCGAGCCGGGACGGTCCTGCGTGACGGGTGCGTGCGGGGCACCACCTTCGCCGCTCTCCTCAGCCAGCATCCGGTCGTACTCTCTGCGTAGATCGCTGACCGCGAGCGAGAGCTCGTTACTGCGCGCGGGTGCTTCTCCGAGCCAGAAGGGGATGCTGGGTGGCTCGCCGTGGGCGTCGGCCACGCGCACCACGCCGCTGGTCACCTGCAGGACGCGATAGGAGACATTGCCGAGTTGGAAGACGTCGCCGGCCGAGCTCTCGATGGCAAAGTCTTCGTTCAACGTGCCGACGAAGATCTCCTCCGGTTCGAGCACGACCCGATAGTCCGCCACCTCGGGGATGGCGCCGCCGGACGAGATGGCCAGCATGCGGGATCCGCGGCGGCCCTTGACCTCGTGGTTGACTTCGTCCCGATGCACGAGCGCGCCGCGACGGCCACGTTTCGTGGCGAAGCCTTCCGCGGTCATCCTCACCACGGCGTCGAAGTTCTCACGGGTCAGCTCGCGATACGGCCATGCGCGCCGCACGAGCGCGAAGAGATCGTCCTCCCCGTAGTCGCAGCACGCCGCCTCGGCCACGATCTGCTGGGCCAGGACGTCGAGCGGAGCATCGTGCACGACGATGCGGTCGAGCTCTCCCCGTTCTACTGCGCGGAGCAAGGCCGTGCATTCGAAAAGGTCATCGAGCGAGAGGGGGAAGAGGCGGCCTTTCGGCAGTCCCGAGACCGTATGGCCGGACCGGCCCACGCGCTGCAGGAACGTGGCGATGCGGTGCGGTGAGCCGAGCTGGCAGACCAGGTCGACGTGTCCGATGTCGATGCCCAGCTCCAGCGACGCCGTGGCCACGAGGGCCTTGAGCGATCCGTTCTTGAGCCGAGTCTCCGCGTCGAGCCGGTTCTCTTTCGAGAGGCTGCCGTGATGCGAAGTGACCGCTTCCTCGCCGAGACGGTCCGCCAGATGCCGCGCCACGCGCTCGGCCATCCGCCGCGTGTTCACGAACACCAGGGTGGTGCGATGTCCCTCGATGAGCTGCCGCAGCCCGTCATACACCTCGGTCCACACTTCGCCGGACATGACTGCTTCCAGCGGTGAGCGCGGCAGCTCGAGGCCGAGATCCATTTCCCGGCGGTGGCCTTCGTCGACGATGACGCAGTGGTCAGAGCGCTGTGTTTCAGGGCCCTGATGAACCGCGCCCTGTCCCACCAAGTACCGGGCCACTTCCTCGATGGGCTTCTGCGTCGCGGAGAGACCGAGGCGCAGCAGGGGACGTTCGGCGACCTGCTGCAGGCGTTCGAGAGTGAGTGCGAGGTGAGCTCCGCGGCGCGTGCCGATGACGGCGTGGATCTCGTCGACGATGACCGTGCGCACGGTGCGCAGCATGTTGCGGCTGCGCTCGGCCGTGAGCAGCAGGTAAAGGGATTCGGGAGTGGTGACCAGGATGTGCGGCGGCGTCTTGAGCATGGCCGCACGTTGCGACTGCGTCGTGTCGCCGGTGCGCACCGCGGCGGTGATCGCGGGAGCGCCGAGACGGCGCAGTCCTTCGCGCGGCTCGGTGAGGTTTTTGTGGATGTCGGTGCTGAGGGCCTTGAGGGGCGAGACGTAGACGACGCGCACCTCGTCCGGAAGCGGCGTCTGCAATCCTTCGACGACCAGGTCGTCGAGCGCGGTCAGGAACGCGGCCAGGGTCTTGCCCGACCCGGTCGGCGCCGCGATCAGGGTATGCCGCCCTTCGCGAAGCGCGGCCCAGCCTCGGGCCTGCGCAGGAGTGGGAGTGCCGAGGGTCTCCGTGAACCAGGTACGGGTCAGGGGATGGAAATGGGTCAGAGGCATGGCAACCGCGCCATTATCTCGCAGCTCGTTGCTGGTTGCTGGTTGCTGGTTGGTTGTCAGCGGTGCGGCGATGACGGGCAAGGCAGCGAAGGGCACGGCTCTGCTGCAGTGGCGTTGCTGGACGGCGGACCGTCAGACGGCGACCTTCTCGACAATTGAATGGGGCACCGGGATGGACTCGTCGTTCTCACGCAGGCTTTCGACGTGGAGCTCGATCGCCTCACGAATGAGCTCGAGTGCCTCGTCCCTTGTTTCGCCAACGGCAATGCATCCGGGCAGATCGGGAACGTAGGCTCCGACAGATGTCTCACCCTGCTCAAAAATCACGAGGTATTCCATGTGGTTCAGTCCTTCTTCCTGTGGATCGCCGAGATCAGCGGATGAGCGCAGCAGTGCGCGTCGGCTGCCGGCCACCATGGACACTTCGCTTCAAGGTACGGCCGAGTTGGACGTGCCGATCACAGGTCTTCCGGCCGGAGACCCGTCTTCTTGGCGATGCGCGCGAGCATCCTGGGACCGATCTCTTCTCCGTCGTGAAAGGCGAACACGCAATCCTGCCAGTCCGCTCGCTGGAGAGTGCGATGAGATCCCGACTGCCGCTTGACCGACCAGCCAATCCGGACGAGCGCCTGCAGCACGCGTGACGCTCGGGAAGACGGCCAGTTCATTGACCTACTGCGAACAGGAAATCGACTTCGGGGACCGTCTCACCATTTTCGAGGCGCTCCGCGAGGACGCGAAACGCCAAAGCCTCCGCCCGAGCGATCGCTTGCTCGCGTGTCGAGCCGTACGCGAGGGTTCCCGGCAGATCGCCGATCTCGGCGATCCACCGACCGTCTTCTTCACGCTCCAACTCGATTGCAAGGCTTCGCATATTCAGATCAACCGACATTCTAGCCCTCGAGTCGCCGCCCGATGTCTTCAAGCCAACGCGGCGCGTGGTGTCCACCTTACTCTCCGAGCCACTTCGCCGTTCGCGCCTTCACCGCTTCATGCTCGATGAGCTCACCACGATCAGCTTCCGCGAGCCCTTCCCGGATCTCGTGCAGAACATGGATCTGGTACTCGATATCTTCGAAAGTCGCTTCGTCGGGCAAGTTCTGGAGAAGGTCGCGAACCTCTACTTTCGCCGTGGGCATGATGCTGCGATTCTAGCAGCGACCTTCTCTGACGAGGCTCTCAGCACCTGAAGGCCACGGGTTCATCCTCGGTTGAATAGCCGTCGAGAAGCGGGTCACCTTCAGCATCGACGAATCTGAGCGGGGTTTACCATGCGTGTATGAAGAGCGAACGAGAGCTCCGTCGCGAACGGCGCATCGGATTGATCGTAAGCATTTGCTTCGTGTCGATCGCCGTCATCGCGTGGCTCACGTTGAAGTTCGTGATGGGGTTCTCGCGCGTCGGCGCTAATTCCATGGCGCCCACAATCCATCGGGGCGACCGCGTCTCGGTGAATCGGGCCGCCTACCGGTTCGGCGCGAAGCCACGGGTCGGAGACGTGGCGTCCTATCGGACGCCGAAGCGCGAACTCTTCATCCACCGGATCGTCGGAGGACCCGGTGACACCCTCGAGATGCGCGACAACGTTCTCTTCCGCAACGGAATACGGGTCGACGAGCCGTACATCATGCTCACGCCCGAGGTCGCCGCGGTTCGCTCCTTCGGACCCGTCGAGGTTCCGCCCGAACACTACTTCTTCCTCGGCGACAACCGCGACAACGCGAACGACTCACGCTTTCAGGGATTCACCGCGGAAAGAGACATCCGCGGACGCATGGGGTTCGTTCTCCACGTGGGAGAGTGCGCGAGGCAGTAAATACCGTTCGGTGACTTCATTACTCGCGAAAGACGCGCGGTATTCGCATTTCAGCCTGGCGGAACCGTCAACAACTTTGAGACAGCAGCGACTGTGGCAGGTTGGAGGTGCTTTCAATATCCGTTAGCCGGCCTTGTGAGGCGGAGCGCCGTGCTCCACGAGGTACTCGCGGAGAGCTGCATTCACGGTCTCCGAATCGCGGAACACCGCGGCGATATCTGGCGCGAGGAGGACCACGTCTCTGCCCCGCATGTAGCGGTCGTAGTACTTTCCGCGTACGCCTCCCGGCGCCGACGTCTGTTCCAAAATTTCATCTTCACGCTGACTCATAGAGGTCTCGTTCGGATCTGGTGGCAAGTCGGACCGTGATGGTCGCGGCAGGTTGGCCCATGGTGGGCGCAGACAGAGCGAGGTGACCGCATCCGGATCAGTGTAACCGGAGCGTGAGGGTCGATACTTCTCGACCGAATTGTGGTGTCTTCCCATCTGAGCGCCGACCGATCGCCGAAGACCGCACACGCCTCATCGAAGCCGCCCCCGTGCTTCGCGCGATTCGGATCATGCATCTACTCGATCAAGAACCACAGACAACCAGCAACCAGCAACAACTTTTCGCGAACGCGAAACGACCCATGTGTGTTCTTGCCGATCTCTGATGCCGCCTACGGCTTCAGAGCCCGCTCCAGCGGGCGGTGACGCGCGAAGGCGCGTTCCACAAGGTAGCCCCGGGCTCAGCCCGGGGAACGCGGGGTGTCCGTGTGGTGCGGCCGCGAAGGCGACCGCCACAACGTTCGGCGGAGCCTTACTCGACGTTGGCGCGACCTTGTGGCGACCGCCTTCGCGGCCGCGATGAGAATCG
>JBDTOZ010000099.1:0-18028 GCA_039932995.1 Acidobacteriota bacterium | reverse complement strand
TCAGGCAGAAGATCCAGCAAGGACTCGACGACGTGGAAGCCGGCCGTGTCGTCAGCCATGAAGAGGCGCGGCGGCGGTTAGCGAAGTGGCTTACGAAGTAGAGTGGGCCGATTCTGCCCTCGCCGGGTTGACTGAGTCCGTCGACTACATCGCGAAGGACTCCTTGGGCTACGCTGCAGCTCTGGCGTTGCGCGCCGATCAAGCTGCGATGACTCTACGTGAGTTTCCGAGCCGAGGCAGACGTGTGCGGGAGTACCGGGATCCGGCCATTCGTGAGCTGATCGTCGCCAGACGGTATCGACTCATTTACCAAGTCTCATCAGAGACGGTCATCATCATCGCGTTTGTCCACACCTCACGTGATCTGGCCACATACGTTGAAGACACGATCATGTGATGGAGGGACCACCCTTTCACCCCGCCAATGCCGCTTCCACCCCAACCGGTTCGCCCTTTCTGAGCAGGTAGTTGCCGGTGAAGCACGCGGTGCAGTAGAGGTTGCGGGGGTCGTCTTCGTTGCGGACGGCTTCGAGCATGCCTGCTTCGCTGAGGTAGCCGAGGGAGTCGGCTTCGATGAAGGTGCGGATCTCGTCTTCCGTTTTGGAGCTGGCGATGAGGTCGCGGCGCTCGGGGGTGTCGATGCCGTAGTAGCAGGGCCACGACGTCGGCGGCGAGGAGATGCGCATGTGCACCTCGGCGGCGCCGGCCTGCTTGAGCATGTTCACGATCTTCTTCGAGGTCGTGCCGCGCACGATCGAGTCGTCGATGAGGATCACGCGCTTGCCGCGCACGAGCTCGCGCACGGGGTTCAGCTTCACCTTCACGCCGAAGCTGCGGATGGTCTGTTTCGGCTCGATGAACGTGCGGCCGACGTAGTGGTTGCGCACCAGGCCGTACTGGAAGGGGATGCCCGATTCGAGGGCGTAGCCGAGGGCGGCGAAGACGCCGGAGTCGGGGACGGGCACGACCACGTCGGCGTCGACGGGATGCTCGCGCGCGAGCTGCTTGCCGAAGCGCTGGCGGGTCTCGGCCACGCTGTTGCCGAAGACCACCGAGTCGGGACGGGCAAAGTAGACGTGCTCGAAGATGCAGCGTGCCTCGCGCTCGCCCCTGGCCTCACGCACGACGCGGATGCCGCTGCGTTCGATGGCCACGATCTCGCCGGCGCCGATCTCCCGGACGGTCTCCGCTCCGATGAGGTCGAAGGCGCAAGTCTCCGAAGAGACGGCGTGAACGTCGTCGAGCTTGCCGAGGACCAGGGGACGGAAGCCGTAGGGATCGCGCGCGGCGAAGATGCGGTTCGGCGCGAGCAGAGCGACGGCATACGCGCCCTGGACTTGCGACAGGGCATCGATGAACGCGCGTTCCAGGTCGGGCTCTTTAGAGCGGGCGATCAGGTGCACGAACAGTTCGGAGTCCGCGGTGGAGTTGAAGATCGCACCCTCGGCCTCGAGCTGTTTGCGCAGTTGATCGCCGTTGGTGAGGTTGCCGTTATGGGCGACGGCGATCGCTCCCTTGCTGGTGAAGGCCACGATCGGCTGCGCGTTGCAGAGCATCGAGCCGCCGGCCGTGGAGTAGCGCACATGTCCGATGGCGGTGTCGCCGGGCAGTCGCGCCAGTCGTTCGGCGGTGAAGACGTCGGCGACGTAGCCCATCTCTTTCTCGGAGACGATGCGCCCTTCGTCCGTCACCGAGGCGATGCCGGCGCTCTCCTGCCCGCGGTGCTGGAGGGCGTAGAGGCCGAGGTAGACGAGGTTCGCGGCATCCGCGCGGCCGAGGACGCCAAAGACACCGCATTCTTCGCGAAACTTGTCGAACATTCGGAGTGGTCAACGACGATTAGAGCACGGATATTCAGTCCGGCCGAGAGGGGACGTCCAGCGGTGAATGGTCGGCGTCTTCTTCGCTCATGAGGGCGGCGATGTTGCGCTGCATCCCCGAGAGACGGGCACGTTTGACCGCGCTCTTGCGAAAGAGGGTCGAGAAGGCGGACTGCTCGTAGCGCAGCAGGTCGGTGACGGGTGTGGCCCGGTACTCCTCACGGGGGAGGAACGCGGGGTGGGATGGGGGAGGAGCGACGTTCCAGGGACAGACTTCCTGGCAGATGTCACAGCCGAAGGCGTTGCCTGCCAGGTGACGAATCATCTGCTCGTCGAGCGGGCCGCGATGCTCGATGGTCGCGTAGCTGATGCAGAGCGAGGAGGCGATGGTGCGATCGGGGAGGATGGCGGCGGTGGGGCACGTGTCGACGCAACGGGTGCAGGTGCCGCAGCGGTCGGCGACGCGCACGGCGTCGAGGTCGTTCTGGAGCGCGGTCAGGAGCGTGCCGATGAAAAAGTACGAGCCCTGCTCTTCGTGAATGAGCATGCCGTTGCGGCCGATCCATCCCAGGCCCGCCTGCGCGGCATAGGCGCGGTCCGAGAGCGGTCCGGTGTCGACGTAGCGCCAGGTCTTCACTCCAGGAAGGGCCTCTTCGAATCGACGGAGGATGCGATCGAGCACGTCGTGGTAGTCGTCGCCCTGCGCGTAGCGGGCGAGGTGGTGACTGAGTGCGCCTTCCGGCGCGTGGGGTCGCTCGGAGGCGTAGGGCACGAGGATCGACAGGACCGACCGAGCCCACGGGTAACGCTCCCGCGGATCGGCACGCACGGCCGCATTCTTGGCGAGGTAGGCCATGGAGGCATGGTGGCCACGGCCGATCCACTGCGCGAAGAGGGCGGCGTGCTCGTCGTCGAGGTCACTGGCCCCGAGGTGTGCCACTCCCGCATCGCGGGCCACGCGCTCGAGCGCGGGCCAGACTTCGGAGAGGGCGGTGGGCATGCGTTCTTTCAGTTTATCCCGCGTGCAGATGCGGGATTCTCAGAGTGGCACCACGCGCCGGCTCACATGCGATCGAGGATCGGTTTGATCATCGTTTCCGGGACGCGGATCGTGCCGAGAGTCTGGGCGGTCTTGACCGTGCCGTGATCGTCGGAGCCGCCGGTGGTGAACTTGCCGCGGAAGCGGGCCACGTTGGTGTAGTGGTAGCGGTCGTGGTCTCGGACTTCGGGGTGGAGCACTTCCACGGCGTCGATGCCTTCGTCGAGGATGCGCGGCACGAGCTCGCGGTGGTCGGGATAGAGAGTGGGATGGGCGACGGAGGTGACGCCGCCCGCGGCGTGAATCAGGGCCGCGGCCTCGTCGAGACGGAAGCGCTCTTTCTCCACGTAGCCCGGCTTGCCGGTGCCGATGTATTTGTCGAAGGCCTCGGCCACGGAGGAGGCGTATCCGGCTTCGACGAGTGCGCGTGCGACGTGCGGCCGCCCCAGCGCGCCGCCGCCCGCGAGCTGATCGACGCGCTCGCTGCGGATCTCCACGCCATGTGCGCGGAGCCGCTCCACCATCGTGTAGCCGCGACGCTGCCGGGCCGCACGGAACTCGCTCAACCTCCGCTCGATCGCTTCATCGACGGGATCGAAGGCGTAGGCCAGGATGTGGACATCCACACCGTCCAGTCCACAGGAGAGCTCGATGCCGGGGACGAGCAACACGCCGAGGTCGTCCGCGTAGCTCTTGATCTCGAAGTACGCGGCCAGATTGTCGTGATCGCTGATGGCCACGATCCGAAGACCGTGGCCATAGGCCACATCGATGACTTCCTTCGGAGAGCGCGTGCCGTCCGAGTGGTACGTGTGGGTATGAAGGTCGGCGTAGCGCGTCAAATGGCCTTGGCCGCTTTCTTCAACTGCTTCGAGGCGGACTTGAGGACGTCCTTGGCCGCGGAGCGTGCCGCTTTCTTGGCTTCCTTGATCTTCGGGGCAGCCGCCTTCTTCACCTTCTTGGCGACTACACCGGCCTTGTCCGAGATGTCGCTGGCCGCGCTCTTGGCTTTCTTGACCGCGCTCTTGGTGATCTTCTGGGCCGCTTTCTTGATGTCCTTCGTCTTCGTTGCCATGGTTGGCCTCCTTCTTTCGATTGGGGTCTGTCGTGTCAGTGTAGCAGTGGTCGGTTGGCGGCCAACCGCCAACCGTCCACCATTCACGCGGTCGGCATGTCTCCCGGAGCAAGCTCGTCGACCACCTGCTGGCAGCGGGCATCGAGGTCGCCATCGGTGAGGACGTCTTCCCGGTACTGCCAGCAGCGCCCGCACTTCTTGCCGCGCGCCGGACTCCAGGTGATTCCGACGACGCCGAAGCCTTCGATCTCGACCGAGTCGGCATCGCTGGGTGTGGGGCCGGCAACGACGTCGACGTGCGAGACGATGAACAACTTCGCAAGGTCGATGCCTGCGCTGACGTTACCGTGAAGCGTGATGTCGGCCTCGAGCGACTGGCCGATCTGTTTGGCTGCGCGTGCCTTTTCGAGGACCGCCAGGACCGCGTCCCGCAGTTGTAAGAGACGTTTCCAGGCGGCGAGCTCGTCGGAGGAGAGCGGGGGCTGCGCCTTCGGGAGCTCGGCCAGATGAACCGATGCTTCCCGTTGTCCGGGCATGGCTTCGTAGATCTCGTCCGCGGTGAAGGTGAGGATCGGGGCGATGGAGGTGACGATGCCCTGCAGGACCTCGTACATGGCCGTCTGGGCGCTCCGGCGCTGCGGCGAGTCGGGAGCCTCGCAATACATCGTGTCCTTCGAGGCGTCCAGATAGATCGACGAGAGGTCGACGGTACACAGCTCCAGAATGCGGTGATAGACGGTGTGGTACTCGTAGTCCTCGTAGGCCTGTCGCACGCGGGCGGTGGCGCGGCGGGAACGGTCGACGATCCACTGGTCGATCGGCTCGAGCTGCTCGACGCCGTGTACGGCCGGGTCGAAGTCGCTGAGGTTGGCCAGCAGGAAACGGGCGGTGTTGCGGATCTTGCGATACCCGTCGCTGGTGCGGGCCAGGATCTGCGGACCGAACATCATGTCGTCCGTGTAGTCGCTGACGGCGACCCAGAGCCGGAGGATGTCCGCGCCGCTCTGCTTGATGACGTCCTGGGGCGAGAGGGCGTTGCCGCTCGACTTCGACATCTTGTCGCCGGCTTCGTTCAGCACGAAGCCGCACGTGACCACTTCGCGGAACGGCGCCGATCCTTCCAGGCCGACTCCCACCAGGAGCGATGAGTGGAACCAGCCGCGGTGCTGATCATGACCTTCCAGGTAGACATCCGACGGCCAGCCGAGATCCTCGCGGCGTTTGAGCACGGCCAGATGGGAACAGCCGGAGTCGAACCAGACGTCGAGGATGTCGGTCTCCTTGCGGAAGGTGGTGCTCCCGCACGAGCACGGCTTGTCATAGAAATCAGAGGCCGGGCGCTCGTACCAGGCGTCTGCCCCTTCGGCGCGGAAGTGCCGGGCCACGTTGGCGAACAGCTCCGGTGCGCTGATGGCTTCGTTGCACTGCTCGCAGTAGAGAACGGTGATCGGCACGCCCCACAGCCGCTGCCGCGAGATCACCCAGTCGGGCCGATTCTCGATCATGCCGTAGATGCGGTCGCGTCCCCAGGCCGGCACCCACTTGACCTTGTCGATGGCCTCCAGGGCACGCTTGCGCAGTCCGGTCTCGTCCATGGAGATGAACCACTGCTCGGTGCCGCGGAAGATGATGGGATTTTTGCAGCGCCAGCAGTGCGGGTAGGAGTGGGTGATGGGCTCCCCGAGGACCAGTGCGCCGCTCTCGCGGAGATGTTCTACGATGAGCGGGTTGGCCTTGAAGACGTGCAGCCCGGCCCACTCCGGGACGTCCTGGGTGAACTCGCCTCGGTGATTGACCGGAGTGTAGATGTCCAGGCCGTAACGGCGTCCGGTCGCGAAGTCGTCGGCGCCGTGCCCGGGTGCGGTGTGCACCAGGCCGGTGCCGGCATCCAACGTCACGTAGTCGCCGAGAACGAAGAGGCCTTGCCGGTCGATGAAGGGATGCTGATAGCGGAGGTGCTCGAGGGCCGAACCCTTGAATACGCGTCCTTCCTTGAAGTCGCTCCAGCCGAATTTCTTGGCAACAGGAACGACCAGCTCGGAGGCCAGGATGTAGTTCTCTCCGTCCCGTTCGACGACCGTGTAATCGAAGTCGGGTTTCACGGCCACGGCCAGGTTGGCGGGCAGCGTCCAGGGGGTGGTGGTCCAGATGATGGCGTAGAGCGGCTTCTCGATCGGCAGATCGAGCGCGGTGACCGACTCGTCTGTCATGCGGAAACGCACGTAGACGGAGGGCGAGGTGTGGTCGCGATACTCGACCTCCGCCTCGGCCAGCGCGGACTGGTCGTACGTACACCAGTGCACCGGCTTGAGGCCCTTGTAAACGGCGCCGCTCTCGAAGAAACCGCCCAGCGCGGAGGCGATGTCGGCCTCGTAGTCGAAGGCCATGGTGGTGTAGGGATGATCCCAATCGCCGAAGACGCCCAGGCGGATGAAATCCTCGCGCTGGAGGTCGAGATACTTGGCGGCGAACTGGCGGCAGACGCGGCGGAACTCGGCCGGAGAGAGGTCGCGCTTCTTCGAGCCGAGCTCCTTGTCGACGGCATGCTCGATGGGCAGGCCATGGCAGTCCCAGCCCGGAACGTAAGGGGAGTCGAACCCGAGCATCGTGTGCGACTTCACCACGATGTCCTTGAGGGTCTTATTCAGGGCGTGGCCGATGTGAATCCTGCCGTTCGCGTACGGGGGCCCGTCGTGGAGCACGAACTTCGGGCGGCCGGCGGACTTTTCGCGGATCAGGCGATAGAGGTCCATGCCCCGCCACTTCTCGAGCCGTTTCGGCTCATTGAGCGGCAGGTTGGCCTTCATCGCAAACGTGGTTTGCGGCAGGTTGAGGGTCTTTTTGTAATCGCTGCTTTCAGCCATGGATCGGCGAAGCTAGCACGATCCGTTGGCGGTTGTCAGTTGTCGCTTGGCGATTGTGGGGATCGCTCCCTTTCGGGCAGGGGTTACATCCCGCCGGCGGACAACGCCCTTGGGGCTTCGACGCGGAGCTTCTGGCCGATGCGGAGGGCGCTGTTCTTGCCGAGGTCGTTCAGCTCGCGCAGCTCGGAGACGCTGAGGCCGTTCTTGCGGGCGATGGAGAAGAGCGTGTCTCCCTTGCGCACGGCGTAGAAGACGGTGACGTCATCGCTTTGCGCGAGGAGCTTGCCCAGCTCGCGGGCGCGCACGGGCAAGTAGATCGACTGTCCGGGGCGCAGTCGCTGGTCGGCGTCGAGGTTGTTCATGGCCAGCAGGGTCTCAGGCTTCGACCCAAGTTTGCGGGCCAGTTTCTTGATCGTGTCGCCGTCGCGCAGTTTGAACGCGCAGAACTTCACATACGCGTCCTCGGCAGGAAGGGAGTCGGCGCGAGCCAGCAGCGCCTCGGCCTGTTTGGCGGGCACGCGCACCGATCCGTGGCCCGGAGGCACGACGCCACGGCGCAGCGCGGGATTCAGTTCCTGCAGAACGTCCTCGTCCACGCCGATGGCCTCGGCGATGTAGGCCAGGGAGACCGGACCCCGGACCTCGACGCGCTTCGCGTCGGATTCCGAGGGAGTCCCGAGCTTGAAGCCGTAGGTCTGGGGATCGCTGGCGATGAGGAGCGCAGCGTAGAACGTCGGCACGTAGCCGCGCGTTTCTTTGGGAAGCAATCCCTGATCGAGCAGTTCCCAGAACGTCGTGGCCCCCGCTTCCTCGAGAGTCCGGCGCACCCGGCCCGGCCCGCAGTTGTAGGCGGCCAGGGCCAGCGCCCAGTCGTCGAACATGCCGTGCAGATCACGGAGGTAGAGCGCCGCGGCGCGCGTGGAGCGCTCGGGATCCGCGCGCTCGTCCACCCACCAGTCCACCCGCATCCCGTACTCGCGCGCGGTCTCGGGCATGAACTGCCAGATGCCGTGCGCACCGGCGGTGGAAGTCAGCGTCGGAAGATAGGCGCTCTCGATGACCGGCAGGTAGGCCAGTCCCTTGGGGAGATTCTGTTCCGCCAGCGCCTTGTCGATGATCGGACGGAACTTTGCCGAGCGGAGGAGCGAGGTCTGAATGCTGTCCTTCATGTCCACGCTGAACAGACGGACCGCTGAGGTGATGGTGCGGTGCTCGGGGATGGGGATGGAGGCCGCGGCTTCAACGTCGACGACCGGAGTGTCGACGGGCAGCGGCACGGTCTGATCGGTGCGCGCCAGGATGTGCGTGTAGGCCTCTTCGAGCTCCTTGCGGAACTGGCCGGCGTCGAGCTGTGCGACGGAGGGCGAGACCGAGGCAGCGGCCACGGGGGTGGGTGTGGGGGCGGGAGTGGAAGTCGCGCAGGCGACCGAAAAGACAGCGAGTCCTGCCAACAGCGTGATGCGCATCGCGTTTCCCCCTCACAGTCCCGCCGCTCCGTTGCTCCGTTGCTCCAGTGCTGCAGGCGGACCGGCACCATTGGAGCGGCCTGCCTTCGGCACTTGTGGTCGCCTCGGGCGCGTTTCACCGCTCGATTAAGACAGATCGATTTTCAGATTGACCGAAAGGCTTTGCACGTCAGCCGTGTCACCCAGTTCCAGGACCTGGTCCTGAGTGCCGATCACGGTGCCGTGCGCGTCCTCGTACGCTAGTGTAACCCGAACGGATCGGGCGCGAGGCAGGACCTCGGGTGGCCCCTGGAGGTGGAGGGTGCGCTGCAGATCGCGCTTGGGGCGCAGGCTGTCGAGATCCGTGACGATGTCGCGGCGCGTGGTCTTGGGTGGAGCCTGGGTAGCCCGCTTCCGAAGCGCTTCCAGCTCGGACATCACGTCCACGGAGGAGCGCACCTTGACGGTCTTCACCGCGGGACTGCTCTTCTGCGCCTTCTCGGTCTGGCTGAAGGCAATCTCCGGCTCGGGCGTCTTCTCCGCCTCGACCACGCGTGGAGGTGCCGCGGGCGGGACGAGGACCTGCGTGCGTTCCCGCGTTTCGGCCGGGGGCGCCGGCGCCGCGGCGACGGGCGCGGTCGACAGGATGTGACGGTCGATCCGTGCGGCGGCGATGGTCTCGTCGGGATTGAACGGCGCCACCAGTGGCGCGATCGGTTCCTCCGGAGGCTCGGCGGTGACGACGCTGCGCAGCTCTTCCTCGATCTCCGCCGCAGGTGAGGGGACGGACGGTTGAGAGATGGCGCGGATCGGCGCGGTGTCTTCACGCACTTTGAACTGGGAGCTTGGCCTCGCGGTGGGAGCGGCCCCCCTCATCGGCTCCTCTCCGGTCATCCGGCGACGGAGCGTGCGCAGAGTCAGCTTGGAGATCTGCTTGAGGGTCTCGAAGACTCCCACGCCCGTGTTCGCAACCGATTCGACGTGGTCGAGATGGTGCTCGGGATCCATCGAGTCCAGCATCAACTGCACGGGCGCCACGTTGGGGAGGTCTCGCTTGTTGAGCTGCAGGACGAGCGGCAGTTCTTCGAGGTCGACGCCGATTTCGGCCAGATTCTCGCGGAGGTTCTTGAGGCTCTCCACGTTCGCTTCGAGCATGGCCATCTGCGAGTCGGCCACGAAGACGATCCCGTCGACCCCTTTGAGCACGAGCTTGCGGGTGGTGTTGTAGAAGACCTGTCCGGGGACGGTGTAGAGCTGCAGGCGGGTCTTGAAGCCTCCGATCACGCCGACGTCGATCGGGAGCAGGTCGAAGAAGAGCGTGCGGTCGGTCTCGGTCTCCAGACTGACCATCTCTCCGCGGCTCTGGGGAGAGGTCTTGGAGTAGATGTGGTGCAGGTTCGTGGTCTTTCCGCAGAGGCCCGGACCGTAGTAAACGATCTTCGCAGCCATCTGCATCGTGGCGTAGTTGAAGAAGACCATCGGTTCGAGAACGCGTCCTTCTTCGCGTCGAGAGGCGAGCGATCGTAGCACCCGCTACTTCGGCCTAGCAAGGATGGACGCGGCCAGCTCGGCAGCCAGAAGTTCGTAGATCTGCGCGAGTTGCGGCTCATCCTGCAGTGCCGCGACATGGCTGCCCATCACTTCACGGTCTCCCCGCGCGGCCGGTCCGGTGAAGCGTTTCTGGTCAGTATGCAGGCGCCAGTTCTCGATGCCCGAGTGCGCCAGGGCCACCAGATCTTCACGGACTCCGTTCACACCGGCCTGACTCAGGAGGTGCTCGGCGATCTCCAGCATCGCGGCCACGTAGTTGGATCCGAAGACCGCCGCGGCGTGGTAGCGCGCCTTCTGTTCGGGAGCCACTTCCGCGAAGCGCGCCCCGACCGCGGCGGCGATCAGTTTGGCCGTGCGGCGATGGCCTCCTTCGAAGACCAGCAGCGTGTCGGCCAGGTCGGAAGGCTGCCCGACCGGAGGAAGGGCCTTGAGCGGATGGAGCGAGAAGCCGTCGCGCATCGACAGGAGAGCGCCGCTGGCGTGAAAGACCAGAGCCTCGGTCTCGGGAATGGCCTGGGCCACCTCTGCGACGGCCCGGTCGCTCACGGCCACGAGCAGGAGCTCGGCACTGGCGGCCAGATCGCCGAGATCGAGACGCGAAGTCCCGAGGAGCTCGGTGATGTGACTCTTCGACTCGTCGCGCAGCCAGATTCCGGACAGCGGCCAGCCGATGCGCTTCCACGCCGAGCCGTAGGCCCAGGCCGCCCGGCCGCCCCCGAGAATTCCTAATCGCATGAATGACGGTATCCTGTGCGCGGCGTTCGGGGATTCGACATGTTCAAATTGCTGACCATTCTCGCACTGCTGAGCGTTCCGGCGCTCGCCGCTCCGCCTACGACGTGCGGGGGGGCCAGCGACTACGAGCAGGCACTCTGCGCGTACCAGCGACGCAACTTCCCCGAGGCGGAACGCGCATTCCGTGCGATCACCGAGCGCGAAGTGCAGGATCCGCAGACCATCCGGGCTTCCTATTTCCTGGCGCGGACCCTGATGAAGACGGGACGTTTCGACGAAGCGAGCGCTCTCCTGATCAGAATCTACGGTCTCGATCCCGCGTTTTATGCAACGTGGAATGGCGACTTTCTGCTCGGAGAGTGCAGGAAGGCCCTCGGCAAATGACGTTGTGGTGATGTAGTTGTTGCTGGTTGCTGGTTGCTAGTTACTGGTTGCTAGTTACTGGTTGCTAGTTACTGGTTGCTAGTTGCCTATCGTCCAGGCGAAACCACCCCAGACAACCAGCAACCAGCAACCAGCAACCTAATGGCACAGACACAGTTCGAGTTACGACGCAAGCTCCTTCAGCTCGAAGCCCTCTACGATGTGGGCCGGGCTCTGAATACCCTGCGTCCGGAAGACGACCTGCTCGAGGAGCTGATGCACCGCGCCATCGCGGTCGTCGACGCCACCACCGGCTTCGTGTTCTCGCTCGACGAGAAGCTGAACGTGCAGACCCTCTTTACCTTCGGCATCGAAGTTCCCGCGCCGGAGCTGCTGCTGCTGGAGGCGCCCATCAAACAGGTGCTGGCTTCCCGCGAGCCGATGATGGTCACGGTCTCGCGGTTCCTCGGCGAGCCCGGAGGCGACCTGCTCATCGCGCCGATGATCGCCGGCGAGACCATCCTCGGCGTCATCGGTGTGGGCGGCAAAGAAGTGCGCGGCGCAACCAAGGCCGGGGCCTTCATCGAAGACGACCTTCGCTTCCTCGAGTCGATGGCCTCCATCGGCGGCGCGGCCATCGACAACACCCGTCGCTTCCACCGTCTGGACCTGGTGCGCGAGACCCTCGAAGACGAGAATCGCGCGCTCAAGCAGCGCATGCTGCGCGATTACTCGGACCGGCTCATGGTCGGCGACTCCCCCAAGATGCAGCGCGTCATCGACCTCGTCTCGCGCGTGGCCGACTCCCAGGCCAGCGTCATCATCCGTGGCGAATCGGGCACAGGGAAGGAAATGGTGGCCCGGCTGATCCACGGCAGCTCGCCCCGCAAAGACGGGCCGTTCGTGGCCATCAACTGCGCGGCCCTGCCCGAGACACTCCTCGAGTCCGAGCTCTTCGGCATCGAGCGTGGCGTGGCCACAGGCGTGGAGGCGCGTCCCGGAAAGTTCGAGCTGGCCAAAGGCGGGACGATTTTTCTGGATGAGATCGGAGACATTCCGCTCACGCTCCAGGCCAAGCTTCTGCGCGTGCTGCAGGAGAGGGAGATCGAGAAACTCGGCGGACGCCGCCGGATCCCGGTGGACGTGCGCATTCTCTCGGCCACCCATCGCAATCTCGAGGAGATGATCGAGAAGGTGGAGTTCCGCCAGGACCTCTACTACCGGCTGAAAGTCGTGGAGATCACGCTGCCGCCGCTGCGGGATCGCAAGGACGACATCCCCAAGCTGGTGCGCTTCTTCCTGGACAAATATGGCAAACGCGAGGGCCTGCACGACGTGCGCATCACGCAGGAGGCCTTGCAGAAGCTGATGCGGTACCCCTTCCCCGGAAACGTGCGTGAGCTGGAGAACCTCATTGAGGGAGCTCTGGCGCTGACGACCGATCCGGTGATCGATCCGGGAGATCTTCTGTTGCCCGAGGAGGCGGCCCCGAGCGCGGGCGGGGGAGAGCTGTCCGGCGATCTGCCGACGCTGTTCGAGCTGGAAGGGCGCTACATCGCCCGAGTGCTGGCCTTCACGAAGGGAAACATGTCCAAAGCGGCCCGGATCCTGGGGGTGGATCGGAAGACGCTCTATCGGAAGCGCGAGGACGTGGGTCAAAAAGACCCGAATGCCCCCATTTGGGGCATTCACTAGTAAGCCTAAGATTTTAAGCGTGTTGTGCCTGCCGATCTCCGAGATTCTCGCAAACTGGGGCATTCGGCCACAGTGACCGGAATCGCTTCCTGTTTATCATCGTTCGTGTAAACTACGTCCCATCAGACGGTTAGGAGAGTTTGAGCTGAACCGAACGCCGTGGCAGTCGCGTTGCTCCAGAGTGGCCCCGAAGAAACAGGGGGGCAACCATGAACAACATCGCGCAAACCCGCACCACCCGGCTCGAAACCGTCCTTTCGGCCAATGCCATCCTTCCGGCCATGCTGGCCGTGAACACCGTGGCCTTGCTGGCGCTCGATCAACTCGGTGGGATCCCCGTGTGGGTCAAGACGGTGGCTGCGTTGTTCCTCTCGTTCTGAGCGCGCGTTCACCGAGGATGTGCTCATGACCGCGACGGCCGAACGGCAGATGGAGCTCACGCTCCCCATGATTCCGGATATCGAGATCGCTGCCGCGCGTGCGGCCGGGAACCTCGCCCGGGAACTGGGAATGGCGTCGGAATCGATCGATGAAATGGCCCACGCGATCATCGAAGCGTGCATCAATGCCCGGGAGCATTCGGGTAGCGCCGACAAGCGCATCTATGTAAGAATCACGGGCACCTCGGTTGGCGAAAACGACTCCCGCATCGACATCTGGATCACCGATCGCGGCAGGGGATTCGACGTGACCGAAGCGCGCTCGCGACGTCAGAAGCTCGGCGCCGTCCACAAGCGCGGGTGGGGCCTTCAGATCATCGAAGCTCACATGGATGAGGTCGGGATCTCCACCAGACCGGACGGCACCACGATCCACATGGTGAAGTTCGGAAGAAAGGCAGCCGAGTAGCTGTGCACGAAGCAGTCGTGAGCAGGCCCCCTTGCTCGAATCGGAGAAGTCATGACAGATGAACTCAGAGTCGCCCTTGACCGCCGCGGCGCGACGGGCGCGATCCTTTACACGAAGGGCTACATCAACAACGTCGGTGGCGAAGAGATCGCCAACCGAGCCTACGAGCTCATGGACGATGGAGTCCGTTCGCTGCTCCTCAATCTGCGCGAGACCAAGATCGTCAACTCCATCGGGATCTCCATCCTCATCGAGATCATCGAGAAAATGATCGACAAGGGCGGCCGGATCGGCTTCTGCTGCCTCACCCCCGTCATCCACAAAACGTTTCAGATCATGGGCCTGGCCAACTACGCGGCGATCTTCACGGACGAGGAGTCGGCCATCAAGGATATGGGGCTGTGACGGCCCCGGTCGTCCTCGCTTCCTTGCTCTAGTCGTCGGGTCTTCTAGTCGTCAAGTCTTCGAGTCGTCAAGTCGTCGAGTCGTCGAGTCGTCAAGTCTTCGAGCCGTCGAGTCGTCAAGTCTTCGAGTCGTCAAGTCTTCGAGTCGTCAAGTCTTCGAGCCTCGAGCCGTCGAGCTGTGAGACTTCGAGACTGACTCAGAGTCGAGTCTCATAGTCTCAGAGTCTCATAGGTTTCCCAATCGCACGCGCTGTCGGCCTTACGCCTGTGAGACTGTGAGACTGTGAACCTATGAGACTCCGTGGCGACTGGACGACTCGACGACTCGAAGACCTGACGACTCGAAGACCCGACGACTCGAAGACCGAGACCCGAAGACCCGAAGACCCGAAGACCGAAGACCCAGCACCCTGATATCCTCGCCCCATGCCCCAGGTTCATCGCTTCGCCGAGTTCGTCCACGAGCTTCAGCAAATGGAGCGGACGTCGATTGCCGCTCATGGGACGCAGATCCTGGATGCGTTCGCACGGCACACGCGGTTCGATACGGGCGCGCTCTACCTGCGTGACACGCGTGGCAGCGAGCTCCGTCTGGCGGCCAAGTCGTTGCGCTGCGTGGCGCCTGAGATTCTGGACGGGAACACGCGCGCGGAAGACGCGGTGCTTCCCTCGCCCGCGGTGGTGGTGCCTCTCCAGTCTCACCGCGAGGCGGTCGGTCTGCTGGCCCTCTCCACGCTGCTCATCGACGACACAATGGACGACGATGTCGCGTTCGTGCGTGCCGGGGCGGCGTTTCTCTCCACGCTCATCGCGAACCAGCGGCTGACCCAGGAGACGCGCGAAGGTGATTTCCAACTGAAGTACCGTCTCTGGGAGCTGGAGTCGCTTTACGACATCGGGCTCTCGATCGCCTCCACCCTGAACATCGACGAGCTCGCGGACGCGATCCTGTTCCGCATGATCTCGCTCACGAACGCGCGCCGCGCCGCGCTGTTTCTCCGGGAAGGAGAGGCGTTTCGTCTCTATCGTTCCTTCGGTGACGTGCGCGAAGAGATCCTCGACGTCGAGTTGAGCGAAGGGTTGATCCGGGAAGGGAAGCCGCTCGCGTTCGAGGGAGGGACGGATTGTCTCTTCCCGGGCTGTGTGGCCTTCGTGGCGGTGCCCATCAAGGGGAGCAACGACGCGGTGATCGGTGTGCTGGCCGCCGCGGATCGTGAGACCCGCGAAGGCGGCATCGCCGCGTTCGAGTCGAACGAGCTGCGTCTGCTGGCCCTCTTCGCCAATCAGGTCGCCATCGCCCTGGAAAATTCGCGGCTGCACCGCGAGGCGCTGGAGAAGCAGGCCATGGAGCGCGATCTGGAGCTGGCCGCGACGATCCAGCGCGACATCCTGCCCTCCAGCATTCCCCAGTTCGAGGGGATCGAGATCGCCGCGCTCTCGCGGCCGGCGCGACAGGTGGGTGGCGACTATCACGCGTTCTTCGTACGCGATGGGGTGGTCACGGCACTGGTGGCGGACGTGGCCGGCAAGTCGATGCCGGCGGCCCTCCTGGTGTCGGCGTTGCACGCCGTGGTGCAGCTCCTCTTCGCGGAGGGGCGGGCGATTTCGGAGATCGCCACGGAACTGAACCGTCATATCCATAACTGGTCGGCGGAAAACAAGTTCATCACCATGATCATCGTCTCCATCGACCGCGAGAACGAGACCATCGAGTACGTGAACGCCGGGCACAACCCCGGCTACCTGATCGCGGGGGGACACATCGACACGATCAAGTCCCACGGCCTGCCCATCGGCATCCTGCCGAACTCCCGCTATCTGTCGCAGACCCGCGCGTTTCCCGCCGGTGCCTGCGCGGTGCTCTACAGTGACGGCATCACCGAGGCCGAGGACATCGCCGGAGAGGAATTCGGCAACGAGCGGCTGGAGGCGATTCTCGAGCAGCACCTCGACTTCGGAGCGAATCTCATCCGCGACCAGATCGCCGACGCCGTCGACGCCTTCGTCGACGAGGCCCCGCAAAAGGACGATGAGACCATCGTCATCGTGAAGCGGGTGTGACGATCCCTTATGAATGCCTGCGCCCTGCGCGGGTCACTTTCCTTTGAACACCGGCTTCCGTTTCTCGAAGAAGGCTGCGATTCCTTCGGCGCCATCGCTGGAGGAGAAGCAGGCCAGTTGGTGCTCCGTTTCGAGATCGAGTTGCTCGCGCAATTCGTTCCTCTCGCTGACGTTCAGCGCGCGTTTGATGCCGGCGGCGGCCAGGGGTGGGGCGGCCGCGAACGTCCTCGCCAGCTCGAGCGTCTCCGCGGGGAGGTCTTCTGCCAGGCGGTCGATCATTCCGATGGCCAGCGCTTCCTGCGCGTCCACCATCCGCCCGGACAGGAGCAGCTCCAGCGCCCGCCCGCGGCCGATGAGTCGCGGCAGCAGCCAGGTTCCGCCCCAGTCGGGGTGCAGGCCAATGCGCACGAAGGACTCGCTGAATTTGGCCTGTTCCGTGGCCAGCCGGTAGTCGCAGGCCAGCGCGAGATTGCAGCCGGCCCCGGCGGCAATTCCGTTCACCGCGGCGATCACCGGCCGGGACATCCTCGCGATCTGCAGGATGACGTCCCGTCCTGCATCGAGGAGCCGGCGAAACGCGTCGGTGTCGCCACTCTTTTGCAGCGCGCTCATGGCCTCGACGTCCCCACCCGCGCAAAACGCCCGCCCTGCCCCGGTGATCACGACCACTCGTACGTCGGGGTCCTCCTCGGATGCGCGCAACGCGGCCAGCAGATCCTGACGCATCGTACCGGTGAAGGCGTTGAGCTTCTCGGGCCGGTTCAAGGTGATGGTGGCGACGGCGCCGTCGGTCTGACGTTCGATGAACATGGCGGAAGTTTATCGGGGAACACGGAACGAGGGACACGCAAGTGGGCTGTTCGCGGTCGCGTTCCTCGCTATGATCCGAGGCGTGAAATTGCGGCCGTTCTTTTTCGAGATCTTCGTCGGCGTGAATCTGGCCGTGGTGGTCTTCTTTGGGTTGCGGAGCCTGCCCATCGTGGGAGACCCGATCCAGATCGTCGGCGGGCTGCTGCTGTCGATGCTCGTGCAGACGCTGCTGGGTGTGGCGGTGCGGTCGGTGGTCGCGCTGGTGCGGCGGGAACGGGGCTACTTCCGAATCCTGGCCACTCGAAGGTGGCTCGCGGATACGGTCCGGCTGATCTGCGGGTCGGCCCTGGTGATCTTCGTCTATGGCTGGATCAAGCTGGTCGTGCCGCTCTATCACCCCACGTTGTTCGACCAGGCGCTGTGGGATCTCGATCAGACGCTCTTTTTCGGCATCTCGCCGACGGTTTTCTTCCTGGACCTCTTCGGCCAGCCGGCCCTGCTGCGGATGGTGGACTGGTCCTACGCGAACATCTTTCTGGCCAGCACTCTGATGGCCGGGGCGTACTTTCTCTCCGCACCGAGCCGCCGCATCCGCATCGCCTTCGCCAACGGCTACGCGGTGCTCTGGATCACCGGTGCCTGGCTCTATCTGCTCGTGCCGTCGCTGGGACCGGCGTACCGTTTTCCCGAGATCTGGATGGTGCACGGGGAGGCCTTGCGAGTGACCCAGATGTTTCAGGCGCTGCTCATGCGGAACTATCAGAACGTGATCCGTGCCGCCTCGGGGGTGCCCACGGGGACGATCCGGATCGTGTTCGGAATCGGGGCCTTTCCCAGTCTGCACGTCGGCTTCCAGACGTACGTCTTCCTCTGGATGCGGCGGCTCTGGACCGCCGGCGAGGTGGTGTTCGGCGTGTTCGTGCTGATGATCTTTCTCGGCTCGATGATTACCGGGTGGCATTACCTCGTGGACGGACTGGCCGGTCTCGTTCTCGGCTGGGGCTGCTTTGCGATCTTCTCGCGGCGTGCCCGTCTTCGCCGCTGGCTGGAACTTCGGCGCCGCTGACGCGGTTTTCCTGCGTATGGCTCAGGTGGAAACGACGCTCGGTCAGGCCCTGGCCGAACGGACCGTGGAAGGGGTTCTCTACGAAAAGCTCGACAACCACGCCGTGCGCTGTTTCTCGTGCGGACACCGTTGCCGGATCCCGGAAGGGCTGAAAGGAATCTGCAAGGTCCGCTACAACGAGGGAGGCGTGTTGCAAGTGCCGCGCGGCTACGTGGCGGCGCTGCAGGTCGATCCGATCGAGAAGAAGCCTT
>JBDTOZ010000098.1:0-1589 GCA_039932995.1 Acidobacteriota bacterium | reverse complement strand
AAGCCGGTCAGGGACACGTGGGTATTGTACGGTGCACGACGCCCGGGTCAACCCAGCGGGGGACGTTTGAGAAATGATCTGCCTTGCCGTCCTCTCTGTCTCAGTGCCTCTGTGGTGAACGTCCCCAGGAGCGTGCGCAGAACAGAGTTCCCGAGTACGCTCCGCAGGGGCCCATCATGAAAACAATCAGTCGCGTCCTCCTCCTCGCTCTCGTGACCGCCTTCGTCGCCGCTCCGCAGATGGCGGGCGCTCGCCGGCGGGCGGTGCGGACCGTGTCCACCCAGGGAATCGTTCCGTGCGGGACCGACATCTGCGACACCGATCAGCCCCACGCCTGCATCCAGGTCGTGAATGCGGAGACGGCCTGGCGCACCTGCATCTCCAACCAGGGCCGGCGTGGCCTGGTCCTCGGGCCGACGGATCTGCGCCGCACTCCCACCGGCGACTGGATGCGCATCCTGCGCGAAGCCGGCGTGGCCGAGATCTTCGTGCCGTACCACCAGTTGCCCCTGCGGCTCTACGATCAAGAAACCACCTCCGCGGAATCGATCCGCGAAGTGACCGCCGAGGACGCGGGCCCGCAGGGGAGAATCCTCACGCTGTCGGGACAGAGCCTGCCCCAGGTCGTGGCCGAGACGAACGACCGCGGCATCGCCTGGATGTGCAAGGAAGGAAGCAGCATCAGCCGGCGGGGGCAGGAGCTCGTGCTCTGGGGTGTGCAGGACGCCGCGAACTACGACTTCATCATCGAGTACCGGCTGCGCGACGATGGCAGCATCGGCTTTCGCCTGGGCGCGTCCGGATTCAACAACCCTTTCATCCCCCCGGGCAGCACCACCGAGGCCCACATGCACGACGTGCTGTGGCGGGTCGACGTCGACCTCAATGGCTCCGGCGGTGATACCGCCGTCCAGTGGAAGCACATCGAGGCCACGAACGCGTCCTCCCTTTCGCGCGACGTCGAAGAGCCGTTCAATGGCGGAGAGGAAGGCGTCGCGCAATGGAATCCGGAGGCGTTCTCCACCATCGGCGTCATCGACCAGACGGCGAACCTTCACGGCAACCCGATCGGCTACATGCTGCAGATCGCCACGCCCGGCCTGTCCCGTCATCACGGTGAATCCGCCGGCGCCACCCGGAAAGAACGGTTCACGCAGTCCGACTTCGCCGTCACCCGCTTCAAGCAGTCCGAGCGCGACGCCCTCTTCGACACCGCCCACGTCCGCTACCTCCAGCCCGACCAGTACCTCCTCGGCGACGGCCTTCCGGGGACGGGCGTGTCCGACCGCGAATCCGTCACCAACACCGACGTCGTGCTCTGGTATCGCTCCTCCACCCATCACGACCCGCACGACGAAGATCACGCCCCCGGCGACGCCGACAACCTCATGACCGGCATCACCAACGTCCACTGGCAAGGCATGAGCCTCGAGCCGCACAACCTCTTCGACTTCAACCCCCTGGGAGGCCCGAGCCGCAATCAGTGCCAGTGAGGCGCGCGGGGCCGGCCGCGGGCAAGATGCCCATACGCGCTGCAGTGCGCCGGGCAGGATGCCCGCGCCCCATGGCTCATCGCGCCAAGGCACTCC
>JBDTOZ010000097.1:0-10268 GCA_039932995.1 Acidobacteriota bacterium | reverse complement strand
GCTCCAATGCTCCGCCTGCAAATCTTCGCGTCGCGCGAAGAAACTCGAGGTTAGTCGTACAGGTCCACCGCCAACCGCCAACCGCCAACCGCCAACCTTCTGGTATCGTCCGGCCGCCATGATCGACAAAGTCATTTCGTCCGCGGCGGAGGCGGTGCGGGACGTTCCGGAAGGTGCCACGCTCGTCGTCGGGGGCTTTGGTCTCTGCGGCATCCCCGAGAATCTGATCAACGCACTGGTGGACAGCAAGGTCGGCGGGCTGACCTGCGTGTCCAACAACGCCGGGGTCGACGACTGGGGGTTGGGACTACTGCTCCGGACCCGTCAGGTGCGGAAGATGGTCTCCTCTTATGTCGGCGAGAACGCCGAGTTCGAACGTCAATATCTGGCCGGGGAGCTGGACGTTGAGTTCTGTCCGCAAGGCACACTGGCCGAGCGGATGCGCGCGGGTGGGGCGGGAATCCCGGCGTTCTTCACTCCGGCGGGCTACGGCACGATCGTGGCCGAGGGGAAAGAGACGCGTGAGTTCGATGGCCGCACGTACGTGATGGAGCGCGGCATCGTCGGAGACTTCTCGTTGGTGGCAGCCTGGAAGGGAGACCGGCTCGGGAATCTCGTCTATCGCAAGACCGCCCGCAACTTCAATCCGATGGCCGCCACGGCGGGGAGGATTTGCGTGGCCGAGGTGGAGGAACTGGTCGAACCGGGCCAGCTCGACCCCGACCATGTCCATACGCCCGGCATCTTCGTGCACCGCCTGGTGGTCGCGCCGCGTGTGAAACGCATCGAACAACGCACCGTGAGGAAGGGATAACCGATGGCGCTCACTCGCGAACAGATCGTCCGCCGTGCCGCGCAGGAATTGCGGGACGGGTACTACGTCAATCTCGGCATCGGCATGCCCACCCTGGTGGCCAACAACATCCCCGAGGGGATGGAGGTCATCCTGCAGTCCGAGAACGGCATCCTCGGACTGGGCCCTTTTCCGACCGACGAACAGGTCGATCCCGATCTCATCAATGCCGGCAAGCAGACCGTGACCGTGCTCCCCGGGGCTGCGTTCTTTTCCAGCGCCGACTCCTTCGCCATGATCCGCGGCGGAAAAGTCGATCTCTCCATCCTGGGAGCCATGCAGGTCTCGGCCACCGGCGACATCGCCAACTGGATGGTGCCGGGCTCGATGGTCAAGGGAATGGGCGGGGCCATGGACCTCGTGGCCGGCGCGAAGCGGCTCATCGTGACGATGGAGCACGTCACCAAGAAGGGGGAGAAGAAGATCCTGGAACGCTGCAATCTTCCCCTGACGGGCGTGGGCGTCGTGAACCGCATCATCACCGACTACTGCGTCATCGACGTGACTGCGACGGGTTTGAAGCTCATCGAGGTCGCGCCGGGCGTGACGCCGGAGCAGGTGCAGGAGATGACAGAGCCGCGCCTGGAGATGAGCGAAGGGGTGAGGGAGATCGCGGTGTGACCGCCTCCGACCGCCGCATCGCGCTGGGTCTCTTCGCACTCCTGCTTGTGACCTACGCGTGGTTTTTCAGCGGCGGCGGCTGGAATCAGAACGCTCACTTCGATCTCACGCGCGCGCTCGTCGAACGGCAGACCCTGCACATCGACGGCTACCACCAGAACACAGGAGACGTCTCCTGGAGTCGCGCGTCCGGGCTGTGGCACGTGTACATCAACAAGCCGCCGGGGGTCTCGTTCCTCGCGGCTGTGCCCTACGCGCTCATGTATGTCGGGGAGAGAATGCTCGGGGCCCGCGTCGACGGCTGGTTCGTGATGACGGTCAATGCCTGGATCGTCACGATCCTCACCTGTGGCGTGGCCGGGGCCTTGATTCCGGCGGTGCTCTACGCATACGGGCGGCGCGTGGGGATCTCGCCTCGCGGGGCCTTGGCCGTGGCTCTGGCCATCGGCTTGGGCACGATCGTCTTTCCCTACTCGACGTTGCTCATCGCGCACGTGCCTCCGGCGCTGTTCTTACTCCTGGCGTTTTACTGGATGGACGAGCGGCCGCTGCTGGCCGGGGTCTGCGCCGGCGTGGCGGGTGCGAGCTACTACCTCTGTATCCCCGCCGCTGCGATTCTCTTGCTGGGCATCTGGAGCAGAGGCGGAGCTCGGGCCGCCGCGCGCTTTGCTCTGGGGGGACTGCCTTTCGGAGCGCTGCTGCTGCTCTATCAGTGGCTCTGTTTCGGATCTCCCTTCACGACGTCCCTCGAGATCAGCGATCGCTTCACCGAACAGGGACTGCTCTTCGGCGTGTTTCGGACGCCCTCGCTGCAGGCGCTCTGGGGTTTGACATTCGGCGACTATCGCGGACTGTTCTTCGTGTCGCCGATTCTCCTGTTGGCCGTGATTGGCGCGGTCCGGATGCCGCGCCGCGAGCTCCTGCTCATCGGCAGCATCGTGCTCTTCTTCCTCCTCGCCGTGGCCAGCTTCAACCAGTGGTGGGGAGGCTACGCCTTCGGGCCGCGTTACATTCTTCCCATCGTTCCGCTCCTGGGAGTGGCCATGCTCTACCTGCGTGGGCGGTGGGTCGTGCCCGTGGGGCTGCTCCTCGGCCTGATCTCGTTCGGGATGCAGTTGATGGCCACGGCGGTGAACCCGACGCCGAGCAGCCGGCTCCTGCATCCGGTGCAGGACTACCTGTTCCCGCGATTCGTGGCGGGCATGACGTCGGTCAATGGTCAAGGGATTGACGAGATCGGCGCCCATCAGCGGTCGAGACCCGGCTCGCAAGAGTCGCTATGGAACAGCTTCAATGCAGGCGAGCTGGTGACCGGCCCCACCACGACGCTGTCGCTGCTGCCCCTCCTCGCGGTGCTCCTTGCCGGCACCGCGCTCCTCTGGCGCAGGGCCTCGGCCCCCGTCCCTTGAAGGACCGGCGCTCAATCGCCCCCTGACCAGGGATAGGCGACGTCCACCAGCGTCTTGTACGTCGACGGCTGGTGCTGGTGCCCGGCCTCGTCGGCCCATTGTGCGGAGCCCGACTCCTGCTGATAGACGCCGGGCATCGGCGCGGCGCCGTACGCGGGCTGGGCGTAGCCGTTGCCTTGCGCGAGGTCGAAGAGTCCGCCGATGATGTCGCTCTCGGGCGGGCCGTATGTGTAGTGGCCATCGTAGATGTGCTCGATGCCGCTTTCGCTCCCCCAGCAGAACGGCGCGATGTCGAGGGTGTTGTAGAGGCGCCACGGAAATGCGGGATTGAACAGGCCGTTGAAGTAGGTGTTGAAGTCGGAGTTCCCGGCCGTGAGGCCCGCGAAGGACCAAAGGGCCATGTTTTTCACGAATCCTCCGCCGTATAAGACGGAGTTGAGATACGCGAACATGGGCGGCGTGAGCGTGCCGCCCAGGCTGTGGCCGGTGACGTACAGATAGGACGGCGCCGCGTTCTGCAGGTAGGTCACGAGCGACTGGCCGGTTTTCGGATCGGTGAGTGCCAGCAGATCGTTGATGCCGTGATACGTCCCTTCCGCGATCATCGCCGTCGGCGGTGCGCCCGGCGCGAAGTCCTGAAAGGGCATCAGCGTCTTGATCTCGAAGTCCTCGGTGATGAAGGCTTCCCAACTGTCGATGGGCGTCCCGCGGATCACGACCGTGTACTCGTTCGGCTCGGGACGGTAAGTGACGTAGGCCAGCGAGTAGGAACGCCGGATGATGCTCACGAGCTGTGCCGGTCCCCACGTGACCGTGAGACCTTCCTGCTGGACGCGCGCGGGAATGGTGGCGGGATCTTCGTACGAATACTCGCAGAGACGGATCATGGTGTGCGGGTAGTAGTTGTAACCGGAGCTCGCCGCGGCCAGGTCAGCAGGGGTGGTCATCTCTTCTCCTTCGGTTCGTGGTGGACCAGGATCAGCCTTGCCCCTCCAGAAGCGTGCGGGCCGTCAAATGATAAGTCGGGATGGACTCTCTGATATCTTCCCGGGCCATGGCCGGCACGATCACTTGCTCCGCCGAGAACGACACCGGGGACGTCCGGGAGAGCGCGGTGTGACTTCCTCGGACCGCAGAATTGCGGCCGGACTCTTCCTTCTGACCTTCGTCACGTACGCATATTTCTTCAACGGCGGCGGCTGGAATCAGAACGCGCAGTTCGACCTGGCCCGCGCGCTCGTCGAGCGGCAGACGCTGCACATCGATGGTTATCGGGTGAATACGGGCGACATCTCCTGGAGCCCGGTCTCCGGCCAGTGGCACGCCTACATCAACAAGCCGCCCGGGGTCTCGTTCCTGGCCGCCATTCCGTATGCGCTCGTCTACGCCGTCGAGCATGCGGCGCATGTCCCCGTCGACCAATGGTTCTGGGTCACGCTGAATGCCTGGATCGTGACGATCCTCACCTGTGGGGTGACCGGTGCGCTGATCCCGGTGTTGCTGTTTGAAGCAGGACGCAGGGCGCAGGACGCCGCGGGCAGGACGTCCGACTCCAATCCGTCGCGCCCCGTGTTTCGCGCCCTGCGCCCTGTCTCGGCGATGTTCATCGCCCTGGCCATGGCCTTCGGCACGATCGCCTTTCCCTTCTCCACGATGCTGTTCGCGCACGTGCCGGCCGCATTCTTTCTACTCCTGGCGTTCGTCTGGCTCGACAAGCGTCCGTTGCTCGCGGGCGTGGCCGCGGGCATCGCCGGCTTGTGCTTCTACATCTGCATCCCCGCCGCGGCGGTGCTCTTCATCGGCTCGTGGGTGCGCTCCCGCCGCAATGCCCTTCGCTTCGCGCTCGGCGGAATCCCGTTCGGCCTGTTGCTCGGCGCGTATCACCAGGCTTGCTTCGGCTCCCCGTTCGTCACCTCCGTCGAGACGAGCTCGGACTTCACGGAGAAGGGGTTGCTGTTCGGCGTTTTTCGCCTGCCGTCCATGGAAGCGTTGTGGGGTCTGACGTTCAGCGAGTACCGCGGCCTCTTCTTCGTCTCGCCGATCCTGCTGCTGGCCTTCGTTGGAGCCGTGGTGATGGTGCGTCAGCGGGTGATGCGCCGTGAGCTGTTCATGATCGCCGCCGTGGCCGCGATCTTTTTCTTCACCATCGCGGGCTTCAACGGCTGGAGCGGGGGAGGCTCATTCGGACCGCGGTACCTGTTGCCGATCGTTCCGCTGCTGGGCATTCCGCTGTTCTTCGTCCCGCGGCGCGTGCTCCTCTTCGCCGGCGTGCCGTTGGCGCTGGCGGCGTTGGCCATGCAACTGGCGGCCACCGCCGTCGATCCCACGCTGCACGCCGGGATCTTCAAGCCGGTGCAGACGCTCTTCGCCGATCTCCTGGCCGGGAACACCTCCACCAACCCTCAGGCGCTGGACGAGCTCATTCCGTATCAGCGCTACGCGCACGGCTCGCACGAGTCGGTGTGGGCCAGCTTCAACGTGGGCGAGTTTCTGACCGGGCCGTCGAATCCCGCGTCGATCCTTCCCATCGTGCTCTGGATTGCGTTGGGGAGTGTCTACCTCTTGCGCCGGGCCGCCTCGGCACCCGATCGAATGGCAGAGTGATTCGCGGTGGAGCGCCGGCGTTTCGCTGCGCTCCGTTGGGCAGGATTACGCGGTTTCCGGTTCCGTCGCGCTTTCCGGCTTCTTCCTCATGTCCAGGAAGAGCAGGGCGATGCCGATGCAGATGGCGGAGTCGGCCACGTTGAAGGCCGGCCAGTGATGGCGCCCGATGTAGACGTCCAGGAAGTCGACGACGTAGCCGAAGCGGAAGCGGTCGAGCAGGTTCCCGATCGCGCCACCCAGGATGAGGTGCAGGCCGGTCTGGAGCACGCGATCCGTGGCCGCGCTGCGCAGTGCGTAGACCACGACCACGCAGAAGACGACGATGGCGCCGGAGTTCAGCAGGATGGGCACGATCTTCGACGACGCGTTGGCGCCCAGTCCGAACGCGGCCCCGGTGTTGTGGACGTGCACGATCTGGAAAAAGTCCGGAATCACCGTGACCGCTTCATGCAGGGCCAGGCGCTGGAGGACGAGCATCTTCGTCCAGAGGTCCAGGAGGATCACCGAGACGGGGATGAAGAGGTAGATCAGTCGTTGCTTCAAGTTCGGGCCCCTCGTGGTTCAGTGCTGAGTGCTGCTGGCAACGGCCAACCTGCGTGCTGAGTCGGTTGAAACTGCTACGACGCCTGCTTCTCTTCGATGAGCTTGTCGAGCTCGAGGCGAAGCTTGCCCAGGATCTCGTCGTACGTGTACTGGCCGAGGGACTCGGTGCCCCGCTTGAGATTGACGTAGCTGGGGGCGCACCACATGCCCAGGTCGGCGTCGTCGGTTTCGCCCGGGCCATTCACGCGGCAGCCCATGATGGCGATGGTGATGTCGTGCGCCTTGGCGTACTCGGTCATGCCTCGGACGTTGTGCGCGAGGTCGATGAAGGCCTCGTTCTCCACGCGGGAGCACGAGGGGCAACTGATGATGTTCAGGCCCTTGTGCTCGAAGCGGGGCACGGAGCGGAAGCGGCCCGACTCGATGTCGTCGAGGATCTGCCGTCCGACCAGGATCTCGTCGCCCTTCTTCTCGAAGGGCAGGGTCAGGGAGACGCGGATGGTGTCGCCGATGCCGCGGGTGATGAGCTGTTCGAAGGCGATGCGGGTCTTGATGATGCCGTCGGGCGGCATCCCGGCTTCGGTGACGCCCAGGTGTAAAGGAACGTCGGGACGCGACTCGGCGAAGCGGATGTTCGCGTCGATGACCTTGTTCGGGTCGGAATCCTTGATGGAGACGCAGTACTGGTCGAAGCCGAGGTCGTCGAGCATGAGGCAATGCTCGAGGGCCGATTCGAGCATCGGCGTGATGTTGTCATCCTTGTCGTACTTGGCGATCTTGTCGGGGTCGACGGAGCCGGCATTGACGCCGATGCGCATCGCGCAGTCGTGTGCGCGCGCCACGTCGACGAGGTAGCGCACCTTCTCCTCGACCTTCTTGTCGCGCTCGATGTGGTACAGATGGCCGGGGTTGTAGCGCAGCTTCTGGACGTACGGGGCCACTTTCTCCGCCAGCCGGTAGTTCTCCTGCAGGTCGATGGAGAGATTCGCGTGAGGACGGGCGGCGCGGATCTCCGCCAGGGCGATCACGTCCTTGGGATTGTCGACGGCGATGCGGATCACGTCCGCTCCGGCGAGCTCGAGCAGTTCCACCTGGCGGATGGTGGCGGGAATGTCCACGGTGCGGGTCGCGGCCATGGACTGCACGGCGATGGGGTTGTTGCCCCCGATCTTCACATTGCCGATCCGGATCTCACGCGTCTGTCGGTTCGTCACGGGCGTACCAAACGCGTGCAGTTTCAGAAGATTCCGGTACGGCGATGCGGCCGCCGCGGGGAGGGGGGATTGCCTCGTGGCGAGACCTGCGCCCTGACTACACGACCGGTCCGGCCAGTCGCTCCTCGCCGATCCCGGCGATCACGTGCAGGGCGGACTCGAGGTCGGCCACGGTGGCGGGGCAGCCGATGCTGATGCGGACGGCGCGGGGGACGTCGGGGGTCACGGCGAAGGTGGAGGCGCTGGCGATGCGCACGTGGCGCCGCCGGGCCTCTTCGACGAACGCATCGGCGGTCCACCGCTTCGGGAGCTCCATCCAGAGGTGCAGCGAGCGGGGATCTCCGCCGGCAGACGGCAGGATCCGCTCGGCCACTCGCCGGCGCAGGACGATCTCCGCGCGCTTCTGTTCGACGACTTTGCCGGCGGTGCCGTCTTCGATCCAGGTCGCGGCCAGCTCGGCCACCACCGGGGAGCCGAACAGGACGCTGGCGGCGAGGGCATTGCGCACGCGCGGCATCAGGGCTTCGGGTGCGACGAGATAGCCGATGCGCAGACCGGCGGCGATGGCCTTTCCGAGGCCGGTGATGAAGATCGTCCGTTCCGGCGCGAACGCGGCGATGGGTGACGGTGTTTTCTCCAGCAGGAATCCGGACACGTCGTCTTCGATGATGGTCAGGCCGTGACGCTCGGCCACGGCCGCGAGCTCGCGACGACGCTTCTCCGGCATGACCAGGGCAGTGGGATTGTGAATCGACGGAATGGTGTACAGCACTTTGGCCGTGCGCGCACGGGCCGCGCGCTCCAGCGCGTCGGGCACGATTCCTTGGCGATCCATGGGCAAGGGCTCCAGCTTCAAGTGCAGCAGGCCCGCCACCGCTTTCACCCCGTGGTAGGTGAGCGCTTCGGTGAAGACCGTGTCCCCCGGACGGGTCGTGGCCGCGAGCGCAAGAAAGAGTGCGTGCTGCGTTCCCGCCGTCACCACGACTTGGCCCGGGTCCGTGCGGCGTCCGATCCAGGCAGCGCCGGCGGCGCGGTGGCGCTCGGTGCCCACGCCGACGGCATAGGTCGCGCCGACGAGCATCGCCCCGGCGCGCTGGAGCATGGCCGGCGACGGGAAGGGCAGCGGCGTGTGCACGCTGTTGGTGGCCAGGTCGATGTCTTCGGTCACGACCGTGTGGCGGCGCGCGGTGCGCACGAACGTGCCGCGGCCGCTGGAGCTTTCCACCAGTCCCCTCCGGGCCGCTTCGGCGTAGGCTCGCGTCGCGGTGACGGCGGTGATGCCCAGCGAGCGGGCCAACTGCCGGTGAGTGGGGAGACGGCTGCCGGCCACCAGCATGCCGGCCCGCACGTCGCGCTCCAGCGCGTCGGCGATGCGGCCGTAGATGGGACCGCCCGCCGCGGGAAGTCGTGGTGCCCAAAGTGTCATATCAGAAGCGTCATACTTGACGGATGAGGAGTGTAACACTATGTTGCCCACCATGAGCCGAGCCGATCTCTCCGACGAAGCCCTTCTCGACCGCGTACACCGCCATGTGGCTTCGTTTCTGAAGGACCTGCCCGACCGCCACGTGGGGGCGCGGGCCACGCGCGACGAACTGTTGGCCGGTCTGCGCGTACCCCTCTCCGACGGCGGCGAAGCGCCTGCGGTGGTCATCGACGCCCTGGCGGCGCAGGGCGAGCGGGGGGCGGTGGGCTGTGCCGGTCCGCGCTACTTCGGCTTCGTCATCGGCGGCACGCATCCGGTGGCGCTGGCCGCGGAGTGGCTGACCACGGCCTGGGATCAGAACCCCGGCATCTACGCCACCTCGCCGGTTTCTTCGGTCATCGAGGAGGTGGCCCGGGAGTGGCTGCTGGATCTGTTCGACCTTCCCCGCCAGTCCAGTGCCGGCTTCGTGACCGGCTGCCAGATGGCAAATTTCACCTGCCTGGCCGCGGCGCGTCACGGCGTGCTCCGGCGCGTGGGGTGGGACGTGGAGGAGGACGGACTGGCGGGCTCGCCGCGCGTTCATCTGATCACCAGCGCCGAGTCGCACGTCACCATCGACGTGGCCATGCGCTACCTCGGTTTCGGCACGCGTGGTCTGCTGCGCGTGGAGACCGACGAGCAGGGCAGAATGCGTCCGGACCGCTTACGCCGCCTGCTCGACAACCTCCATGGTCCGATCATCGTCTGCGCACAGGCCGGCAACGTGAACACGGGCGCCTTCGATCCGCTTGGCGAGATCGGCGAGATCGTGCGCGGCTATGAGGAGAGGGGAGAGGGGCGGGCCGCCTGGCTGCACATCGACGGCGCCTTTGGTCTCTGGGCTCGGGCCAGTAAGTCGCTGCGGCATCTCGCCGCCGGCGCGGAATTGGCCGACTCGTGGGCCACGGATGCGCACAAGTGGCTGAACGTCCCGCAGGATTCCGGCGTGGCCATCGTCCGCCACGCGGACGATCACCGTGCCGCGATGACCACCACTGCTGCCTATCTGGTCCAGACCCAGGGCATCGAGCGCGATGAGGTGGACTGGGTGCCGGAGTTTTCCCGCCGGGCGCGCGGCAACGCGGTCTACGCCACGGTGCGGGCGCTGGGACGGGACGGCGTGGAGTCGCTGATCGACCGTTGCTGCGCCCGCGCGCGTCAGATGGCCGACGCGCTCCGCTCGATCGAAGGGGTGGAGATTCTGAACGACGTGGTGCTGAATCAGGTGCTCGTCCGCTTCGGCGGCGACGACGAGATCACGCGCCGAGTGATCGGCGGCGTGCAGCAGGAAGGAACCTGCTGGCTGGGCGGCACGACGTGGCAGGGCAGAGCGGCCATGCGCATCTCGGTCTCGAACTGGTCCACGTCGGAGGAAGACGCGCGCCGCAGCGCCGACGCTATCGCGCGCGTGTTCGCTGGTGTCTTGGCCACCGCTTAGTCTTTTGGTCGTCTAGTCGTCTAGTCGTCTAGTCGCCGAGCCTCAAGTCTCACAGCGCGGACTGAACCGCAACCCAAGGAACGCCGGCGTCTCGCCGGCTGGCTGTGCGGCGTCCTCGCCG
>JBDTOZ010000096.1:0-16318 GCA_039932995.1 Acidobacteriota bacterium | reverse complement strand
GGCCACGGGCATCTGCACTTTGTCGAGTTGCGCGAGGAGGGCGCCGGCATTCGTGAAGCGCGCGGCCGGATCTTTCTCCAGGCAGCGCATCACGATCGCGCTCACTTCCTTGCCGATCTCGGGGCGCACGTCGAGGAGCGGCTTCGGTTTCTCCATGATGTGCGCGGTGAGAATGCCGGTCAGCGACGTCGACTCGAACGGCCGTTTCCCCACGAGCAGCTCATACAGCAGGACGCCCATCGCATAGACGTCCGTGCGCGGATCGAGGGACTTGCCCTGCACCTGCTCAGGGCTCATGTAGTGCGGAGTGCCGACGATCAGGCCGGCCTGGGTCATGGCGTCCGAGGCCTCGGTCATGCGGGCCACGCCGAAGTCCATGAGCTTCACTTCGCCTTTGGCGTCGATGAGCACGTTCTGCGGCTTGATGTCGCGGTGAATGATCCCCTGCTCGTGCGCGGCCTGCAGACCGCGGCAGATCTGGCGTCCGATGCCCACTGCAGCGCGCGCCGGCATCTGCCGGCCCGGAGCCTCGTCCATCAACTCGCTGAGCGTGTAGCCACGAACGAACTCCATGCTGATGAAGTAGACGCCCTCGGCCTCTCCGTAGTCATACGTGCGCAGGACGTTGCGGTGCGTGATCTTGCGCGCCAGCCGGATCTCGCGCTTGAAGCGCTCCAGATCCTCGGGCGAACGGGTCATGACGTCGCCCGGCAAGGTCTTGATGGCCACGGTCTCGTCGAGCTGCGCGTCGGTGGCCTTGTAGACGACGCCCATGCCTCCGCGCCCGAGGATGCTCTCGATCCGGTAGCGGTTGGCGAAGAGATGGCCGAGCACCAGGTCGCTGTACGGCGCGCCGGGCGCGGTCGTGCCGGGGACGGTGCCATCCATGCGCACGGTGGCCATCCCCGAGGAGGTGGCGCCGACCGAGCGCATCATGCCGGTGGTCACGCTCACGAGAGGCAACGACGCCACCGGCAACGCGTTGGGCAACCACTTGAGGCGCACTTCTTCGCGCGTGGCCGCGTTCAACACTTCCGCGCCAGCCGCTTGCGCGGTCTCGTACGAGACGTAGGCGAAGCCGTTCGGAGCGTGCCACGCGAAGAGCAGCGCCAGCAGCGGCGCGTTGCCGACGATGGCCGTGCCCGTCGGCAGCGCACCGGCCGTATCGAGCGCCACCGAACCGGTCACAAACTCGCCCGTGGCGATGCCCACGCCGATGGTCATGGCCGCACCGCTTCCGGAGCTCACGCGCGTGGCCAGTTCCTCGTTGATGGCCCGGGCCGCGCGGATGGCGTGGATGATCCCGCGCTCGCCGCGGAACACCGAGACCAGACGATGCCCGTTGATCTCGCGTACTTCGCCGTCCTGGCGGGCCACCTCGCGTTCCTGGAGGCGCATGGCCTGCTCCACCGCTCCGATGACGAAGGCCGCATCGCCCTCGCCTACCGTGGCCGGCAATCCGCGCAGGTCGGTGACGAGGACCGTCCCCTCGTCGAGCCTGGCCGGCTCGGGCGGTTTGGCGGCCGGAGCGTCATCCGCCTTGTCGGCCATCTGGGCATAGAGCTCCTCGAGCTCGGCCTTGTCGCGGAGGGAGTTGATCATCTTGCCGAACGAGCGCCCGAGGATCCCCACCTCGTCGTTGCGGTCGACGTTCGGATCGACGCTGTAGTCGCCGGCCGTGACCGCCTGAGCGATGCCGGCCAGTTGCTCGATGGGACGGGTGACGCGCTTGGCGATCAGCCAGCAGAACAGAAAGGCCAGCAGCAGCGCGGCGCCCCCCACGACGAGCATCGTGTTCTCGATCTCGTTGAAGGGGGCCAGCTCGCGGTCCAGCGAGCGGAGGAAGATCGCCGTGCCAGCCACTTCGCGTCCGGCCATGAGCGGCTTGGTGGTGAGGATGTAGCGGCTCTGATCGACCTGCACCTCGGCGGTCTTTTTCGAAGCGACATCTTTCGGCATCACGCTGGGCGCGTTGCCCGAGCGCACGGTCGTACTGCCGTCCTTGGTCGTGAACACCACTCCGGCATTCGTGGCCTCGGCGATGCGGGCCGCGAACTGGTCATCCAACGCATACGCGTTGATCAGGTAGCCGATGCGTACCGAGCGCAAGCCCGAGGCCAGCGGTGCGATGGCCACATGAAAGAGCTTGCCTTCCAGGGGCAGCACGCCCTGCGTGGTGGCGATGTCCCCATCGTCGACGATGGTCTGCACCAGCGCCGATTTCTTGTAAAAGTCTTCCTTCGTGGCGCCGGCGATCATGGGCTGATCGGTGCGCGCCACGAGGAGCCCCTGGTCATCGAGCAGGAGCATCACGTCGGTCTTGATCCGGTCCCGCTGTTCGATGAGCTGATCGTTGATGCTGCTGTAGTCGATGGCCGGCGCGGGCCCGGCGTTCGCGTCGGCCGGTTGCGCGGCCACCGGGTTCACCGGCGGAGCTCCGGCCACCGGCTGGGCCTCGTCGGTGCCCCCGATCAAGGCGCGCTGGATGTACGCGTAGAAACTCGGATCGCTGCCCAGCACTTGCGTGGCGCCGGCCAGGCTGGCCAGACGTTGGCGCTCGAAGGCGTCGAACAGCTTGGCCGCGCCGGCGATCGAGGTCTGCACCGTCTCGTGGGCAATGGCGTTGGCGCGTTGGATGGTGATGCCCACCGCCGTCCCCACCACCGTGGCGATCAGCAAGGCCGTGAGACCGAACAGCTTCCAGACCAGGGGCACGCGTGGTTTCTCGACCACGTACTCCTTCTTCAGCGGAACGTCGCCGGAGATGGTGACGGGCTCAATCGTCTGCGCGCTCATCGGAGTGTCGGCAATCTTAGTAGTCTTTGGGCGGCTTGTAGCTCTGGCCCGTCTTGTTCTTGTGCTGGGAGAGACGGAAGTTGCGGCCGTCGATGGTGAGCAAGGTGCCACCGGCGATCCTGCCGTCGGCGCGCACGTCCAACTCCGACGAGGCGCTGCCACCCTGCTCATTCCAGGCGGTGACCCGATACCTGCCGGCTGGGACTTCGAACGAGTAGTTCCCCTCGGCGTCGCTGAAGCCGTAGTAGGGCGTGCTCATCACGTGAACGACCGCGGACATGTTCGGGTGAACGTTGCAATAGATGTTCACGGCGCCGGAGGCTTCGAACTTGTGAGCCTTCCCGGAGCCGCGGCGGTAGAGGCCGAGGTCGAAGGTGTTGCCGGGGGTGAGGGAGAAGAGGTTGTGGGCGATGGGGTCTTCGTTGGGGAACGTGACCGTGGAGCCGGCGGGAATGGCCATCACGTGAGGGAGGAAGGCCTTGCTGCGCGTGGTCATGGTGAAAGCCGCGGCGGGCTTCTTGGGAGAGCGGCCGAGGGCGTCGAGCCAGACCAGCGTCTCGTTGACGACGGGACGCTGCCCGCGCTTGGTGAGGAACATCACCTTGCCGTTCACGGTGGCCGCGCCGAGGTCGGCGGAGGCAAGCGCGAACGCGCAGGCGACGAAGAGGAAACGTTTCATGAAATTGGCTCCGGGGATCGAAAAGTGTAGCACAGAGATTTGTGCTTCCGGCACGGCGGTTGAAAGCGAAAACGCGAGAGATTTTTCGATTGCGATTGCGAACAAAAACCGTATCATATTAACCATGCATCAAACGGAGCGGGCGCGCGGTGGCTGCAATAAACGGCGGTCCGTGATGTTTCTTCATCTGTACGTTTGAGTGCGGCATTTGGCCGCATGTTCTTTACCAAGACATCCAGATCCCGTCCCTCCCTTCCACCACAGGGCGAGTAGGGGCGGTCGATCCGGTCCGCGACGAAGGCGAGGTGGGTCACGGCACGTGACGTGACGCTGGGAGCGGGTCCGCCGGAAATTCAGGGGAGGAGGTAACGAAATTCGCATGGATTGTTCTAATCAACCTAAGGGGGTTTCCTCGTAGCTGACGCGCAAGCTGCAGCGGAGGTGACACCCACCCCGAAGGGCGCCGTGAAACGGCGCCCTTTTTGTTTTTGTGCCCGGAGTCGGCAGGTCGCCGATGTAAGGGTGCCTTGGTACACTCCTGCCGGTGAAGAACTTTGCCCTCATCGGCGTAGCCGGGTTCGTGGCCCAGCGCCACCTCGATGCCATTCGTGATACCGGCAATCGTCTCATCGCCGCGGCGGATCCGAATGATTCGGTGGGCATTCTCGACCGCTACTCGTTCGACGTGAAGTTCTTCCGCGAGATCGAACGCTTCGACCGCTTCCTGGAGCGGAGCCGGCGCGGGCCGGAGGAGGCGCGCGTGGACTACGTCTCCATCTGCTCGCCGAACTATCTGCATGACGCGCACGTGCGGCTGGCGCTCCGGGTCGGCGCTCACGCCATCTGCGAGAAGCCGATGGTCATCAACCCCTGGAACCTCGACGCACTCCAGGAGCTCGAGGTCGAGAATGGCCGCTGCGTGTATACGGTCCTGCAGTTGCGCCAGCACCCCGCGCTGCGGTCCCTCCGCGAGACGCTGGAGCGGGAGACGAGCGGCGACGAGCGGCCCGCTGGCGCGACCCGTCACCAGGTCGAGCTCACCTACGTCACCGCCCGGGGGTCGTGGTACGACGTGTCGTGGAAGGGCTCCGAGGAGCGGTCCGGCGGCGTGGCGGCAAACATCGGCATCCACTTCTTCGACCTCCTGCTCTGGCTCTTCGGGCCGGCACGGCGCTCGGAAGTCCATCTGCGCGAGCGCAGGCGCATGTCCGGCTTCCTGGAGCTGCAGAACGCCGACGTGCGCTGGTTCCTCTCGGTGGAAGCGAACGACCTCCCCTTCTCCGCGGTTCCGGGCAAACGCACCACGCATCGCTCGATCGCGGTCGACGGGCGCGAGCTCGAGTTCACCGACTCGTTCGGTGACCTGCACACGGTGGTCTATCGCGACATCCTGGCCGGCGGCGGATCGGGGATCGCCGACGCGCGGCCATCGATCGAGTTGGTCTACGGCATCCGCACCGCCGAGGTGGAGCTGAATCCGGAGACGGCCCACCCTCTGGCGGCAGGCGCGAAGGTCTCGTCATGATCCACGAATCGGCTTACGTCGACGACGGCGCGCGCATCGGCGACAGGACAAAGATCTGGCACTTCTGCCACATCAGCTCCGGCGCGGAGATCGGCACGGACTGCTCCCTCGGACAGAACGTGTTCGTGGCCCGCGGCGTGAAGATCGGCAACCACGTGAAGATCCAGAACAACGTCTCGGTCTACGAAGGCGTCGTGCTCGAAGACTACGTGTTCTGCGGCCCGAGCATGGTCTTCACCAACGTGCGGACGCCGCGCTCCGCATTTCCGCGCAACACAGCGGCAGACTACGCGGAGACGCGCGTGAAGCACGGCGCCTCCATCGGCGCCAACGCCACGGTGGTCTGCGGCGCCACGATTCACGAGTGGGCCTTCATCGCCGCCGGCGCGGTGGTGACGCGCGACGTGCCCGCCTACGCGCTCATGGCGGGTGTCCCCGCGAAGCGGATCGGCTGGGTGTGCCAGTGCGGAATCACGCTACGCTTCGAGGCCGAGGAGACGGCTTGCGTGGAGTGCGAGCGCCGGTACCGAAAGAGCGATGGCGCGGTGGCGTTGATCACGCCGAACGCCTAACCGACCAGCGCTCGCCGCGCGTTTGCGCCTCGCACTCGGCGCAGAGGTCTCGTTCAACTCAGGCGATCGAGCGCGTCTTCGATCTGCGGCATCAGGTCCGCGACCTCCACCGGCCAGAACTTCGCGTCGCGGGGGTCCTCGGTCACGGCACGCGGCTTCCGCCCGGGCGCGAAGACGGCGGTCGTTTCGAGGTCGAGCGGCTCCGCCCACCAGACATGACGGTAGATCCGCGTCCAGACCTCGGCGATGGGGACCGTGGATTGATGACGCACGACGCTGGCTCGCGACGCTTCCCCGATCCGCCGGCGAAGCTCAGGGATGGAGAGCATCACGGCCAGCACCTGTTCGAGGTTTTCGGGCGTCGCGTTCACGACAGGCTGGATGTATTGAGTCCGCGTGAGGTGCTCGGTGTCGAGATAGGCCAGCACCGGTTTGCCGAGGCTCATCCCTTCGAGAGCGAAGATGCCGAAGGCCCCCATGATGAACTGATCGGCGATGACGTCTGCCTCGGCGTACAGGTCCAGAGCCTGGTGCCGAGGGACACCCTCGATGAGCCGCAGGACGAAGGGAAACCCGCGCGCGCGAAGCCGGTCGAGGGCTTCGAGGAGATAGGCCGTCCCCTTCACGTGCCTGTGATTGGGCGCGTGGATCACGACCGGGATCTCCCCGGGCGGACGTGTGCTGGGCTGGAGCGACTCCACGTCCGCGGGCACAGCGTTGAAGGAGATGTCCCAACGCGGGAGCACGGGCTCGAAGAGGATGTCGCCCGCGACGATGAAATGCGCGAACCGGGTGAAGAGATCGATCCTCGTCTCCACGACGGTGCGGTGCGCGGCCAGGTCCCAGCCTGGGTAGTCGAGCTGCATCCGCGCGGGCCAGTCATACCGACTCTTGTATTTGCCGAGGCAGACCAGATCGCTCCCGTGCGGCTGGACGACGATCCGAATGCCGGCCAGGCGGATCAGCCGCAGGGCCAGTTCGTTCTTTCGTCCGTCGTTCGGATGAAAGAAAAGGCAATCGAAGTAGGCGTTCCAGATGTCTCCGTGCAGGAGAAGATGCGTGAGGGCGATCCAGTGCACGTCCTCCCAACGATCCGATTCGAACACGCGGTCGAAGTCCTCGGCACGAACGAGGGCGTAACTCGTGGCTCTCGTTCCCGAGACGACGGAGACGCTGGGAAACCCCGCGCGCCGTTCCGCCTGAACCATCCAGGCCGTCGCGTGGAGTGGCGTAAACCCGTGCCAGATGCGCGGCGGCCGGCGAAAGGCCCGGCGCAGCAAACGGAATGCGCCGCCCGCCACGGCGGCGAGCGCGATCTGCACGAACCAGCGGATGCGCCGCGACATGGGCCGTCTACTCCTGTCCCGGACGATAGGGACGCTGGTCGGCAGGGGCCAGGAACTCGTCCATCGAGACGGGCATGCGGACCTGATAGCCGAGGAACTGGCGAACGTCTTCGGTGAGACCCTCAGCCACCGAGGGGGGGATCATTCGGGGATAGTCGAACTGCTGACGCATGTACGCGCGGCAGACGTTCAGGGTGACGCCGCGCCGCCAGGCGCCGGTGCCGTTGGTCCCGCTCTGATGCCAGGAGCGGGAGTTGAAGCAGACCGCGTCGCCGGGCATGAGGCCCGAGAGAATCGTCCGGTGCGCATCGAACTCGTCCTGCCCCGGCGCGGAAGCGAGGCGAAACGACTCGGGCCAGATCTCCATCGCGCCGTTCTCGATCGTGAAGGCATCGAGGGGAAACGCCAGTCCGATGTTGGTCGCGTAGCCGGGAATGTTGCGCGGGCTGTCGACATGGATGCGCCCGGCGTAGTTGGTCGCGTGAGGAGGGAGCGACGAGGAGTTGAAGGCGTGCACGATCGCACCGTGCCCGAGGATCTTCCGGCTCACCGAGCGTACGGCGTCCACCGCCAACAGGTCGAGGAAGGATTGCCCCCGGGCCATCAGAGCGTGCACCATCCCCAGGAACGGATACCCCGATCCGAAACGGCGCTCATCCTCCTCCATCGCGCGCGTCAATTCATCGCGCATGGACTCCACCAATGCCAGGGGCACGATGCCGCGAAGAAGGACGGCCCCTTCGGTATTCACGGCTTCCGCCGCGCGAACGATGGCCGCATCCGCGGGCCAGGCGCCGACCTCTACAGACTGCATGTCGTCCATCCCCCGTCCGCGATGCGATGCACGCGCCCGATCGGCCCCATCGTCCGGAGCCGGGCCAGGACACGGTCGTGGTAGATCGCGTTGAGCGTCAGTACGACATCGCGGCCGGCCAGCAGGGCCGGCGACGGCTTCTCGATGGGCAACTCATAGCCCGGCACTCCCTTGCCGTGATAGCCGGGATGGTCGTCCACCACGACCGCACCTGTGCCTATCGACGGCGACCTGGCCAGCAGCCAATGCAGGGTCAGGCCGACACCGTAGAGAACCGCACCCGGCGGAAGCTCCGGAACGTTCACGTCCAGCGCACGCAGCGTGGCCGCATCGGCGAGCGGATCCGTCACGACGGAGTCGACGCCCACACGGTCCACACGCCTGGCCGCGCAGATCAGACTGGCCCCCTCGTCTCCCCAGGTCTCCGGCTCGAAGCCATGTGCGCGCAAGAGCGCGGTCAGTTGTGCGCGGCGAAAGTAGTGCACGTGCTCGTGGGCGAGAAAGTTCGGCTGCGCGGTGCGGAGGAAGTAGCCCGCATCCGGAACCTGCACGAACAGCGTGCCGTCCACGCGCACCGCGGCGGCGAGCGCCGCCACGAAGACTCCCACGTTCTGGATGTGCTCGAGGTTGAACTGCGTCACGGCCACGTCGAACGTCCCCACCGGTTGGTCAGGCGGAAAGTAGGAGCGGACGAAGCGGTGCTCCGGATGACGGGCCAGGGCGATCTCGATCCGCTCGGAGGGATCGACGCCGGTGTACTCGGTGCAGAAACGACTGAGGAACGGGATCATGGCGCCGGAGGAACAGCCGATCTCCAGAAGACGTCCCTTCCTCAGGCCGGCGCCCTCCACGACGCGCTGGAACGGGTCGCGATAGGCAGGCACCATCGACTCCATGGTGTCGACCTGGTAATGCTTGTAGTAGACCTCGTACACGAGACGTTGCACTTCCGCATCGACGAACGGGACCTGGAAATGACCACACACGAGACAGGACACCAGCTCCAGCGGCGCACGCGGGACTTGGGCGGCCAGATCCAACGGCAGGGGGACGAGATACGCGGGATAGGACGCGAACGACTGAACCTCCATCGCTTCGCGCGAGCCACAGACGCCGCACACGAAGCTCAACGGAGACTCCGGATCACGCGCGCGGGATTGCCGGCCACGACCGTGTAGGCCTCGACCGATCGCGTGACCACCGCGCCGGCGCCAACGACGGCGCCCTCTCCGACCTCCACGCCCGGAAGGAGGATGGCGCCCGTGCCCAGCCAGGCATCGTCGCGGACGGAGACATGGTCGGTGCGGACCAGGTGGTCGCGGACGTACGGGACTTCGGCGAGAACGGAGTTGTTCGGATTGGACGAAGCCACGATGGTCACGCCGGTGGCCACGGCCACGCGTTTGCCGAAGGTCACGCGTTGCTCGTACTCGTCGTAGATCGTCAGGCCGGCATTCAGGACTGTGCCTTCGCCCACCACGACGTTGGTCATTTCGTAGAAGAGCACGCGCGAGCGGTTGTCGGGATGGTGGATGGCCACCCAGCGGATCAACTTCAGCGGCAACTGTGCAGCCAGCACGCACAACTCATCCTTGGAAAGGTGTCCGTAGTCGAACAACAGACGCGGGATGATCGTGCTGGGAAAGTCGGTCATTCGTCAGGGCATTGTAGCCGCTGGCCACGCAGAGAAAGGAAGCACGAAGCGGAAGGGAAAGAGCTGTCGCACCGCGGCGGGAGACCACCGGAACAACGCCGTGTCAGGCTTGCGGAGGGTGGCCAGATAGAAGTGGCGGTGGACGCGCGCTCCCCACCGCTGCTTGTACGCGTGCACGCCGCCGCTGGACGGACTGGAGTGCCAGTTGAACGTCCGAATGCCGCGCCGCCGGAAGTCGTGAAACGCGCGGTCGAGCACGAAGGTAGTCGGGAAAAGCTGCCGCGCCTCGGACACGAAGGCCGACGAAAAATAGGTGGCCGAGAGCTCCGACAGCAGAAACGCGATTCCGCCCAGAAGTCGCCCGGCGTCGTCAATGAGTCCGTGAAACTCCGCCACGCCCCCGGCCACTCCGCGGCGATGGAGCTGGCGATGGAACTCGTCCGGGTAGGGAGCGGCACCCAGTTCACGGTAGCGCTCCCGATAGATCTCCAGCCACTCGTCGAACTGGCTCTCCGTTAGAGTCTCGATGACCCTCAGGCCACCGCGCTCTCCCCGGCGCAACTCCGACTCGATGGCACCGCGACGCTTGCGCGTGAGCTGCTCCAGTGGGTGCGGATCGAGGGTCTGGAGCTGCACCGGATTCTCGAGCACGTGCGTGGGCTGCAGGACCTCGCGGTAGAGGCGCTCCTCCTCCTCCGTCAACAGCGGCGAAGTGCCGACGCTGAGCACATCGGCGTCCAGCGCGGCCGCGGCCTCCGTGAGCCGTTCGAGCAGGGTCCGCTGGCAAGCCGGGTCGGGAGCGTGAGGTCCGCCGTAAGCGATGTAGGGCAGCGAGTTGACGACGGTGGCCGAAGCGCCGGCGGCCTCCACGCGGCTCACCGTGTAGGCCAGACGTCCACCCGCCTCTTCGAGCACGCGGACATCCTCCCCCAAGGCGGCCAGAATCTCCGGCCAGACGGGATGGTGCTCAGGGAGCCCGGCGAATGGCATGGTTCGCGTCACCCACTCATGGCCTCGATACGGCGGACCGGTAGAAATCGCCGGTGCGCCGGATGCCCTCTTCCAGATCGACCTTGGCTTCGAAACCGATCAGGTCACGGGCCTTGTCGATGTTCGGCACGCGCAGCTCGACGTCCGCGTAGTCCTTGCGGATGAAGCGGATCTCGGACTTCGACCCCAGCACCCGTACGATCGTGTTGGCCAGGCCGTAGATCGTCACGACAGCGCGGGCGTTGCCGATGTTGAACGACTCTCCGACGGCTCTGGGATGCTCGAGCGCGAGCAGCACGCCCTCCACCATGTCGTCGACGTAGCACCAGGCCCGGATCTGCGTGCCGTCGCCATGGATCTGGATCTCCTCGTCCCGGAGCGCCGCCAGGACGAAACGGTGGATGGCACCCTCCCCTACCTGACCGGGACCATAGACGTTGAAGGGTCTCATGGTCACGGTGGGCAAGCCGAACTCCCGGTGGTAGGCATGCACGAGGTGTTCGCCGGCGAGCTTGCTCACGGCGTAGATCCAACGGGCCTCACCTACGGCGCCGATGGTGGTCATCTGGGCCTCGTCCGCGCGGAAGGCATAAGAGCCGAAGACCTCGCTCGTCGAAAAATCGACGAAACGCTCCAGTGAAGGAAGCTGGCGCGCGGCCTCGAGCGTGTTCAGCGTCCCGACCATGTTCACCTTCATGGTCGTGGTGGGACTCTGGATCACCGTGTCGATGCCGGCCACGGCGGCCAGATGGACGACGACGTTCGGTTGCGCCTCGTCCATGGCCCGCCGCACGTCCGCCGCATCGGTGACGTCGCCCGGGACGACGGTGATGTTGGGATGCCCGCTCCAGGGCCGTTGGGAGAGCGAGTCGCGCCGGAGGTTGTCGAAGACGACGATCCGGTTGTGTTCGTGCAGCCGTCCGGCCAGCGTGGCCCCGATGAACCCCGCGCCGCCGGTCAGAAATATGGTCTTGCCTTTCAAGGTCCGATCTCCCGCAGCGCGTCCACGACGCGCGCCTGTTCATCGTCGGTCATCTGTGGATAGAGAGGAAGGGCCAGGCTGAGCTTCTCGGCCAGGACGGCGTTCGGGAAAGCATTGGGATCGATCCCGAAGCGCTGCCGGTAGACGGCGCGCAGCACGGGAGCGTGCGTCCCCTGCCTCGTGGCGATGCCGCGCTCCTCCAGGGTGGCCATGAGTCGATTGCGTCTCGCCTCCAATGCTTCGACGTTCTGCAAAGTCGGCTCCTCCGGCGCGAAGAGACAGACGTAGGCCTGGTATCCATGGGTCATGTCCGCGGGCACCACCGGCGTTCGCAACCAGGAGAGCTCTTGCAGGGCCTCGTCGTAGCGAAGGGCCCGATGCCGCCGCCCCGCCAGAATGGTCTCGGCCCGATCCATCTGCGCGCAGCCGATTGCGCCCTGGAGGTCGGTGAGGCGATAGTTGAAGCCGATCTCGTCGTAGTCCGGAAGGAGGAACGACGGCTCACCCCTGCGCGGAGCCGCGCCGTGGTCGCGCATGGAACGGACGGCCGCGGCAATGTCCTCCCGCTCAGTCGTGACCATCCCTCCCTCGCCTGTGGTGATCGATTTCCTCGGGTGAAAACTGAACGTGGCGGCGTCTCCGAAGGCGCCCACGTGCTTGCCGCGCCAGCTCGCTCCCATCGCGCACGCGGCATCCTCGACGACCCACAGGCCGCGCCGCCGGGCGATCTCCAGGATCGGCTCCATGTCGGCGCAGAGCCCGAAGAGGTGGACGGGAACGATTCCGCGCGTCCGCGAGGTGATCCGCTCCTCGATCTGCGAGGGGTCGATGTTGAACGTGGCCAGGTCGACGTCGCAGAAGACGGGCGTCGCCCCGCAGTAGACGACCGCATTCGGCGTCGCAACCCAGGTGAACGCGGGGACGAGGACCTCATCGCCAGGGCCGAGGCGCAGGGCCGCGTTCGCGAGATGCAAGGCAGTGGTCCCGTTCGAGCAGGCCAGGGCCTGCTTCACGCCGGCGAAGGCCGCAAAGCGTCTCTCGAACTCCGCCACGCGCGGCCCTTGCACGATCCAGCCGCTTTCGAGAACCGAGGCTGCGGCTTCGATCTCCTCCCTCCCGAAGAGCGGCCGCGCGATCGGGATGGGGCCGGGAGCGGTCATCGGTCACCTTTCCCAGTGAGCTTCGCCGCCGCATTCGGCCGCGTGGCTTGCAGGATCGTTCGGTCGTGTTTCTCGGTGAAGTCGTGCTCGTGCGGCCCATGTCGGTCCATGCGGAGCGGAAGCATAGCGCTACGGCGCCGCGAATGTGTTTCCCCGGCGTACACGACCCATGCATTCAAAGAATGAAGAGCGTCGCACTTCGCCCTGAGATATCCTCCGCCGCCATCGGGGACCCGAACTGAGCCTTTCACGCCACACGAGCGATGCTCCGACGAATGACCGTTCAGCCCGGGTAAGGCTCTTTCTGGCAGTCGGTCGATTCTCTTCGAAACTGCCGGCCATCCGGGGAAGGACGCGAGTCTTTCTGCTGCTCTTCGGGCTCCTGGGTTTGAAGGCTCGTCACATCGTCGTCCGAACCCGCTTGAAGAGTCCGGTGGCATTCGACGCGGACCTGGATCTGCGCTCCTGGCTGCAGCGGATCGCATTCCTGACCGGGGGCTACGAGGCCGACACCGTTCGCTTCCTCCTGGACCTGCACACAGACTTCGGGGGACGCGGGTATCTTCTCGACATTGGCGCGAATGTAGGGCTCATCGCGATCCCTTTCGCATTGCTGAGCGGGGCCGAGCGCGTCATCGCTGTGGAAGCCGTTCCTGACAATGTCACCGCACTGGTGCGCAACGTGGCCATGAACGAGCTCGGCGGCATCATCGACGTGATCCCCTTCGCGCTGGGAGAGGAGTCGAAATCGGCATTCATCCAGGTCGAAGGCAACCTTCAGGCCGGAGAGGGCTCCGGAACGGCCAATATCCTGCCCACCGGGTCGACCTACGATTGTGTCCGGCAGGAAATCCGAGTCGAGACGCTCGATGCTCTCGCGGCGGAGGGGCGTGTTCCGAAAGGCTGTTCGGTGATCAAGATCGACACCGACGGCTATGACCTCAAGGTCCTGCAGGGCGGCAACCGGTTTCTCACCGACAATCGGCCCGTGATCTTCGGTGAGTTTTCGCTCCACTGTCTCCGGTGGCACGGGCAGTCCATGACCGACATCCTGACCTTTGCGAAGCACCACCGGTACGAGGTGTGGCGCCGCGTGTCCCCGGGCTGGCGGTTCACGAGAGACCTTTCCGCCGACTTTGACCAGGATCTCCTGCTCGTGCCGAGCGAGCGGGTGCACTCGTTCGAGAGACACCTCCAAAACACCGACTGACCGCCGGCATCCGAGTCCCTCGTGGTGGAAGAGCTCACTCGAAGAAGATGAAGAGGCGCGCTTACGGCTGCCTGCCCGGTCCCTTCGACAGCTCGCCCCAGGCGCAGTCCACGTAGACGAAGCCCCGCACGCCGCTCGCGAGGGTGGCGATACTGCGAACGTCGGCCTCTCCCGGGGTCACTTCGATCTCGCCCACCGAGGCGAGGTGGTCGGTGGCCCGGACCCCGGGGATGTCGCTGAGCCAGAGCTCGAGGCGGTAGACGCCCGGAACGACGTTCGGAGAGTGAATCTCGCACTCGACTTTCCCGGTGCCGGGCTCCAGATCGTAGGTGATGCCCAGCTCGAAGCTCTCGGTGATGAAAATGCGGGCCCCTTTCTCGCTGAGCAAGCCGAAGCCGAAGGAAGCGCCGGACAGGCGCTCCTTCGCTTCATAGTGCATGCGCACGCGGAAAGACTCCCCGAACGGGATCGAGTCGAGGAGCTGCTGCCCGTCCGCGGAGAGCAGTTCCACGCCCATGATCTGGGCCCGCCCCTCCCCGCTCCGTCCTGAAAACGCGGTCAGGTCGATGATGGCTGAACGTTCGGTCCGGGCCAGGTAGGCGGCCACGACGTCGCGGGTCGGGCCGAAGATCTCCACCGTGCCTCGCCTCATGAGCACAGCCTTCGTACACAGCCTCTCGATCGAGTCGAGGTTGTGGCTCACGAAGACCACCGTCCGTCCGCTGCGCGCCACCTCGTTCATCCGGCCCAGGCAGCGACGCTGGAACTCGATGTCCCCGACAGCCAGCACTTCGTCGACCAGCAGGATCTCGGGGGTGAGATGCGCGGCCACGGCGAAGGCCAGCCTCACGTACATGCCGCTCGAGTAGTGCTTCACGGGCGTGTCCAGGAACTTCTCCACCTCGGAGAAGGCCACGATGGCGTCGAAGTTCTTCCGGATCTCGGCCCGGGTCATGCCCAGGATGGCGCCATTGAGGAAGATGTTCTCCCGGCCGGTCAGTTCGGGGTGGAAGCCGGTCCCCACCTCCAGGAGCGAGGCCACCCGGCCGTGTAGCAGCGCCCGCCCCTCGGTCGGCTCGGTGATCCGGCTGAGGATCTTGAGCAGCGTCGACTTACCGGCACCGTTGTGGCCGATCAGTCCCAGCGCCTCCCCTTGCGGAATCTCCAGGTTCACGTCGCGGAGCGCCCAGATCTCGCGCTTCTCCGCACGGCCCATGCGCCGGAACATCCCGGCCAGGCGGTCGCGGAGGGTGGTGTAGTCGGTGTGGGCGGCACCGATCCGATAGCGTTTGGAAAGCCCCTCCACCACGACAGCGTTAGAGGACATCGGCGAACAGGCGCTCCATCCGCCGGAAGTAGAACGCGCCCGTGAGAAGAAAAAAGACCGCGGCCGCGAGGGAGATCAGCAGGAGAAGTTGCGGCAGCGGTGTCCCGAAGAGCGCCGCCCGGAAGCCCTCCACGACTCCGGTCATCGGGTTCGCCAGGGCAATCCAGCGATAGCGTTCGGGCAGCGCGGAGAGGGGGTAGACCACCGGCGTCACGTACATCGCGATCTGCAGCACCCAGGGGATGACCACCCGGATGTCCCGGTATTCGACGTTGAGCGCGGCCACCCACAGCCCGATGCCGATGGCCAGCATCGCAGCCAGAGCCACGAGGAGCGGCGTCAGGAGCACGGTCGGTCCGGGGGTGATGCCGTACCAGAGCATCATCGGGATGAGCAGCAGCCCGGCGATGGCGAAGTCGGCCAGGTCGCTGATGACGCTCGAGAGCGGGATGACCAGTCTCGGGAAATAGACCTTGGAGATCAGGTACCCGGCGCCGATCAGGCTGTTGCCCGCCTTCTGCACGGCCGAGGAGGCGAAGTTCCAGATCAGGATGCCGGCCATGACGAAGACCGGGTAGGGCACGGAGGTGCCTACGGGCAGCTTGGCCACCCGGCTGAAGAGGAGCGTGAAGATGAGCATGGAGACCAGCGGCTGCCCCATGACCCACAGCGCGCCGAGAAGGGTCTGCCGATAGCGGACCTTGAGGTCGCGCCACGCGAAGATGATCAGGAGCTCGCGATAGGCCCAGACCTCACGAAGGTCGAGGGCCCGCCACCCCGGGGTGGGCTCGATGACCAGGGTACGGGTGGAGTCCATCCGTCAGTCCATGCGCGGCACAGCAGCGCGGCCGTCGACGAGGGGGATGGGCGGAAGGTCGGGCGCGAGGATGGCCCGGAGCCGCTCGCGCATGGCTTCCAGCGATGGGAAGTCGGCGCTCAGCACTTCCTGCAGGGCCTCCACGTCGGCGGCTCGAAGCCGGGGTTTTTTCTCGAGGCAGGCATTGGTCTTACAACGATTCGTACAGTACTTGCGCGTCTTGCGCGTCCGCGGAAACGACGCTCCGCAATGAAGGCAGCGACCCATGATCTCCCCTCCCACCCTGCCAGTGTTTCTGGTTGCCCGTGTCTCGTTGCTCGGAAATCCGTTGATCAACGGCGCAGACTCGAATCGTCCAAAACCCCGTGGAGCCCACGGACGAAACTTCGAAAGCGTCTCGCTACCGTTGTACGCCACTGTAACGAACGTTGGGCACTCGGTCAATG
>JBDTOZ010000095.1:0-2823 GCA_039932995.1 Acidobacteriota bacterium | reverse complement strand
CTCGCCGGCTGGCTGTGCGGCGTCCTCGCCGCGGGCGGGGGAAAGCGTGCGAGGGACGGCAATCACCGCTCTCGCAAGAAAGGCTCGCGGGCGAGACGCCCACGGGCCAGCCGGCGAGGACGCCGGCGCTCCACTGCTCCGCCCTGCAAATCGTCGCGCCGCGCGAAGAAACTGGAGGTTAGTAGTACAGAGCAGACAGTCTCACAGTCTCACAGTCTCATGGACTCCTTCCGCACGAGCCTGTGAGACTCTGAGACCATGAACCTATGAGACTCCCGACGACTTGAAGACTCTACGACTTGAAGACTCGACGACCCCTAGGACCCGCCGAATCGACGATCCCCAGTCTCACAGGTTCACAGTCTCATAGACTCCTTTCGCACGAGCCTGTGAGACTCTGAGACTATGAACCTATGAGACTCCCGGCGACTTGACGACTTGACGACTTGACGACTTGGCGACTCGACGACTCGACGACTCGACGACTCGACGACCCCGACCGAAGACGACGACCGAGGAACCGAGGAGACGAGAAAACAAGACATGAACCCCTTCCGTCCCAAGCCTCCCGACCTCCGCGCCCCTCTGGTCCGCCGCGTGCGCGACCTGGAGATGTTGTCCGCGCGGTTGATCCGGGCCGGCTTCGCAGGGGATTACCACTCCGCGTTTCATGGGCGGGGCATCGAGTTCTCGCAAGTGCGGGAGTACATGCCGGGCGATGACATCCGCACCATCGACTGGAACGTCACCGCGCGGAGCGGCGTGCCGCACGTGAAGGAATTCGTCGAAGAGCGCGACCTGACCGTGATCATCGCCGTCGACGTCTCCGGCTCGATGGGCTTCGGCTCGGTGGACTGGCGCAAATGCGACATCGCCGCGGAGCTGGCCTCGGTCTTCGCCTTTTCCGCCGTGGAGAACTCCGACCGCGCCGGTCTGCTGCTCTTCTCCGACAGCGTGCGCACGTTCATTCCGCCGCGGCGCGGGCGGACTCACGCGCAGGTCATCGTGCGCGCGGCCGTCGAGGCGGCCATGCGGGGCACCCGGGGGAATGCGGATGCCGAGAACGCGGTGCGCTTCCTGGAGCGGGTGGCCGGGAGGCGCGCGGTCGTGCTGATGCTCTCCGACTTCCTCGACCTCTCCTTCGAACGTCCGCTGAACCGTCTCAACCGCCGGCATGACGTCATCGCCATTCCCATCTTCGATCCGCGCGAAGAACGCTTCCCTCGGGGCGCCATGGTACGGCTGGTCGACCTCGAGTCGGGAGCGGCCCGGCTCGTGGACCTCGGCACGTCGGACGTCGGTCGCCGAGCCGCGCAACGACGAGAGCAACTGGAGCGCCGCTTCCGTTCCGCGGCCATCGATCATCTGGCCGTCTCGACCGCCGTGCCGTACGATCGGGACCTGCTGCGCTTCTTCAAGGACCGCGCGGCCCGATCCCGACGACCTCAATGATCCTCGTCCTCGCCCTGGTGACCGCCACGATGCAGCCCGCCGCGCCGAAAGTCGGCGACCGGATCACCGTCACGTTTGCCGCCCCTGTCGTGCTCGACGCTTCGCCGGCCTACGAGGTCGTGGAACGGCAGGGCAACCGCGTGGTCGTGCGCACATTCGAACCGAAGCCGTTTGTGATCAGCGGAACGACCGCCGGCACCCATTTCAGCAATCTGCGGATCCCTGTGACCTCGGTGCTGAAGCCGAAGGACGACCTCGCTCCGGCCCCGCTGGCTCCACCACGGAGACCGTCGTATCCGGCCGTCCCGTTCATGGCCCTCGGTCTCTCGGCCCTGGCCGCCCTCGTGACCTGGCTGCTGCTCTGGGCTCGCTCACGCAAGCGAGCCAGCCAGCCGCTGGCGTCGGCCGGCGTCGTGCGCCCCGAGGACCGATATCGCAGCGCCGTGCTGGCGTTGCGCGGCAATCCCTCGCGACCGGCGCGCTGGGCAGCGCTGGCGAACGAGACCCGCGCCTATCTCGCCGCCACCCGACCTCATCTCGGCAGTGACCTCACCACCAGCGAGCTCCTGCCGCGCCTGGGCGTGCGGGAAGCCGTCGTGCGCGAGATTCTGCGGCAGGGCGATCTCGAGAAGTTCAGTCCGCGCGGTGCCCCCGCTCGCGATTTCGACGAGATCGCCGCGGGCGCCTTGGAGCTGTTGCAGCCGCCGCCGATGGAGGCCGCGGCGTGACCCGCTTCGCTCATCCGTTGTGGTTCGCGGTCGCGGCCCTGGTCATCGCGCGGGCCTGGCTCTACTGGCATGACGTCAGGACGCGCGAGGGGGCCTTTGCGTTCTCCTCGTTCTCCCTGCTCGGGGCCTCCCGCGGGCTGCGCGTGCGTAGCGCCGTGTTGCCGTTCCTGCTCGAATCGCTGGCCCTGCTGCTGGTCATCGTCGCGCTGGCGCGACCGCAGCGCGTGACGCGGCTGGCCGCGAACGATCGTTTCGGCATCGACATCGTGGTCGCGCTCGACGCATCGGGAAGCATGGCCGCGGAGGACTTCCGTCCACGCAACCGCTTCACCGTGGCCAAGGAACTGATCGGCGATTTCATCCGTGGGCGCCAGGACGACCGCATCGGACTGGTCACGTTCGGCAGTCGCGCGGCCACGCGCGTGCCGATCACCTACGACCGCCGGATCACCGCCGGAATCCTCGAGCGCGCAGAACTGGGCGAGCATGGCAACGGCACCGCCATCGGACACGCCCTGGCCACGTCCGTCAACCGGCTGCGCACCTCGAAGTCGCGCAGTCGCGTGATCATCCTGGTCACCGACGGCGTGAATAACTCCGGCTCCATCGATCCCCGCGTGGCCGCCCAACTGGCGGCGCGGAG
>JBDTOZ010000094.1:0-4645 GCA_039932995.1 Acidobacteriota bacterium | reverse complement strand
GGCGGCGATGCCTGCAGAACCGGGGCGCGCCGGTACGAACATCTGGATGACCAGCGACGCCAGCACGCCCACGGCACAGCCGACGACGTTCCACCAGAGCCAGGCCATGTTGGTGTTCCAGGCGCAGAGGAGCACGGCCGCCTCGCCGGTGATGGCGCCGTAGAAGACGGCGGTGGCGCCGACCCGTTTGGCGTAGAAGGCCACCAGGAAGATGGCCAGCATCGTCCCGTAAAAGTAGGAGCCGATCACGTTCACGGCCACGATCAGGGAGCCGAGCTGGTTTGCGTAGAGCGCGAAGGTGATGCAGAACAGGCCCCAGCCGACGGTCATCCATTTGGAGACGATGACGTAGGTGTGGTCGTCGAGGTCCTTGCGGACGAGGCGCTTCCAGATGTCGACCACGCTGGCGGAGGCCAGCGAATTCAGCCCCGAGGCGGTGGCGGACATGGCCGCGCAGAAGATGGCTGCCAGCAGGACGCCCACCAGCCCGGTGGGGAGGTTGTTCATGATGAAGGTGAGAAAGACGTAGTCGGTGTCGGTGGCATCCGCCAGCACGTCGTTCTTGCGGATCAGCGCCAGTGCGCTCTTGCGCGTGGCGTCGTTGCGCTGCTGCAGGGTGCGCAGCTCCGCACTCTTCCGCGCAATGTTCGGCGGGTTCCCGTTGCGGATGGCTTCCACGAGCGCGCCGGCGGCGTCCCGTTTCGCGGCGAAGGTGACGGCGTGCTCGGCTTCCAGGGCGCGGAACTGGCCGGCGTAGACGCTGGCGCGCACCTTGGCGGTCTGCACGGGATTGAAAGTGAGCGGTGGTGCCACGAACTGATAGAAGACGAACACCATCGCGCCGACGAAGAGGATGAAGAACTGCATCGGCACTTTGACCAGACCGTTGAAGAGCAGACCGAGCCGGCTCTGGGTGACGGTCTCTCCGGTCAGATAGCGCTGCACCTGGGACTGATCGGTGCCGAAGTAGGCCAGGGCCACCATCAATCCTCCGAACAGCCCCGACCAGAAGTTGTAGGGGGTGGAGAGGTCGAAGCGGAAGTCGATGACGTTCATCCGGCCCATGTGCCCGGCCACCCTCACCGCGTCGGTGAAGCCGATGCCGGCGGGAAGTGAGCGGATGGCGATGGTCATGGCCACGGCCATGCCGCTCAGCGCGATCAGCAGTTGATGGGTCTGGGTCCAGCTCACGGCCTTGGTGCCGCCGGAGGTGGTGTAGATGATCACCAGCACGCCGATGACCAGCGTCGTGAGCTGGATGTTCCAGCCCAGGACCAGCGAGACGATCAGGGCCGGAGCGAAGAGGGTGATGGCGGTCCCCAGCCCGCGCTGGATGAGGAAGAGAATCGCCGTGACGGTGCGCATCCGGTTGTCGAAGCGCGTCTCCAGGTATTCGTAGGCGGTGAAGACTTTCAGGCGGTGATAGATGGGCACGGCCGTGACGGAGAGGATGACCATGGCGATGGGCAGTCCCAGGTAGAACTGCACGAAGCGCATGCCGTCGGAGTACGCCTGTCCGGGGGTGGAGAGGAAGGTGATGGCGCTGGCCTGCGTGGCCATGACCGACAGGGCCACGGTGTACCACTGCATCTGCCGTCCGGCCAGGAGGTACTGCTCGAGCTGACGCTGACGGCGTCCTTTCCACACTCCATACACCACGATCGCCGCCAGGGTGACGACGAGCACGGTCCAGTCCGCCGTTCTCAATGAAAGGACCTCGTCAGCAGGGCGAAGAGGAGGACCTCGAGCACGAGCATCCCCAGCACCGCCGCGTAGAGCCGGGGCCAGGTTTTCAAGATCGGAGGTGGCTGTTCGTTCATTGTTGCTGGTTGCTGGTTGCTGGTTACTGGTTGCTGGTTACCGGTTGCCGGTTGGCGGTTGTTTGCGGGCGATTGTGCGAACGGCCGGACAGGCTCCTAACGCTTCTCGGCAGCGGGTTGCGGTTCAACCTGCTGCGCGCTGGTTGCCGACGGAAATCCGCAGACAACCAGCAACCAGCAACCAGCAACTCAACGGCGCAGCGGCGAGCACACCACACCGTTCATTTCGCAGAGACCAGATTCACGAACGTGCGGATCGCTCCCGGGACGCCGGCGGGCAACTGGCGCCAGAAGGCGTAGCCGGTGTAGACGAACGTCCCTTTGCCGTATTTCGCCACGAGGAGGCCTCCCGGTTTCTCGCTCTCGCCGGGATCGTTGGTGGAGAGCACGGTCGTGTAGCGCGGGTCCCATTCGTTGGGAAAGTAGAGGCCGCGCTCCTGGATCCACCCTTCGAAATCGGCGGCGGTGATTTTGTTCGGGGTGTTGAGCACAGGCTGGGAGGCGTCGAGGATCTTGATCGACGCCTCTTCGACGGTGACGCGGTCGCGAGAGATCTTGAATGGATACGGACCGGGCACGGGCACGGCCAGGTCGTCGAGCTGGTTGGCGGTGTTGTACTGCACGACCATCGTCCCGCCGTTCTCGACATAGCGCATCAGTTTCTCGTGGGCGAGATGCAGGCGGTCGCGCGTGTTGTAGGCGCGCACGCCGGCGATGATGGCGTCGTAGTTGGCAAAGTCGCCGCGGTCGAGATCGGCGTCGGTGAAGAGCGTGACGTCGTAGCCCACCTGGCGCAGCGTGTCCGGGACGGCATCTCCCGAGCCCATGATGTAGCCGATGCGGGAGCCGCGGTGTTTGATGTCCGCGCGGACGAGCTTGGCCGCGGCCTCCCCGATGATCCTCTGCGCGGGGATGTGCGGATAGTCGATGTCCGTCACGCCCGAGCCGATGGTCTGGCCGGCCAGGACCAGTTCCGCGTGCAGGGTGGAGACGGAGGCTCCTGCCGGCGGCGTGACGTTGAACGTCGCCAGCGCTTCATCGTCCTTCCCGGCGATCTTCACCGGCACCGAGGCGGGCTCCGCCGTCCAGCCCGCCGGCAACATCAGTCTCACGTTTCCTTCCGCCGGAGCGTAGCCGCGCAGGGCCACGCTCACGGGCCGCGCCTTGGCGTCGGGGAAGAGATAGACCTTGGAGCCCATCTTCACGGACACGGGCGGCAGCACGTCCACGTCGCGGATCTGCTCGCCCTTGACCGGGTCCGTCCAGCGATAGACGACCGGGACGTTGAACACGAGCGTGTTCGTCTGCGAATCGTCGAGCGTGACGTTGAGCGAGAGCGGCGCCGCGCTGTCGGGCTGTCCGATGAGTGGCTGTTGCGCCACGGTGTAGAGGCCTTTCCCTGGAGCCTGCTCGAGCCAGTATGGCTGCGAGCTGGCGTGTGGCGTGTCCAGCTCGAGCTCGAGGTCGACCTTGACCGGCTTGTTGTAGAGCAGCGGCGTACCGGGGGCCTTGCTCGGTTTCGCGTAGCGCGAAGCGACCATGGAGAGGCGGAAGGGATAGTCGGAGCGGTTGACGACGGTCACGCTCAGGGGGAGCTTGCCACCCGGTGCGACGGCGGAGTCGGCGGCGGCCACATCGATGGCGATGCCGGCGGCGTTGCGGATGGCCTCCAGCACGTCTTGCTTCTTGGCCGGCAGCCACGGTTTCTTCTGGATCGACCACTCCGGCGTGGCCGCGAGCCGTTCGAGGGCCCGGAGCGCTTCCAGCAGAACGGGGACGCTCGCACCCGGCTTGTTGCGGTCGAAGGTGCCGGACGCGCGTTGCAGGAGTGTTCCCACCTCGGCGCCGCCCGGATAGCGGGACCAGCTCGTGTCGATCCCTTCGAAGAGATCGGTGGCGGCCGGAGCGCCGTTGCGGAGGTCGTAATAGTTGATCGATTCCCCGCGACGCTCGGCGGAACCGAAGCCCTGGCTCTTGTGCTGGCTGCGGCTCTCGGCGGCGATCTCGGTGTAGGCGCGGCCGAGGAGCGGGTTGTAGCTGCCCAGGTCGACGCGCAGCGATTTGGCGACGGAGGGATCGGCGGGATCGATGGGACGGCCGAAGGAGAAGCGGTTCCAGAAGATCCGTTTCGCCTGCCAGGTGGAGACGTACTGGAGCTGCTCGGGAAAGCGCGTGGGGTCGGCCGCGGCCACGAAGGCTTCTTCGGCGAGCATGGCCGAGGCCGTGTGGTGGCCGTGGCCGCCTTCGCCGGTGATGGGGAAGCGGGTGATGATGACATCCGGCTGGAAGCGGCGGATGGCCCAGACCACGTCGGCCAGCACTTCGTCATGGCCCCAGATGGCCAGGGTCTCCTGCGGAGTCTTGGAGTAGCCGAAGTCGATGGCGCGGGTGAACATCTGCTGGGCGTTGTCGATGCGTCGCGCGGCCAGGAGCTCCTGCGTGCGGATCACGCCCAGGAGCGGCCCGGTCTCGTTGCCGATGAGGTTCTGGCCCCCGTCGCCGCGCGTGACCGAGAGGTAGGCCGTGCGCACGAGCCGGTCGCTGACCAGCCAGGAGAGCATGGCCGTGTTCTCGTCGTCGGGATGGGCGGCCACGTAGAGAGCGCCCCCAACCACGCCGAGCCGGCGGAGGGAGAGCTCGAGCTGCGAGGCGTCCTTGGCAAAGACGGCCACGGCCACGAAGAGGGTGAGAGCGAGCAGGAGGGTGCGGCGCATGGGGGGCGAGGATAGCCCTGCCCGGCGTCAGTTGCCAGTTACCAGTGCGTTACCGATTGGCCCGGGAGGGGCCGTCCCTCGGAATGTGAGAGAGGCCGGCGGGTTTCTGTC
>JBDTOZ010000093.1:0-5754 GCA_039932995.1 Acidobacteriota bacterium | reverse complement strand
CTTGGCGCGATGAGCCATGGGGCGCGGGCATCCTGCCCGGCGCACTTCCCGCGTCAAATGGCCACACTCCAGTGGAGCGGTGGACTTGAGTCCACCGTCGCTCTCGCGAGGATCGGCCCTCTGCCCTTCGCGGCTCTCGGCACGAGCGTGGCGAGAAAACTCACATGGCTCACGGCTCACTCGTCGCGAGTGCCCGGTGGACTAGTGTCCACCGCTCCACCAGACGAGAGTCCACCGCGGGCAGGATGCCCGCGGCCCCCTTACCGGAGCGCGTTGGCGCGATGAGCCAGGGGGCGCGGGCATTCTGCCCGGCGCACTTCCCGCGACCAATGGACAAACCTCAGAAAGGGCGGCTGGCGCCGCCCTTCGAGGAAGGGATGGTTACAACGCAACGGTCCAGAGAGTCGCGCCGCTGTTGCTGATGGCGATGAGGGAGCGGGTGGCGGTGCCGCCCGTCGTGGCGGCGGGCGTGACCGCGATGGCGTAGGTGCCGCCGCTGAACGGCTCGAGGTCGGTGATGCGGCCGGCCAGGGTGGTCGTCCAGGCCGCGGCGCCCGTCGACACGGAGCGCGCGGTGATCATCGAGGAAGCGGCGGTGGTGTCCGTGGCCGCGGTGACGGCGACCGAAAGCAGGTTGCTGCCGGAGAGCAGGAGGTGCGCGTCACGGTTGCCGGTCAGCGTCGCGGTCCACGCGGTCGCTCCCGACGGCGTCACGGCGACGAGCTGCGTGGACGACGTGTCGGTGGCGCTGTCCGTCACCACGCGCATCACGATGATCGTGCCGTCCGCGGCCACGATGGTGTTGCCGCCGCCCGGCCCGCCGTCATTGCCGCCCGGTCCCGGCCCACCCGGTCCACGCCCGTTGGCGCCGGCGATCCCCGCCGTCATCATCAGTGCAAGAGCTGCGATTGCGATTCTCTTCATGTGCTGTTTTCTCCTTTTCTGCGGGTTCAGCCCGTCAGTTGGGGGGATCACAGACACAATGGCGGTGCCACGCCTCGCCTAGAGGAGAGCACCCTGTTTCACGAGTCAAAATAACTCGAACACGCGGGTCAGAATGACGCGGGCGGGCGGTGGGGAGGCGGAGGCGGCGGACTGGCCGGTCTCATCGGCGGCGCTCCGGATGGCTCTCCCTCACCTCGTCCCGGGTGCGGCTCCGGTCGCGTTTCGCCGGGAGGACGATTCTCGTTGCCTCCACCATGTCGCTGCTCTTCTTCGCGAGCACGCTCCCGCTGGCGCTGCTCCGGCATCGGCCGCGTCGACGGCGGGCGCTCCCGTCCGAACGCCCCCTGCTCTCCTGCACGCACGAACATCGGCTCGTTGCGCAGAGGCGACCGGATCTCGACGATGCCCTCGAAGACGTCGACCGTGGTCTCCCCTTTCCCGTCCACACGCACGTCGAACTCCGTGCCGCGAACCGCCAGGAGCGCGCCCGGCGTCTTCACAATGCGCGGCTCGCTGCCGACGATCTTGTCGAAGGCCGCGCGGATCCGTCCCCGGTCGAGCGTGAGGATGACGCCCGGCGTATCGCTGGCCAGCGTGACCTCGGTGGAGCTGAACAGCTCGAAGCTGGCCCGGTGTCCCTCCGAGGCGATGAGAGTCCTCGAGAACCAGCCGGTCTCCACCTTGTCGCCACTGTGCGCGCGTTGCCCGGCCGTGACCCGCGTTTCGGCGGTGCCGGAGGTGAGCAGGACTTTGCGCTCGACCTCGTCGAACCGGTACTCGATGGCCGGTTGCTGCGCCATTGCGCTGATGGAGACGAGTGCGCTCAGAAAGACCGCGGCTGATTTCATAGACGTTCTCATTTTTCCATAGAACAGCGGACCATCACTCGATCGGAATCTCGAGCTTCTTCAGCTTGCGCGCAAGGGTTTTACGCTCGATGCCCAGAATGAACGCCGCCTGCGTCTGATTCCCGGCCGTGGCGCGGAGCACCGCCACGATGTGCCGGCGCTCCGCCTCGTCCAGCGACACCAGCTCGTCCTCGGCCGGCGGCCCCGGGCTGGCGGCGCTACCCGCCGCGGCCTCACGCGGCGAGCTTCCTCGCAAGACCGCGGTCATGGCCTCCGCATCGGTGAGTCCTCCCGTATCGATGACCACGCGGCGCAGGAGCTGTTCGAGTTGACGCACATTGCCGGGCCACGCGTACGCGCCCAGAAGATCGAGCACGGTCTGCGTCGGCCCGGGTACCTCGCGCTTGCTCTCCTCGGCGATCCTGCGCCGGAAGTGCTCGACGAGCATCGGAATGTCCGACGTGCGCTGGCGCAACGGAGGGACTTCAATCTCATAGCCGGCCAGGCGGTAGTACAAGTCCTCACGGAAAGAGCCCTCGGCCACCCGTTGCTTCAGGTCGCGGTGCGTGGCAGCCACGACGCGCACGGAGACGCGATGACTCTTCTCCGAGCCCAGCGGCGTGACGATGCCGTCCTGGAGGAAACGCAGCAGCTTGACCTGAAAGGCCGGCGAGATGTCCCCGATCTCGTCGAGGAACAGCGTGCCGCCGTCGGCGCGCGAAAGAGCCCCGCGGCGATCATGACGGGCATCGGTAAAGGCGCCACGCACCGATCCGAACAACTCGCTCTCCAACAGTGTGTCGGGCAAGGCGCCGCAGTTGATGGCGATGAAAGGACCCGAGCCGCGATCGCCCAGGTCGTGGATCGACTGGGCCACCAACTCCTTGCCGCTTCCGCTCTCGCCGCGGATGAGCACCGGCACCGAGGCCGGGGCCACGCGCGAGATGGCCTTGTACATCTCGACCATCGAGCCGTGTGTGCCGATGATGCGCGAGGCCGGAGGCTCCTCGACGATGGCCGGCGCGCCGTCTGTGCGCCGCGCGGCCGCGGCCACGCGGTCGATGAGCTCGGAGAGGTCGAACGGTTTGGCCAGGTAATCGAACGCGCCGATGCGCTGCGCCAGTGCCGTCGTCTCGATGCTCCCACGTGCGGTGATGAGGATGACCTTCGGCGGATCGGGCCGTGCGGAGATGTGCTTGAGCAGAGTCAGCCCGTCGTCCCCGGGCATGTAGATGTCGCTGACCACGACGTCCACGCGATGTCCGCGCAACACCTCCAGCGCCGAGGGAACGTCCGCCGCCTCGAGCGTGCGATGTCCCACCTTGCGCAGAGCCATCACCGCACTCTCGCGGATCCCGGCATCGTCATCCACCACCAGCACTGCCGCCATCAGACCTCTCCCCTGTTCCCGGCCCGCGGAAGGGTCATGCGAAACAGCGCGCCGCCGTCCGCGCCCGCATGCGCCGCCACCGACCCGCCATGCCACCTTGCCACTTCCGCAACCAAGGACAATCCCAATCCAAGCCCCACCGTCCCTCCCGCGGTCGAGCCGCGAAAGAACCGCTGGAAGATCCGCTCACGATCGGCAGCCGCGATTCCTTCGCCGCCGTCTTCGACTTCCAGCACCACCTCGCCGCTCACACCACTCACTCGCACGTCGATCGGCGGCTTCGTGTACTTCAGTGCATTGCCCACCAGATTATCGATCACCCGCTCCAGCAGCATCGCATCAGCGCGCACGAAGAGGTCCGGCGCGGCCGTGAGGTGGACGGCCCGGCCGGCCGAGGCCCGCAGCACCTCCACCCTGTCTGCGACCAGAGCTCCCAGATCGATGACGGACGACGAAGCGTGAAAGTCACGGAGCGGCAGGCGTTCCAGATCGAGCAGCGCCTCCACCATCGTCTGCAGCTTCCCCGCTTCGGCCTCCAGCAGGACGGCCACGCGTCGCCGCTCTCCTTCCGTGAGCGTGAAACCGGAGAGCAACTGCGTGAGACTGCGCATCGAGGCCAGGGGCGTCTTCAGCTCGTGCGCGAGGAGGCGCTTCGACTCAACATCGTGTGCTCGCTGCTGGGCGAGTTTCGTGGCGATGTCTTCCAGCGACGCGTTCATCGACGTGGTCTCCACACCGGCCGCTGTGAGCACCACCGTGGCGAGCAGGGTGATGAACGGCAGCGCGTGCCCACTGCTGCCGAGCAGGAGCTGTCCGCCTGCCACGATCGAGAGGGCAAGCAGTCCTGCGATCGCCAGTCGCTGTCCGCGCGAACGTCGATGGGTGTGCAGGACGATGGCCATGGCCACCGCCGCCAGCGCGCCGCCGGTGATCGGGGAAAGCGCGCGGATCTGCTCGTCGCGGAGGAGCGACTCGGTGGCCGCGGCGTGGACGGTGACGCCGGCATCGGGAGCGAGCGAGTCGGAAACCGGGGTCAAGACACGATCGCCAAGGCCGAGGGCCGTGGGTCCGACGAAGACGATCCGGTTGCGAAGCGCATCGCCGAGGGCACGGCCGTGAATCACGTCGGAGGCGCGCACGCGCGGGACGGTGTGCGGAGGCGTGCGAAACGCGGGCGCGACGGTCCGGCCCACGGGAACCGAGACCCGCCGCAGCATCGAGGCCGCCTCCAGCGACAGCGCGGTGTACGCGGTCTGCCCGTTCTGCTTGGTCGAGGCGAAGCTGCGCAGGATGCCGTCGTGATCGAGCTCGAAGTTGCCGTGCGCGATGACCGTTGCGGCGCGGAGCGGAGGCGAAGGGATGAGCCACTGCTCGTTCTCCACGAGCACGGCCACCGAGGCCGTCGGCAGCCGGCGTAACGCCCGCGCCAGTTCCTCGTCGCCGGGTCGGGGCTCGCTGAGCAGGATGTCCAGGACCACCCCCCGCGCGCCCGCGTCCGCGCAACGCTCGACGATTCTGGCCAGGTCCGCGCGAGGCCACGGCCAGGGACGATGCTCGCGCAGCGACTGCTCATCGACGGCCACGACGACCGTCCCGCTCGCCGCTCGCCGCGGCAGGAGCCGAAGCGCCAGATCGCGCGCCGGCAGCTCCAACGTCCCGGCCACGCCGGACGCGAGCAGAATCGTCACCACGACCCCGCCGGCGATGGCAATCCACACGCGCCTCATCAGGGACATCGTACGCGAGGAAGATCCGCACTCGAGTGCGGCCTCGCCGGTCCGAGGGACCGCTGGCCCGCTGGAGATCGATCACGCGCGGGTCGGGAGGAGACGTGCCTGTGGAGCGGTAGGCTTTAGCCTGCCAGGCTCTTGCGAGATACTCCCCTCTGCCGTCGCGGCGGCGTCACGGAACGAGGCTCCCGGCACGGGCCGTCCCGAGCGCCTCACCCGGCTTCGGCACGCGCGTCGCGAGTGCCCGGTGGACTAAAGTCCACCGCTCCACAGAGGCTGCCTGCCGCTCCCTGCCGCCCTTCTCGAGTGAAGAGGACACGCGGGCGAGAGTCTCAATCCACCGGCTTCACCGGGCTGGTGAACGTCACCACCGCGAAGGCCACGGCCAGGATCCAGTAGATGACCGTGAGCGGCCAGAAGACGGCCGCCTCGGGATGCGCGAACACGCCCTTCGCCAGCGCCAGCGCGCCGCTTGTGAAGTGGACGAGGTTGGCCAGGGCGATCGGGCGGTTGTAGATGCCGCCGATCAGGCTGTCCTTGGTGACCCAGTCGAGGATGGCGAAAGCCAGATACGTGGCGCCGAGGAGTTGGATCAGAAGCGGCAGCACCGAATCGCCGGCGTAGCCGAGACGTTGGAGTAGCTCGTGCGGCAGGAACGTCGCGGCGATGCCCAGGAAGCCCGTGACCAAGGCCGCCGACATCATCACCAGTTTTCTCATGAGGTGCGGAAGCATACTCCGACCGGCAAACGGCCAGCGGCCGTGACGGCTTGGTATAGCGCGGCAAAAAGTTTTCGCGAGGACGCACCGACGGAGCGACCGCACGTGCCCAAGGCTAGGCC
>JBDTOZ010000092.1:0-2460 GCA_039932995.1 Acidobacteriota bacterium | reverse complement strand
CGGTTGGCGGTTGGCGGGAGAGCGTCGCGTGACGGTAGTCGTGGCAGGGCGGTGGCTTCCTGCCCCCGCCAACCGCCAACCGCCAACCGCCAACCGGCTCACAGCCATCCTCCGGCGATGAACGCGGCCACGATCACGATGTTCACGATGGCCAGAGGGAGAAACACCTTCCAGCCGATGCGCATGAGGATGTCGTACTTGAGGCGGGGGATCGTCCAGCGGACCCAGACGAAGAAGAACATCAGGAAGCTCCACTTGGCCATGAACATCAGGAACGACAGGAAGAAGGCCAGGAACGTGGCCGGCTCGTTGTACCAGGGAATGTCCCAGCCGCCGAGGTAGAGCGTCGTGATCAGCGCGGACATGGTTCCCATGGCCATGTACTCGGCCATGAAGAAGAGCGCGAACTTCATCGACGAGTATTCGGTGTGATAGCCGGCCACCAATTCCGCTTCCGCTTCCGCGAAGTCGAAGGGGAGGCGGTTCGTCTCGGCGAATCCGGAGACGAAGAAGATCACGAAGCTGAGCCACATGGCCGGCGAGAGGATGTTCCAGGCCGGCAGGTGCAGGGTGTCGAAGAGGACGAAGGTCCCGGTCTGCCGCGCCACGACGTCGGTCAGGCGCAGGGAGCCGGCCGCCAGGAGCACACTCACGGCCGCCAGCGTCAGGGAGAGCTCATACGAGATCATCTGCGCGGTGGCGCGCAGGGCACCGAACATCGAGTACTTGTTCGACGAGGCCCAGCCGGCGATGGTGATGCCGTAAACGCTGAGCGAGGCCAGGGCGAAAACCACCAGAATGCCGGCGCTGACGTCGGCGATGATCGGCTCGAACCAGCGGCCGCCCACGAAGAGATGGCGGCCCAGAATGGTCATCTCCGGAATCAGGAACCCGCGCCCCCACGGCACGACCGCGATGGTGGTCAGTGCGGGGAGGAGTCCGAACGCCGGGGCCATCGTGTACAGCCACTTGTGGGCCTGGGCCGGGACGATGTCTTCCTTCATGAGGAACTTCAGCGCGTCGGCGAACGACTGCAGAAGTCCGAAGGGGCCGACACGATTGGGACCGGGCCGGTCCTGGATGAGGGCACTGCCGCGGCGCTCCACCCACACCATGATCGGGGTGATGTTCAGCCAGATCCCGAGGATCACGGCGATCTTCAGAACGGAGAGGAGGACGTCGGTGAGATCGAAGGCCATTACGCCGGGACCTCCTCCGCGCGCAGGCTCTCGAAGACGTCCATCGCGTCGGCGCTGCGAAACTCGTCGGCGGCCGGAAAGAGCCGGGCCCCGACACGGCGGAGCGCTTCCAGATCCGTCTCGGCCTGCCCTTTGGGCGGGAAGGCCTGATGGATCCTCTGCACTTTGCCCTGCAGGTTCGTGAACGTCCCTTCCTTTTCCGCCAGGATCGTTCCGGGAATGAGGACGTCCGCGACTTCGGTGAGGGGATGGGTGGCATCCCACGAATGCACGATGAGGAACTTGGCCTTGCGCAGGTTGGCCACGACCGCCGGATCGCTCATGCGGTCGCTGGCCCGGGCGTCGCAGATGTAGAGGACGTCCACGCCGGAATAGTCGGTGTCGAGAGGATGCGCGTCGGTTTCGCTCAGGACCGCGGCCACGCCGCGGAAGTTCGGGGCACCCTGCTCCCCGATGATCCACTCCGTGCGGGACTTCATCTTGATCGGGCCGATCGGATCGACCATCAGGCCGATCGTGGCGCCGGCCTTCTCGAAGAGGGCCTTGGCCATCCATGCTTCTTCGCTGGTCATCTGCGGGGAGGCGATGGCGGCCACCCTGGCAGCCCCTCGGAAGGCCTTCTCGATCGAGTCCAGCGCTTCTTCCCACGTGGAGATGCCCAGGTAGTCGTCGTCCGTGCGCACCTTGGGCACGACCACGCGGTCGGTCTCGTACTGCTCGTAAGAAAAGCGGCCGTAGTCGCACAGCCAGTGATCGTTGACTTCCGGATTGACGCGCGGGCGATAGCGGTAGACCTGGCCGTTGCGGTGCCCGATGAAGAGGTTGCAGCCGACGTCGCAGCCGTTGCAGACCGATTCCGTGGAGCCGAGGTTCCAGACCCGTGACTCGAAGCGGAACTCGCGGGGTGTGAGCGCGCCGGTGGGACAGATGTCGGTGACGCAGGCACTCATCCAGTTGTCGAGGGGGGTGCCGGGGAAGACGCCCACTTCCGTCGACGCGCCGCGCTTGAAGAAGGCCAGCTCGCTGGTGCCGGTGATCTCCGCGGTGAAGCGAATGCAGCGCGTGCAGTGGATGCAGCGGTTCATGTTCTGGATCACGTGAGGGCCGATGGCCGTCCGATCCATGCCGGGATAGGTGCGTTTGAACTCGCCGTAGCGTGAGTCCACGGAGCCGTAGTTGAAGGAGTAATCCTGCAGCGGGCACTCACCGGCCTTGTCGCAGATCGGACAGTCCAGCGGGTGGTTGATGAGCAGGAACTCCA
>JBDTOZ010000091.1:0-3025 GCA_039932995.1 Acidobacteriota bacterium | reverse complement strand
GCTCCTCGGCTACGCGGCTTGGTTTGCGGCTACACCGCGCTGCGCGTCGTCCTGCCAACGGTTCCCGAGTACAAGCCGCATGCGACATTCCGTCATTGCTTCTTGAGTTGTTCGATGGCTCCGGCAATGCGCGTCTTCTGCAGGTCGACGGTGGTCATGTTCATGGCTTTGGTGTAGTACTCGAGCGCTTTCTGCCGTTCACCCTTGGCCACGTACGCCTCGGCGAGACTGTCCAGCGCATTCCAGGAATCGGGATGATCGCGGACGTTCTTCTCGAACATGGCCAGGGCCTCGTCCACTTTCCGCTGCCCGAGGAGCTGATAGCCGTAGGCGTTGATCTCCGTCCGTGGCCATGGACATCGCTTCCTGGAGGATCGTCGCGGCCGCGGCCTGGTCCCCCTTCTTGGCCAGCACCAGAGACTTCGTGCGAAGGTTGGTGAAGTTCCGGTTCATGTTGACCGAGCGATCCACCCAGACCAGTGCGTCGGCGAGGTCGATGCCGTTCTCCGCGGCCCAGTTCGCGGCCTGGTTCCAGCCCTGCCACCCGAATCGTGGCAGGCCTCGCAGTTGCGCCTTGTAGGTGTCCAGCACCGTGCGCCCCAGGTCGATCTTGATCGGAATCGGAACGCGGAGCTTCTCCCAGCGCATCGCCAGAGTGACCGCATCCGCAGTCGGCTCATCGAACGAATAGCCGAGACGTTCCTGCTGCGGCGCAGCCTCCGGCTTCACGGTCACGCGCGCCACGTCTTCCTTCTCGTCATAGCTGAAACTGCCCCAGGCGCCCGCCTCGCGACTGAAGATCACCGTCCAGGTGGTGGCGGTCGGGATCATGTGCAAGCCGTACGTTCCGGCGCCGAGCGTGGTGCCGTTCACCGTGACCGGCGTGGAAACGGTGAAGGTCGTGTTCTCGTTCGCGCCTGCACGCCAGACCTGTCCGAACGGCACCAGCGCGCCCCAGACCGCCCGCCCGTTCGCGGCCGGACGGTGATACGAGACCTCCAACGTCGTCAGTCCAACGACCTGGGACACCGTCGCCGCCGGACTCACCTCCGGGGCCGTCAATCCCGGGACCTGCGCGGCCACGCGTGGAGAGAGAAGAGCGATCGGCAACAGCACGACCAGCAACCGCGGTACAACGTTGGCGCCCCAGGAACGACGTCTGCTCATTGCCTCACCTCACTTGTTGTGCCGGGATCTTATGAGCTGCGCAGGCCGCCGGCCGTGTCAGAGCGGTGAACCCCGAAGGTGGAGAGTCCGCGCTGCGCACAAAGTCGCGGAGTGCATGCAACGGGGTCCGCCTCGCAGGAGGCGCGCCTCATTCCATCCCGGGACGGCCACCGTGAGACCATGGGCCATGCTTCTTCCTCCCTGGGCCGACAGGCTCGTCGCGCTCTATCAGAGCCATGCGGCCAATCAGTTCCTGCTCTACGGAAACGTGAACGACCGCTTCCTCCTCGACGCTCCATCGGGAGGACACACGCTCGGTTCGCTGTACGAGTTCCTCACGCGCGTGATCCTGCCCCGCTTCGACGTGGTGCTCAGCTACGACCTCGGCAATGGGGTACGCATCGAAAAGGGGGGAGAGATCGTCCAGCAGTGGCCCGGGTACCGCGACCTGCCCGAGCTTCCGCGCGCGCCCCGTCAGGCCACCGAATGGCTGACCCGCTTCTTCCGCTACGCCGCGAACCTGGCCCGGCTGGGCCAGGACTCGTTCCAGATCGGCTTCGTGATGAAAGCCGCGCACCTGGTGGCCCCGGCCCTCCCCGGCGCCCTCAATTACGATCTCAGCGCGCTGGCCCTGCTCATGCGCGACTGGGCGGCGGACGATGCGCTCACGCGCCACGCCCTGGCCACCTTCCTCATCACCGAGAACCTCAACGATCTCCACCCCCTGCTCGTCAATCACCCCCGCGCCGCTTCCATCGAAGTGCCCTTGCCTTCCGCCGCCGAGCTCTCCAACGCCATCGCCTTTCTGGCAAAGGATCACGCGGTGGCACTGGCCGAGTTCGCACCCGCCTATGAGCCGCTCGCCCATCAGCTGACCGGCTCCACGCTCACCTCGGTGGAAAACCTCCTGCGCATGAAGTCGCACGCGAAGGAAGCGCTCCATGCCAAGGATCTGGTGATGATGCGCAAGGAGCTCGTCGAAAAAGACTCCGCGGGCCTGATCGAGTTCATCGAGTCGAAACGCACTCTCGACGACATCCATGCGCAGGAGAAACTGAAGACCTGGCTGCGTCAGGACATGAAGCTCTGGCGCATGAACGACCTCGAAGCACTGCCCATGGGCTACCTGCTCTGTGGCCCTGTCGGCACCGGCAAGACGTTTCTCGTCGAATGCCTGGCCGGCGAGGCGGGCGTGCCGGTGGTGAAGCTGAAGAACTTCCGCGACAAGTGGGTGGGCAGCACGGAGGGGAATCTCGAAAAGATCTTCCGCCTGCTCAAAGGACTGGGACGCTGTTTCGTGTTCATCGACGAAGCGGATCAGGCTCTCGGCAAACGCGACGCCGGCTCGAACGACTCCGGCCTCTCCGGCCGCATCTACGGCATGTTCGCCGAGCAGATGAGCAACCCCGCCAATCGCGGACGCATCGTCTGGATCCTGGCCTCCAGCCGCCCCGACCTGATCGAAGTGGATTTGAAACGCCCCGGGCGCGTCGATGTGAAGATCCCGATCTTTCCCACCACGTCACCCGCCGAAGGGTTCTCCCTCATCCGCGCTCTCGCCAAGCGGCGCGGCGTGGAGCTGCACGACGCCGACTACGCTGCCATCGAGCCCTTGATCCCGAAGCTCCTGACACCGGGCGCCGCCGAAGCCATCGCCGTGAAACTCTATCGCTCCATGCGTACCGAAGGACTGACCGCCACGGCCGCCCTCAAGGACGTCCTCGACGGCTATCAGACTCCGGTGCCGTCCGACGTGATGGAGTTCCAGATCGCCCTGGCCGCACGCGAAGCCAGCGACGGCGACTTCGTGCCGGAGATGTTCCGGCAGTTGCGTTGAGCAGCGCGGTCGGGTCGGGTC